>JAUQPG010000050.1 GCA_030550495.1 Candidatus Bipolaricaulota bacterium | reverse complement strand
AGCGGCCGTGCTGTCTGGAGGTACGGGAATATGCCCTTGGGGCAGCGGCGGTGGCTGCTGCGCTACTGCAAAGACCATTGCGCCTACAGCCCCACCGATCACGATGAGTGCTGCAAGCAGACCCCATTGTTTCATCATGATACGACCTCCTTTCGACTACTGGGACATCGCTTTTACTGTCGCAAGTAGCACATCGCGGACGAACTTGGGGTTATGCACCCCCTTGCTCCCGTCGTACGTGACGAGCATATAGTTATGTGCTGCCCGCACGACCGGATCCGAAGTGGCGAAGACCGGCTTGCCCTGATCGCCTGGGGCATCCTTGACGTTCCCAATCTGGCTGTAGATTTCACTGCCATCGGCCATAGTGAACTTGAACGCGAGCTGACCGTGAATGGTCAGGAAGTCCACGCTCTTGATCTGGGTGGCGTCAATAGCTGTGTTGGGCGTGTCTTTATCGGTCTTGGGGTCCCAGGCGGTCACGACCTTGATCTTGTCACGCACCGCGAGCACCTTCTTCTCGATCGCGACTCGCAGCTGCTCGAGGAGGTGCTTCGTCGGCTCGGTGACAAACTCGATCTTCATTGCTGCGCCGTGACAGCTCGCGCATGACGTCTCTGATGGCTCGAACGTATGCCCTTCCTTGCCCAGGGTCTTATGGCACGTCACGCACGAATCGCCCGTGAACGCGGCATGAGGGGAGACCAGCTCCGCCGTGTCATTGAAGAAGTAGACGTTCTTCCCCATGATGACATCGGCTTGAGCAGCCTCGTGCGGCCCGGTGTAGCGTTTGGGATCAGAAGAATCCCACTGGATGCGGCCGTTGCGCGTGTTATGACACGTCATGCACATCGCGCCCTTGCCCACACCCGCAGCCGCAAAGCCCGAGGGCAACAGGGGCGTGCTGCCGCTGATGCGCAGGGCAAAGCCCTCACCATGGCAGACCGTGCACGTGATGGGCTGGACTTTCTCTTTCGTCAGTCCCAACTGAGTCAGATAGGGGACTTCAGCGGGCTTGCCCGTGCTGGGGTCAACGATCAAGCCGGGGTTACCCGCGAGCAATTGGGGCAGCCAGGCGAGAAAGCCCTGCTCGCTGTGGCAACGGCCACAATGAGCAGCCAGCGCCCCACGGGACTCCACGGTCGCTTCCGCGAGAGCTGTTTCGCGATTCGCGTGCTTGCTCTTGACCCACTCGTCCGCAGGGCCTAAAGATGCAGCCATCAGCCCAATAGCTACAAGACCCAGGAGCAACAAACCGACATAAAAGATCCGTCGTCTCATGGCAGTGAGCCTCCTTCTTAATCAGTTTGTAGATTTTTGTCCTGATTCACCTCCTTTCAGACTCTGTTTTGCCCCTACAGTGTAGCTGCTCTATACAGCTACTGTCTATGATATGAGATATTTTCAAAACTGATCTCAGTCAAAGTCCGGTTACGGCGCCATCTTATGACAGCCGAAGCAGAAGTTGACCTTGACTCCTGCTGGGGCTTTGACGTGCGTCGGCTTCATCCCAATATGGTGACACCCAGCGCAGAACTCTCCGGCCTTCTCTTGCCCACCGATGGCTTTTTCTGGTTGAGCCGGGTTCAAGTGACACGGCTGACAGAAGGCGCTCAACGGCTGCTTCTCTGTGACCGGGTGTGGCGCCACTTTGGTCTTATGGGGCTTCGTATGACACGACGAGCAGTCCGCTGCCGCCCACGTAAATTCTACGGGGTGCTTGGAGCGATTCCCCACCCGCACGACGTCCACGAACTCCGTCTCTTCGATGTGAATATTGATATGGCACGTCGAGCAGAACGACGTCTTCTCCGTGGGCAGGGGCGGAGGATTCTTATGGCACCGGAAGCAGAGTTCAACTGGGGCTCCCGTCTTGATCGAGACGTGTCCCTTAGGGATGGCCGGAGGCTGCTGCTGTTGTGCAACTCCAAAGACTATCGCTGTCACCCCTAGGGGGACCAACAGCACGAGCGCGATGCCAAGCGCGCGCTTGAACATAGTGATCACCTCCTTCTTTTTTTTTAGCCTGCGTAACTATGCAACCCCACCAAGAGATAGTTCACGCCCCACCAGGTGAACATCGCGACAGCAAATCCTAAGACAGCGAGCCACGCGGTCTTCGCATCGCGCCAGCCCCACTTCACCCGCACGTGCAAATAGAGCGCATAGAAGAACCACGTGATGAGCATCCAGGTCTCTTTGGGGTCCCAACCCCAGTAGCGTCCCCAGGCATGCTGCGCCCAGATCGCCCCGAAGACCAGCCCGCCCAGCGTAAAGAGCGGGAACCCCAGCGCAATCGCTTTGTAGCCCAGATTGTCTAAGAGCTTCAGCGTTTGGAGATTTCCCCCGCGCCGCTGGAGCCATAAGAAGAGCGCGCCCGCACCAAACGCGACAGCAAAAAACGCCTCACCGCCGAGCGTAAAAGAGACGTGCAACACAAGCCAATAGCTTTGGAGCGCCGGCACCAACGGGCGCACCTCGCTCGACAGCAAGGGCGATGACGCCAAGGCGATGAACAGAAACGCCAAGCCCGTGGCGAACACCCCGACGACTCGCATCTTGTAGCGCCACTCAAATATCAAATAGACTAAGGGGATCGCCCAGGCGAAGAACGCCAACGTCTCATAGGTATTGGTCACTGGCAGCATCCAGAAATCTGAGACGCGATGCATCTCGAGGATGCGCAACACCATCCCGACCGTCATGATGAGCACGGTGACAAGAGTCGTCCACGTGGCGATCTTGCCCCAGGTCGTCTGCTTGAGCACCCACGGCTGGGGCACGGCGACGATGCCCAGACCAGACTTTTGTTCTGTTGGGCTCCCGATCAGGTGCAACAGATAGAAGACGAACGCAAGAAAGTATCCGACGGCGCTAAGATAGAAGAAGAACGCACTATCCATAGTGAGTGACCTCCTCCTTGTGTTGAGACCTTTCCTCTGCTTCCTCAGAAGCGGGTATTAGGTTTGCGAGAATCTCTTCAAATTCGGGTTCGAACTCCCGCGGCTCGCGCCCCAAGCCGCCAACATAGAGAGTATTCTCTTTCACGGCAGCCCACAGACGGCGCGGCGGCAGATAGAAGTTCAGCGCCAGCCCAAAGACTAGCAAAACAAACCCGACGTAGATGATGGGGATCCCGGGGTTGCGCGCGATCTGCAGCCCGGTAAACTCCGGGGCCTTCATCCCTATGAGATAGAACCGATAGGGGTTCTCTGTGGCAAAATCGTGCTGGAACTCCGGGAACTGGGCGAATGTCCACGTCGTGAATTCTCTCTGGTTGCCGTTGTAGACTTCTATGAACGCTGCGGGGTTGTTGAGAGCTTGGGAGCGATTCGCTGGCCGTCTGTCCTCCGTGACAATGAAGTCAGGGTAGAACGCAACGACCTTGGCCATGCGCCCATCTGCCAAGGGGAAGGTCGTCCCGACCTTCGCCGTGAACTCACCGATAGGTTCGCCAGTACCCTCTCTGACGCGCTCTACCCGAAATGTCAGCTCGGCCCCGCCCAGCCAGTCGCTGCCAAACGACGCTTGATAGAGCGAGATCCCCTTATATGTCAACGGTTCGTTCACTTCGATGGTCTTCGTCAAGACTTCCCGCCCGTTGTCAATCACCGTGAGCGTTGTATACCAATCTTTGACTTGGCCCGAATCGGGATAGTGCTCGACACGCAGCTCGTCGACGCGAACCTGGAAGTTCCCCTGAGGGACTGCAAACGTCTCGCCCTGGTGCGCGACTTGGAAGCTCTCAAATCCGAGCAGCCCCCCCACGATGCCCCCAATGAGAATAATAATTAAGCTCACGTGGAGAATATCTATGCCCAGCCGGCCCCACAGATTCTTATATGCGACAAGCTGTGTCCCCTCACGGCGCACGCGGTAGCGCCAGCGTTTTAGAAGATCCTCGAGCGCGTCGAAAAGCCGAGCATCAAGCTTGGCTTGAGTGGGCAGCTGCGCGATCTCTTCAGCCGTGCGGGACTCGATGGGCTTGCGAATGAGCTCCCATGAGACGCGGAAGCGCTTGATCGCACATGCTCCCGTATTTATAGCCAACAGCACGAGCAGGCTCACAAAGTACCACGAGTGATAGAGCTTATCGAGCAGAAGGGCTCTGATGATATTCGTCCCGGCTTCGCCATAGCTTGTGAGGTAGAAGAGCGGGTCTTTGCCCTGAGGGATGAGCGTACCAATAATAGAGAGCACAACGATCACGACGATGAGCCCGATAGCGAGCTTAATAGACGTGAGCTGCTCCCACAGGAGACTGCCGAAGCTGGGGCGTTCGGCTTGGCCCAAGATCGCACGAATCTGTCGGGCAGCCTCTTCGCCGCCCTGGACGCACGAGTGCGGAGGAGCCTCACCGCGCACAATCGCTAAAGCGTTTTCAGCGCACGTGCGATAGCCGCAGCGCCCGCAGTTGAGCCCGCCTAGGACTTTGACGATCTCTGCGACCTTGCCGCGCAACGCGCCGTCAACGGCCAGCTCAGTCGCGCGGGGCGGCGGAGCCGGAACTGCTTGGGTCAGGGCAGTGCCACACGCCTTGCAGAACCTACTATCGGGCGTGTTCGCCGTCGCACATCGGCTGCAGAGAACCTGGAGAGCCACGCCGCAGTGCTTGCAGAAGCGACTATCGGGGGTATTGACCGTCCCGCACGCCGTGCACGTCATAGATAGATCACTCGCTTTCTGTCAGGAGCCCTAAGCGAGCAAAGCCCCTGGCGATCTCTTCAGCCGTGATCGGACCGATCCAGGCTCCGCGCAGGTAGCCCTCAGGATCGATGAAGAAGGTTTCAGGGATACCCGTGAGCCTGTAGAGTGTAAACGCCGTCCCGCGCTCGTCAAGGAGATTGAGATAGCGCACGCCGAAGCGCTCAAGGAAATCTTTGACAGCCTTAGCGTTCTCGCCCCAGTTGATTCCTACGAGTGTGATCTTCTCCCCGTATCGTTCGTGAAATACTTGAAGCTGTGGAAGCTCTTTCCGGCAGGGGGGACACCACGTCGCCCAGAAATTTAATAAGACGGGCTTGCCGCGAAAGCCGCTCAGGCTCACACTCTGACCGTTCACATCTGTCAGAGTGAAGTCTGGGGCGAGAAATCCCAAGCTCGGAGCCTCTTCGTTCCTCAGGGCTGTCGGGTCGTCGACGAAGATCCCACGACCTTCCGTGAGCGCGAATTTGCTGAGATCGCTGCGGCTGGTGAAGAACGCGTAACTAATAAAACCCAACACAATAGCTCCTGCTGCGATCAAGATCGCTATAACCAGCCGTGCGACCATGTGCCTCGTGCCTCCTTTGCGTCTGAGCCTAGTATAGGCGCGCTCTCCCTGATCGTGCTATGAGAACTATCAGACAAGAACATGATTTTCATCAGTTTTTTTGAAAGCCGAGAGGGCTTGGCTGGCAGCAGCCAAGCCCTCTGCCTGCTCCGTCCTTAGCGGCCGAGCTTCTTGAGCTGCTCCTCCGTGAGCGGCTCCGCATAGAGCATCTGCATCAGGTCTGCCCCGGTCTTGAGGAAGACCCACTTAGTCGGATCGGTCTCGGGCTTGGTGGGATCGCCTGTGTAATTGACAAAGTCCAGTTGGAGGGCCGTCTTCCAATCGGGCGGGATGGGGATGACGCCCTTGGTGAAGACGAGCTTGGAGCCGTCCCACTTGGAGAGCGTGATCTTGCCCGTGTTCTTGTACTCCTTGATGGCCTCGCTGGCGTGGCAGTCGGTGCACGCGCGCCCTTGCTTCGTCACAGTGTGAGCGCGATAGGGCGCGAGCGCTACGAAGGTCTTGCCCTGGTAGCTCAAGGTCATGAGCGTCCCAGCGTAGATCTTATCGCCCTCGCCCTTGCGCTTGAGCAGCAGGGCAAAGTCGCGCATCACCCCGTAGTTGCGCTTGATGCCCGCGGCCACCTCGCTCTCGAAGTGACAGTTATAGCACGAGATCACTGTCTGCGAGTGACAGCTCGTGCAGTGGACGGTCTTGTTGTGCACCGTGTGCGAGACGGTGGGAGAGACTTGGGTGTGACAGTTCTCACACGCGGCCTTGACTGCGCCCGGCTCGAGCCAGGACTTGTACGCCGTGCCATCACCGTGGACATCGGCGCTCTTGTGGCACGCCATGCAGTCCATGCCCTTGGCACGGTGGACGTCGGGGTAGTTGGCGATCTCAAACCCCTGCCGGCGGTGACACTTCAGACAGGTCTCTTGGGTGACCTTCTGGCCGGGGCCAGCGTGGCAGTCACGGCAGCTTGGCTGATAGGTCTTGGGATCGACCTTCGAGCCGTCAGCGTAAGTACCGGGATGGCAGGTGAGGCAGCCGACCTTTTCAATGGGGATGTTGGTCAGCGCCTCGAAGCCGCCGTTCTCCTTGCTGTACCAGGTGCGCTTGCCCTCGCGAGTGGCGTGCAAGCTTGTGGGGAAGGTCTGGGCGGGATCTTGATATTGTGCGTGCACCTGGGCCAGCATCGCCTCGAAGTGGTGGGCATGGGCTGAAGGCGTGGCCTTCCACAGACTCAGCCCCGCGATCACGCCAAGACAGAGCACGGCCACTAGCGCTACGGTGAGCTTCTTCATAGGGTTTCACCTCCTTTCTTGCTCAGATTTTTCTTGTTGGCATGAGCCAACTCTCCCAGCTGTGTCAGGCGCTCTCGCAGCGCTTTTCGTACCAGATCGCACGCCTCGGCGATCTGCGGGGTCGAGAGCCGATAGTAACTGAAGCGCCCATGATGGCGGACCTCGACCAGTCTGGCTTCTGAGAGTATGCGCAGGTGCTGCGAGAGATTCGCGTACGAGAGCTTGAGCTCTTGGGCGAGTTCCCCGACGCTGCGCTCGCCCGCGCGCAGCGCATAGATGATCTGCAAGCGCTTTGGGTGCGCGAGCACCTTACAGATGTGGGCTTGCAGTGCCATAAGCTCATCGTCCATCTCATCGCTCTCGATATTTTCTGACTTTTGAAAATATGCAAATATTACTGTAGTAAGAGGGGTAAGATTTGTCTAGGACTTGTGGAAGCGAAAGACCCGCGCTTTTCGGGCGAAAAATGCGCTTTAAACCGGAAGGAAATATGACACAAATCAAGACCCTTAGAGGCGCCCCTCTCCCGTCTTCCCGGACGGGAGAGGGGTCTGGGGTGAGGGCCTTGTCATGCGCTCTAGCGTCGTAGCTCTCTATCCCATGTCTTAATTTCCGTAAGCGCGGCCTTCATCTCCGCCCAGCCGTACCAGAACGTATAGTCGGGGTTGGCGTGGAACGCCCCTTGGAACGTGCGCATTCTGTATTCTAAGAACATCTTGAAGAGCGCTTGCTCGATGGGGTGATTGACCTCGTAGAATGCCAACAGATCGGGATAGTTATACGGGAAGTGCTCTGGCTTCTTCAGAAGCCCGTCTTCGTAGAGCTTGGCGACGATGCGGATGCCCTCAGCTAAGAGACGATCAGCTTCTCGAATAATTCTGTCGCCCTTCTCCAGCTCAGCTTGCGCGAAGACTTTTGCATGACACTGCGAGCACGTATTGAGCATCTTATCGCGCTCAGCCTGCCAAGATTCTTGAGTCAGCCGTGCGACGTCAGCAGCCTTGACGACGTCGAGCCGTGAGGTTGGGTTGCCCTGGGGATCGAGCACGCCCAGGGCTTTCAAGATCGTCACGCGATCTTCAGCCCACTCTTTATCTTCGGGCAATGGAAGTCGTACCGCTAAAAAGCCCCACGCCGTGCGCACTTCGTGATTGCCTTCAGGCATGTGACACGTCTGGCAGCTCGGTGCAGCGGCATCTTGAGAAAGCACGCCCTGGCGCTTCAAAGCGAATCTCACCCCGTGCTTGGAGGTGCTCCACATCTCCCAGTGGGGATGATCGAAACCCATATGACACGTGGCGCACGCCTCGGGTTGACGCGCTTCTTCGACGGAGAACGAGTGCCGTGTATGGCACGAATCACACGACGCTAGGCCGTGAATCTCCCCAGCAGCGCGCATCGCTTTGATTTCTTCTTCAGTCTTGAGGCCGATCTTATGGCATCCGCCACAGCCCTTCTTGCCCTCCATCAGCTCCATCGGCTGCATGTGCGTCGTGGGCATCGCGTTCATCGCCGCCCAGGCGAACGCGTGCTTGCCCGCTTTAAATTGCTCGACACGGCCTGGGTGACAGCCCCCGCAGGTCTCCGGCGTGGGGATCTGCGCTTTCGCAAAATCCTCAGCGCTCGTGTGCTCCCCGCCGTGACACGCCTCACAGCGAATGCCCATAGCGTACTTTTTGCTCTGCTGAAAATCTTTCACAAGTTGCGGCGTCACGTCCTTGTGACAGTCCATGCAGAGGTCCGATGCTTCCGAGGGCGGCTGTTCCGGCTGCAGGCCTCCCCACCCAGTCCAAAGCGCACTGGCTCCTATAAGCACTATTCCCATCCCAATACCCCACAGCAGCTTTTTTCTGAGCATATGGCTTCGCCTCCTTCTTCTTTTTTTAGATTTTGCTCAGAAGAGCTTCTCGTCTAAACACGTCGTCTGCGGCTCAGCCAGCTCTCGAAGCCGTTCAGGGTCCTTAATGACGATCTTGTGATCGCCTAAGGCAATCACACCTTGCTCGCGAAGTTTACTGAGTTCGTGGATCACCGTGTCCAAGTGAACACCCAACAGCTCGGCCAGCTCTTGGCGGGTCAGCGGCATCTCCAACGCGATGCCCGTGCGCTCCCGTACCCCAAACCGATCCATCAAGATCACTAATAGTCTCACGAGATTCTGTTCCACAGGTTCATAAGCCAACTCAACCAGCTTGCACTCGAACACGCGCAGTTGTTTTGTCAGATGCTCGCACAGCCGATGCATAACGGCGGGGTAGCGCTTTAAGAAATCTACGAAAGCGCCGCGCTCGATGAACGCGACTTGCGTCTCAGTGAGCGCGCGGGCATAGCCAGGGCAGGCACAGACTTCAGGCTGAAAGAGCATCTCCTCTCCAAAGCAATCTCCTGGCCCTAAGAGCTTCAAGATACGTCGTCGGCCACGCCGCCCCGAGCGCTTCCCGTACTGCACTAACCCGTCGATGACTATATAAAACCCCGCGGACGGACCGCCCTCTTGGAAGATCAAGTCCCCTGGCCCATAGGTGATCCTGTGCATGTGTTTTTGCAGCTCTTCCAGTGCGCGCTTACTTAAGTTCTCAAAGAGCATACATCGGTGTGCCCGATCCGTGAGAGCAGACATGCTTGCTTCACCCTTGCCTTGAGTATAGCGGTCTGCACCAGGATAGGCTATGATATACAGCGGAATTTAAGCTGCGCTTCGTCAATATACATCCCTATATTTTTTGATGGACATCATATTGATATATGCCCCATATCATAGCTTGCACTGCGCTAGACCGACTAGAATAGGACGCTATGAGCGAACAAGAGACTCGATACGAACGTAGGACTTTTCTGAACAAGCTCCTGGGAGGTGCTCTCACTGTCAGCGTTATGGGCGTGATAGGGGCTGTGATGGCCTATCTCTTCCCGCCGGAGCGAAGGGTCTTTAATCCCGCGCGGCGGCGGATGCGCGTCGCGCGCATAGATGAGATCCCCATCGGCAAGGGCAAGCAGGTGCTCTTCAGTGGGGAGCCCGTGTGGGTCTTGCACCTGAGGGGGGGCTGGATTGCCC
>JAUQPG010000011.1 GCA_030550495.1 Candidatus Bipolaricaulota bacterium | reverse complement strand
GATGCTCTTGGGTGTGCAGAATGCGAATCCCTACAACGTCGTTCGATACGTTGACGCTGCTCTGTTTTATAAACACTACGAGCAAGAGTGAGAGCGCAAGCGCGGCCAGCCACCACCAGACGGATTTGTTGTCCATAGGACCTCCTTACCCTTTTGCACCAGATAAACTCGCAAACTTATTATACGGGGTTGACGCTGCCCTTACACCGAACTATACTGTCAACATATGGTAGCAAAGATACAGGTTGTTGATTCTGAAGAGAAAGCCTTTAAAATTCTACGTGAGCATCGCGAGCTAATCAAAGCCCTTGGGATATGTCGTCTTGACCTATTGGGCCCCTTAACATTAATGTGGTTTGTTGAGATAAAGAGGCTGCAATGGCTAACGTACCTCTAGCAGTTGCTAAAAAGATCGAGCACTGGAAATCCCAGCTCATTGATCTCAGCAAACGCAACCGCTTACTTTATTTTCGACAGGCTAAAACTAGCACTGTGCAACTTATCTCCCCAGCTATCGAGGAAATTTTCGACTGGCTAGTTCTGAAAGAAAAGCCCATGATTTTTAAATGGAGAGAACAAGAATCCCAAACTCTGAATTTTGTAGGAAGTGATAATGCAGATCCAAGGCTTAAGCCTGGTGAGTTGCTAACCCCTCTAAATGATGCAGACTTAAATAGAGTGCTTTACAATCTAAGACAAAAATCGCAAACAGCTCTCCAAGAGCAAGGTGTAAACGTGCTGTTCGTGGCGTTTGGGTTTCTTGAATGGAAAGAATCTCGAAACAGCGAACAGAGAATACGATCGCCCTTAATCTTAGCACCTGTATCGCTTAGTCGCGACAATATTATCAAACCTTACGAGATTTCTCTGCTGGACGAAGAAATTGTCCTAAATCCAACATTAGTTCATAAAATGTCTGCTGATTTCGGGATTATCCTGCCGCAGTTGTTATTAGAAGACGATGTGAATTCGTTGAGCTTGCTAGGAATCTTCGAACAGATAAAACAAGCTGTGGGTGACCAAGAAGATTGGGCAATTGTTCCCGATGTTTACCTGGGGCTGTTTTCATTCACAAAGCTAGCCATGTACGATGAGTTAGAGAGATACTCTGACCGTATAGCAGCTCACCCCATTATAGCTGCCCTAGCTGGAGATCGCTCTAAACTGACTCCGATCCCTGATGATTTACCTAAAGCAGAGAATTTAGATGATAAAATCTCTCCCTTAGAAACCTTCCAAATACTTGATGCCGATTCCAGTCAGCAAGAGGCTATTATTGCAGCCAAGCGTGGGATTAGTTTTGTACTTCAAGGCCCTCCAGGCACAGGTAAGAGCCAAACGATAGCTAATATCATGGCTGAATGCTTGGCAGCGGATAAAACCGTACTTTTCGTCAGTGCAAAGAAAGCCGCATTAGAGGTTGTCAAGAAAAGGCTAGACAGCTGTGGGCTTGGTCAGTTTTGCTTGGAGCTTCATAGTCATAAGGCTAATAAGCGTGCTGTTATTGAAGAGCTTAGGCGTGCTTACAATACACCCAGACAAAAACTTGATCTATCCTCTTTAGAAGAGTACTTAGAGCAGCTAGCTAATCGGCGCGAGGTGCTCAATCGATATATACGCACCTTACACAAACCTCAGGGTAAGCTGCAAAAGACGACTTTCTATGTTCACGGTGAGCTAGTACGCCTTCAGGATGTACCCGACCTAAAGTTCGACTTTCCATCAGATCCTTTAGAAATCAGTTGGGCTCAACTGCGACATATAGAAGAGTTATTGAAACGCCTTAATGAAATGTCTCACATTTTTGAGAATTATAAATCTCATCCTTGGTATGGTTGCCAAATCAGATTATGGAGTTTTGATACTCAGTCAGAGATCAAAGAACACTTAGAAAAACTCCGTGATTTGCTTATCTCTCTAGAGGAGAGGATAAAAGATCTCGTTCAGATTTGTCATCTCAATCACCCCATGACTTTAGAAGAATCAAACCGTTTGTACAATATAGTAAAACTTGCGGTGGAGACCCCCTTGCCTTTAAAGCTATGGTTCGACACTGACAAATTGCCTCACCTAATTAAACAAGCAGAAGACGCCAAGGCAGTTTACCGAGAGTATTCCCAGCACAGACAGAAGCTCTTGTCTCGTTATCGGGAAGAGTTACTTAGAATGGACATTGATTCTTTACTAACGCGTTTTAAGGAAGAGTATCGCAATATCTTCAGGATTTTTAAGCCACGCTTCTGGCAAGATCTAAAAAGTATTCGAAGATTGGCCGTTTCAAATCATAGAATCAGCTACACTGAAGCAGTTAAAGATTTGGAGCTTGCCACGTTAGTGCAAGTAAAGCATCACTGGATAGAGAATCATGTACAAGAGCATCAAAAAGCTTGGGGTAAATACTTTAAAGGCTTGGAAACAGATTGGGACAGCATTTTGAGTTCACTAAGATGGGTTCAGCAGTTCATGAATGATTGCCAAACATTGCAGATTGATAAAGGCACCCTAAAAGAGCCGTCAGGTTTCCTAGAGTTTGTCTGCGAGCAGCCGGATAATATTCTCGCAGCTCGACGCTTGTTACCAACAGTCAGCTCTCTATGGGAGCAAATCAGAGAGCAACTCCACTTCTTAGAAAGATTATTTGATACCAATGGCTTGGTCGTAAATGGCTTTGAGTTTAGTAAAGCTTCTTTGACTTCTCTGAGAGAATGGATACAACTTCGTCTGGATAACCTGGATAAATTGCGAGAGTGGATTGATTTTAATAATACTCTGAAAGAGTGTGAAAAGAATAAGCTTGGTGACTTTATCTCCAAGGCTATAGCTAAAAAGCTTCCAGCTCATCAGCTGCTGCTTGCTTTCCGCAAACGTTTTTATCAGCTTTGGCTAGATAGAGTGTATGCTCAGGATGATGTTTTGAGAGATTTTAATAGCAGTCATCACCAAGCACTCATTGAGGAATTTAGAGAATTAGATAAAAAGCAATTTACGATTGCGCAGATGCGAATTCAAACAAAGTTAGCTGAGCGGCTTCCCAAGAATTATTGGGCCGATGCTCCTAGCTCTGAGACAGCTATCTTGCGACGAGAGTTGGCTAAACAGCGTCGTCATAAGCCTATTCGTAAACTCTTCTCTGAAATTCCCAATCTCTTGCGTGCTCTCAAACCATGCTTGTTGATGAGCCCTCTATCTGTAAGTCAATTCTTGGACCCAAGAATTTTCTGCTTTGACATTGTCATCTTTGACGAAGCCTCTCAGGTTCGTCCTGAAGATGCCATTGGAGCTATCATGCGAGGTAAGCAAGTGATTGTTGTGGGGGACACTAAACAATTACCTCCTACAGATTTCTTTGCTACTATGGCAGAAGATGGCGCTGAAGATGAAGAGATGGCAGAGTGGAAGTCTGTTGACAGTATCCTAGAGGAGTGCGTAGCGGCAGGGCTTCCTGAGAAGATGCTACTCTGGCACTATCGTAGCAAGCATGAGGCTCTTATAGCTTTTTCGAACTACCATTTTTATGATAATCGTCTTTACACGTTCCCTAATGCCCAACCTAGCGATTCTGAATCCGGGATCGAATTCGTATACGTGCCTAATGGGATTTACGACAGAGGGAAGAGCAAGCAAAATATCGTAGAAGCGCGAAAGGTAGCAGAGCTTGTGTTTCGCCACTTCGAACGTTTCCCAGAACGCTCGTTAGGAGTAGTTGCTTTTAGTGAGGCGCAAAGGGATGCAATCAACAGTGAACTGGAAAAGCTGAGGCTTCAAAAACCTGAATATGAGCCATTCTTTGAGGAGAGCCGACCTGAACCATTCTTCGTTAAGAATTTGGAGAACGTGCAAGGTGATGAACGGGATGTAATGTTTTTTAGCGTAGGTTATGGAAAAGATGCTTTAGGAAGAATGTCTATGAATTTTGGACCACTCAACAGCGAAGGCGGGGAGCGTCGGCTTAATGTGGCTGTCACCCGCGCACGGTATCATGTCAAACTAATTGCATCAATCCAACCGTCAGATATCGACATCTCGCGTACAGAAAGCCGAGGAGTGAAGCTTTTACGCAGCTATATGGAGTTTGCTCAAGGCAAAGGTGATAGAAGCACGTTACTATCTCAAATAGACGCAACGCCCGGTGCCGAGTTCGGGTCACCCTTTGAAGAAGAGGTTTATAAAGCATTAACCAAGTGTGGGCTTGTAGTTGATAAGCAAGTAGGATGCTCTGGTTACAGGATTGATCTCGCAGTTAGGGATGTAAATAGTCCCGGACGATATATACTTGGCATTGAGTGTGATGGTGCAACTTACCACTCTGCTAAGACAGCTAGAGATCGAGATCGGTTGCGACAACAAATCCTCGAAAGCCTCGGATGGCGAATTCATAGGATATGGTCCCGCGATTGGATTGAAAATCCTAAACGCGAGATACAGAAGATTCTTGATATTGTACGACTGATTTCGCAAAAAGAATCTTACGATCCCCAAGACAGTGGAGAGACCCAAAATGATGAGAAAGCTGTTTCTAAAGCACCAAGGCCTGATTTGCTACAAAACCCTAAGGAAATAACACAGCAACAGCAAACACTATGGCCTCACGGTGTCACCTTGTATCGAACAACACCGGTTGAGAGACTAGGTTTCCCAGAGGATTTTTATCGTGCTCCTATCGCTCAAGTAACAGATATATTAATTAAGGTAGTCAACTGCGAAGGCCCTATCCACTTTATGGCCGCGGCTCGGCGAGTGGCAAGCTTTTGGGGCATGGGTAAGGCAGGCGCTCAGATTCGAAAGATTGTTAGTAGAGCAATAAGTCGCGCTGTTGATCAAGGTAGCATTAAAAAGAAGAGCGATTTTCTGTGGCCGGCAAAGATGGAAAAGGCACCAGTTCGCCGTGTGCCTCCAGGCGAGAATCCAAGAGACATAGAAGAGATTGCTTTGGAAGAAATTGCTGAGGCGGCTTACCTTTGCATCAAGAGTGGGTTTAGCATGACCCAGGAAGATCTTCTTGTACAAACAGCGCGTCTACTGGGTTACGAACGAACTGGATTAAAGCTTAAGGAACGGATTAGCTTGGCAATTCAGCAGCTACTGGATGAAAAACGTTTAGAGATAGATGGTAATATCATCAAGATTGCAAAGAATCTCAGCATACGTTGAATTGACTCGCAGGCTTCTCTATACTAATTAGTTAGTGTCTTATGCTGAGGAGGCCCCTATGGCAACCAAGGCTGCCTACCAGAAAACGTCCAAAAGCTTCAAAGAGCGCTACGTGATAGACAAGCAAGGAAACCCCGTGAGCGTGCTCTTAAGCATAAAAGATTATCGTCGTTTGTTGGAAGAGCTTGAAGAGCTAGAGTCCATCCGCGCGTATGATGCCGCGAAAGCTTCTGCTGATGAGATCATCCCCTTTGAACAAGCAGTGGCTGAGATTGAGAAAAAGCGCCGATGAGATATATTGTCTCAATCACGCGGCGGGCCCAGAAAGAGCTAGCGCGATTGCCAGAAAAAGAATATAAGCATGTTCGATATGCTATCTTCGCACTGGCGCGAAATCCTAGGCCACGTGGTTGCCTAAAGCTCATAGCCCGTGAAGGATGGCGGATTCGTGTGGGCAAGTATCGCGTTATCTACGAGATAGATGATAAACAGCGGAGCGTCGTTGTGCTCCATGTTGGATTGCGACGCGATGTGTATCGTCAATGAGAAAAAGGAGGTTCTTTATGGCGACTGAGGCCGTCCGCCCAAGAAGGCGCAAGATCACTGTGCGTGGGCCGGGCAAGACTCTAATAAAGCTCATCGTCAACGGCGAAACCCACGAGGTGCTCGTCGAGCCACGCCGTACGCTCCTCGACGCTTTACGAAAAGATTTGGGACTTACTGGCGCCAAGAAGGCGTGTGATGAAGGCACCTGTGGGGCTTGCACAGTTTTAGTAGACGGCAAACCGATCTACGCGTGCATGGCTCTGGCTATCGAGTGCGACGGAAAATCTATCGAGACGATCGAGGGATTAGCGCAGAACGGCAAGCTTCATCCCATCCAACAAGCGTTTGTCGAAGAAGATGCACTGCAGTGCGGCTTCTGCACCCCGGGGCAAATTATGTCTGTGAAAGCCCTGCTTGACGAAAACCCCACACCAACGCTCGAGGACGTCAAGCGCGCGGTGTCGGGGAATCTCTGCCGCTGTGGGGCGTACCCGAAGATCTTCAAGGCCGCGCTGCGTGCCGCAAAGTTGCTACACCAAGGGAGTTAAACTATGCCCAAGGTTATAAAAACAAAAACGGAGTTCGAAGGCCGCGTCTTAGAAGAGTACGTTGTGGTCGAGGGCGAGGGGCTGACAGCCTGGGACGCACAAGCTCCCTTGAAATTTGTGGGCAAGAAGATCCCGCGCATCGACGGCCCTGAGCGCGCTACCGGCAAGGCCGCCTATACGTTTGATGTGCAGCTTCCAGGGATGCTCTACGGGAAAATCCTGCGCAGCCCGCACCCGCACGCGAGAATTAAAAATATCAATACTCAGCGAGCTGAAACGCTCCCCGGCGTGCGCGCCGTGTTGTGCTATAAGAACACCCCCAAGATCTCGTTCCGCCGCCAGACGTTTATCTTCGACGAGATCGTGCGCTATGTCGGCGATGAAGTCGCGTGTGTGATCGCCGACGACGAAGAGATCGCTCAGGACGCTCTCGAACTGATCGAGGTCGAGTACGAAATCTTGCCCTTCGTGCTCGACCCTGAAGAGGCCCTCCAGCCTAATGCCCCAAAGCTCTATCCCGACGGGAATCTGCTGGGTGGCCAGCCGGAAGTCTACCAACGGGGGAACTTAGAGCAGGGCTTCGCCCAAGCCGATGTCGTCATAGAGCGAACGTTCCGGACGCAATGTGCGCTCCATAACTGTATGGAGCCCCACGGCAGCGTCGCCCTCTGGGAAGGGGATTCTCTCACCGTCTGGGACTCGACGCAGCATATCTTTGGCGTGCGCGAAGGCTTAGCACGTCTTTTAGGACTCCCCCTGCACAAAGTCAGGGTGATCAAGAAATACATGGGCGGCGGCTTTGGCAGCAAGAACAATTTGGGTAAGTACACAGTCATTGCAGCTCTTGCTGCGAGGATGACGGGTCGGCCCGTCAAAATCGTCCTAGATCGTCATGAAGAGAACCTCGCAACGGGCAATCGCCCGGCAAGCATTCAGCGCCTCAAGATCGGGGCCAAGCGCGACGGTGCGCTCACGGCGCTAGAGCTGAAAGCGATCATCGCTGCGGGGGCGTATTGTCTCTGGCCACCGTCGGTGGGCGGGCCGGCGCGCGAACTCTACGCCTGCCCGAACTTAAAGACCGAACAGTATACGGTCTTCACGAACACCGGGCCGTTGTCGGCATTTCGCGCCCCTGGGTATGTTGAGGGCACGTTCGCGTTAGAGTCTCTCATGGATGAGCTGGCCAAAGAGTTGGGCATGGACCCACTTGAGCTGCGTCTCAAAAATTACACAGAGATCGATCAAACAACAGGGCGGCCCTACTCGACCAAGGGCTTGCGGGAAGCGTATGAACGCGGCGCGAAGCTCTTTGGCTGGCCCAGACGCCCTGAGCCCCAGGGCCAGCTCCGCCGCGGCGTCGGCATGGCTTCGCAAATCTGGAGCGGCAACGGCATGCCCCCAGCATACGCTCTCGTCAAGATCAACCCCGACGGCACGGCAACTGTCATCACGGGAACCCAAGATATCGGCACGGGCACTAAGACAGTCTTAGCGCAGATCGCTGCAGAAGAGCTAGGCTTCCCCATCGAAAAGATCTCCGTCGAGATCGGCGATACCCAGATGGGGTTGTATGCGCCATTAAGCGCGGGCAGCATGACCGTCGCCAGCGTTGGTCCGGCGGTACGCATGGCAGCTCATGAAGCGCGCCAGCAGCTCTTAGACGTCGCCGCCCAAGTGCTCGAAGCCCCGCGCGAATCACTCACCATAACAGATGGGCTCTTGAGCAGTCCAGCACTTCAAAAGCCTGTCGCCGTGCACGAAGTGCTCAAGAATCTTGAGAACTTTATGATCATCGGGCGCGGAGCCCGTGAGCCCAATCCCGAGGACGTCACTGTCAACACATTTGGCGCTCAGTTTGCCGAAGTCACTGTCGATACAGAGACCGGAGAAGTGAAGGTCGAAAGGATTGTCGCGGTGCACGACTCCGGGCGCGTGATCAATCCCTTGACGCTCTCGAGCCAGATCGAGGGTGGGATCATTCAAGGGCTCGGCTATGCGCTCTTTGAGCAACGGGTGGTCGATAGAAACACGGGCGTCGTCGTGAACGATAACTTAGAGAATTATAAAGTCCCAACGGCACTCGACATTCCAGAGATCGTCTTCGAGATGGTGGAGCGTCCTGATCCCAGAGCAAATAACTTAGGCGCGAAGGGCGTGGGCGAGCCGCCGATCATTCCCACGGCAGCAGCGATTGCCAACGCTGTCGCCGACGCGCTGGGAGTGCGCATCTACGAGCTGCCCCTCACGCGCGAGAAGATTCTCAAGGCTTTGCAACATTGATGAAAATCCGCGAAGTGATTAGACTCATTGAAGCTGATGGATGGTACCAAATAGCTTGCGTAGGAAGCCATCGGCAATTCAAGCATCCGACGAAGAAAGGGCGCGTAACCATCGCAGGCAACCTAGGTGATGAGATCGACAAAGGCACGCTCAATAGTATTTTGAAGCAAGCAGGCTTGAAGAGAAAAGGGAGGCAGAGATGAAAATCTTGAAATACCCCATCATCATTGAGAGGACAGCTCGAAACTACTCAGCATTCAGCCCAGACTTGCCAGGGTGTGTAGCCACTGGACGCACGCTAGAACAAACTATCAAAAACATGGAGCAGGCCATCCGAATGCATCTACGCGGGTTACAAGAAGACGGGCTTCCTATTCCAAAGCCGTCGAGTAAGCTGACTTACGAAGTCAGTAATCACGAAGTTCTCACAGGAATCGAGATCAGGGTGTGAGACGATGCGATCTTTTGAGTACGTCAACGCAACAAATATCAAGACAGCCATTGCGCTGCTGAGCGAGCCGGCGACGGAAGCCATCGCCGGGGGGACAGATCTGTTAGGGGAACTCAAGGCGCGCTTGCGCAGCCCCAGGCGTTTAGTGAATCTCAAGACGCTCGCCAAGCTTCGCGAGATCCGCTATAGCCCTCAAGCTGGGCTGCGGCTCGGCGCGCTCGTGACGTTGGCCGAGATCGAGCGCCATCCCGTTATCCGAGAGAGATTTTCTATACTCGCTCAGGCGGCGGCTTCCGCTGCGACGCCCCAGCTGCGAAACATGGGCACAATCGGGGGCAACCTCTGCCAAAAGCCGCGCTGCTGGTACTATCGCAATAAGCTCTTTCCCTGTTGGCTCAAGGGCGGAGAAAAGTGTTTCGCCGAAGACGGCGAAAATAAATATCACGCGATCTTGGGAGCGGATCGCTGCCACGCGGTGCACCCATCAGATTTAGCTCCGGCGTTGATCGCGCTCGACGCGACGCTGCGCGTCGTCGGGCCGGATCTCGACGGCGAGATCTCGCTCGAAGAGCTCTACACCAAGCCCACAGAGAGCCACCGCCAGATGACGATTCTGGGGCCAAACGAACTTATTGTTGAGATTCGCGTGCCCACGCCGAAGAAGGCCGCGCGCGGGATCTATCTCAAAGCGATGGAGCGGCAGTCTTGGTCGTTCGCCCTGGTGAGCGTCGCGGCGCAGCTCAGTTTTGAGGGCGAGCGCATCGCTGATGCAAGATTAGTCTTAGGCGGGGTTGCAGCCATTCCCTGGCGAGCTAAAGACAGCGAGAGGATTCTTATCGGACAAAAGTTCTCTGAAGAACTAGCCGAGCGTGCCGCTGAAGCTGCGGTTGCTGGGGCGCAGCCGTTGCGGGAGAACGCGTACAAGGTGCCCTTGGCCAAGGGCCTGGTCAAGCGCGCGCTGGAATCGCTCGCTGGATAAAGATCAACGTAGAACCAGCGTCTTGTGCTCGTCTTCATCCCAGGATGCAGCGTCCTCCGCTGGTTCGACATGGATCGTGACGCTAGCATTGGGGAGCACGGCCTCGATCTTGGCTTCAAGCTGCTCGCATAGATCGTGAGCTTGCTGGACCGTCTGATTCCCAGGGACGACCAGGTGCAAATCGATGAAGCGTCGCGAGCCGGACTTGCGCGCCCGCAGCCGATGATAAGCAACGAACTGCTTGTGATGATCGATGAGAATGCGCTCAAGGTGGGCCAACTCATCGGCAGGGAGATTATAATCCATTAAGCCATCGATAGAGCGACGCACGAGGTTGACCCCAGTGATCACGATATGTCCGGCCACTGCAAGCGCCACCAGCGAGTCCAGCCATTGCCATCCTGTCACCGCAAGAGCGATCAGCCCCACAATGACACCCACGCTCGTCCAGACGTCCGTAAGCAAGTGCTTGGCATCGGCTTCGAGGGTGATCGAATCGTACCGTTTGGAAGCGCTCAACAAGGCTCGCGCCACGATGAAATTGAGCAATGACGCGATGCCGGTGACAGCCAGGCCCCAACTCAGTTGCTCGAGCGGGACAGGAGCGAGCAGGCGCCTAATAGCCGTATAGGCGATGCTCGCTGCTGCAATCAGAATAAGCGTACCCTCGACGCCACTCGAGAAATATTCAGCTTTGTCATGACCATAAGGGTGGGTCTTATCCGCAGGGCGCGCCGCGATCTTAAGCGCGATCAGCGCGATGAGCGAGCCGGCTAGATTCACCAGAGACTCCAGAGCATCAGAGAGAATTCCCACCGAGCCTGTAAGCGCATATGCTGTAAACTTGAGCGCGAGCGTCGCCACCGCTGCGCCTACCGACAAGAGGGCAAAACGGCTTTTCACGTCGTTCATGACGGCTTTAGTCTAAAGAGGAGTAATGCTGGAGTCAAATGGGCACAGCTTGTCGAGCACCCGTTCCAAGCGCATCCCCCGCGAACCTTTCAGCAAGATAAAGTATCTTCTTGTATCTGGCAGGTCGAGAGCTCGGGCAGCTTCATCGGAAGTGGCATAATGCTGAACCGGAATACCCAGGTACGCAGCTTCTTCGCCAATGAACTGCGCCTGCTCACCAACAGTGATCAGTCTATCAGGACGCACGTGGGGATCAGCGAGCAATCTCCCGATCTCGCGATGCGCACGTTCGCTGATCGCTCCTAATTCAAGCATATCGCCGAGCACAAAGATGAGCTCCTCGTCAGGGCGACGGATTTGCGCAGCACAGAAGATTGCTTCACGCATCGAGGCCGGGTTGGCGTTATAGGCATCATGCAAGACCGTGATCGCCGTGTTCGGGATTGAGACGAGCTGGAGCCGTCCCCACGTGCCGCGAGCGCTCTGCAGTTCTCGACAGATCTCCGAGCATGAAAGCCCAAGGTGATGCGCGACGGCCGTCGCCGCGAGCGCGGCAAGGACTGCCGGTCGCCCCAGCAGTGACAGCTGCATCTCACCCTGCACTGAATGACTTTTCACAAAGAAGCGCGTGCCCTCGCGAGAGATTTTTAGCCCTTCAGCAACAAAGTCATTGTGCGGAGCAAATCCTAATGTGACAAGCCGACAGCGGGTTTTGCGGCGTACGGTAGCGAGCACGTCAGGATCGTCCCCGTTGACGATAGCAAGCCCATCGCTGGGGAGCGCTTCGAGTAACTCTGTCTCGGCTT
This sequence comes from Candidatus Bipolaricaulota bacterium, assembly GCA_030550495.1. Taxonomy (GTDB): domain Bacteria; phylum Bipolaricaulota; class Bipolaricaulia; order RBG-16-55-9; family DRXL01; genus JANXCC01. The sequence continues at coordinate 33,539 of JAUQPG010000011.1, read as the reverse complement.
CGATGATCCGTTCAAGGCCCCTCAACGTCGCAAGATGCTCTTCGCTAATGCTGGTGAGCACACCGACTGTAGGCGGAGCGATCTGGCAGAGCCGACGCACGTCTCCGAGAGCGGTCGTTCCCATCTCTAAGACGAGAATCTCAGTATCATCTGGGGCGTTGAGCACTGTGAGAGGAAGCCCGAGCTCGGTGTTTTGATTCCCTATGGTCGCATGAGTGCGAGCTCGCAGAGCGAGCACGTGGGCGATCAGTTCTTTTGTTGTCGTCTTGCCGTTGCTGCCGGCGACAGCGATGATCTGAGCCTTGAGCTTCGTGACGGCCCATCGGGCAAGATCGCTCAGGGCGTGGAGCGTATCGTGTACGCGGATCGCGACAACAGATTCAGGGACAGAGCAGCTTAGCTCACGGTGAAACAGAAAGCCTTTAGCCCCGCGTTGGAGCGCATCGGCGATAAAATCGTGCCCATCGTAGCGCGAGCCGACCAACGGCACGAAGAGCTGCCCTAGGCGGATCGTTCGGGAGTCTATTGAGACGCCATTGAGAACTGTCTTTGGCGAGCCATGCACGAGAGTTCCGCCGGTCGCTTGAGCGATCTCTTGAGCTAAGAGCTTCATGCTTGCAGCATAATACACTCTGAGAGAGCAAGCATGGACTGGCGTCCTTTGCGCCGGGGATTTGCAGAACTATTTGACTGCTACAGCTCTCAATCTTTAGAATGAGAGAAAGAGCCAAGGAGGCTTTATGAGAAGAATCTTTATTGCCCTAGCTGTGCTGCTTATAGCGGTCTCATTCTCGTCAGCAGCGCAGAGCTTCACCCCTATCATTGAAGAGAACAGCGTTGATGGGCTGCTGCTTGGCGCTGAGGGGAGCTACAAGCTCTTCGCTTGGCTAGAGCCGTCACTGGGATTAGCTTACGGCTTGCAGAGCCAGAAGATTCGCTACAAGGCTGGGCTCAGTTTTGGGGATATAAAGCTTGCAATACTTGACTGGCCGCGCACGCCGGTCTTAGGGCGCGTAGGCGAAGCCGGAGTCAAAGCTATGCTGGACCTCTCTCAAGGGTTGCCCTTCGTGCGCGATTGGTTCGGAGAAGGCCTATGGGAACGCGAGCTGGGTGGCAGCTCGCGCTCTCTCGTCAGTGGGTTCTTCGGGACGCTCTGGCCCTGGACTGAAGATCTTCATCCCCCTGAGATCGCTTACATAGCTTGGGAGTCACATCGAAGCTTTGCGTTGCCCTTTGGGATCGAGCTGGGATTCTCCCAGCAAACGCTGCAAGGCTGGTGGCAGTTGGGTGTCTTGCCGTTGGAGTTTCGCTACAGCCAAACTCGGCTCTCGCTGCGCCGCGAGCTTCTGAGTCTCGGCGTCAGCTACGGCACCCTTGAAAACAAGGGCAAGTTCCCAGGCTTTCTCTTCGTGCAGGGCGTCAAGGGCGAGAGCTCTTCACTCAAGGGTGAGCAATTCTGGAGGGTGCAGTTTGAGCGAGCTTTCGACGTCATAGCAATCCCAGTGACTGTACCTTTGTTGCCCCCGGTGGAGCTTCTTGCGCAAGGGGCTGTCTCTCTCCAAGTCGTCAGTATGGGGAAGACTGAACTGCCTTGCTGCAGCACTCAAGGCGAAGGCAAGCTCGTCTGGAAGAACCAGCTCTCCTGGGGATTGAGCGTCTTGATCTCTCTGGACAAATTGGGCACTCAAGCTCGTGCGGACTTCGTCTTCACCCGCGATGGGCAGTTTCACTTTCTCTTTAGCTTCTAAAATAAATAAAGGAGGTCTCCCATGATGCGTCGCTTTCTGATTCTAACGCTTCTCGGAGCATGCAGCTCTCTTGTGAGCTATGCCCAGATCACGATCTTCGACCCGGCGCTTGTGTGGCATCAGCTGGAGACGCCGCACTTTATTATCGTCTTCCATCAGGGTCTAGAGAACATCGCCCACGAGACCGCGACCGTCGCCGAAGAGTCTTACGAAATCATTCAAAAAGAGTTTGGCAAAGCTCCTGCTGAGAAGATTTATATCGTCATCGTTGACTTTATTGACGAGATCGTTGGATCAGCGACACCCGTCCCGCAGAACACTATTTATATCGGCCCGGCGCAGATGCGCCTGGCCGATTGGGCCAACGTGCGCTTAGAGAGCTGGCTTAAGATGCTTGTCTATCACGAGCTTGTACACATCTTGGACCTGGACATTGCTACGGGGGTCAACGCGTTGCTGCGCGCGATCTTCGGAAGAATCGTTCTGCCCAATATGAACAAGCCCATCACGTTCATTGAGGGCTTAGCCGTCTACGAAAAATATAAGCACTTGGGCGAGTCACGCCTCAATGACGCTAATACGATCATGATGGTCCGCCAGATGGTCTTAGACAATAAGATTCCCAGATTCGATGAGATCTCGCGCTATTATAATCGCGTGGCGTGGCCGCCGGTGGGCCTGCTCGTCTATAACTTCAGCTCGTGGTTCCTTCGCTACATCGAAGAGACCTATGGCCCAGAGAGCATGAAGAAATTCAATGACTTCAACTCTGGGAGCTTGGTCAATGCGCTCTCTCTTGTCTTCTTCGGTGACAACTTTGACACGATCTTGAAGAGAGCTTTGGGCAAGTCCGCTGATGAAGTTTACGCGGGCTTTCGTGGCTGGCTACGCCAGAAATTCTCTTCAGAAATCGAAGCGATCACCCGCGAGGGCCTCACAGCAAGCCTACGCTTAACAAGACTCGGCTGGCTGAGTATGCAGCCCTCATGGTCGCCCGACGGAAAAGAGATTGTCTACCAGCACCGCAGGCCAGGACGCATTGGACTCAGAATGATCAACGCTGACGGCGAGAACGATCGCGAGATCCTCTTCGGTCCAGCAGAGCTGCCGTCTTTCTCGCCCGATGGGCGCTCCGTACTCTACACCAAGCTCGATTTTCACGGATTCTATTACGCTTTCAGCGACATATATCTCTACGATCTAGAGAAGAAGAGCGAGCGACGTCTCACCCACGGCGCGCGGGCCTATGTCGCTGTCTTTGCTCCCGATGGCCAGACGATCTACTTTGCGCATCACATCGGACGCGACGCAAGTACTGCTATCTCAAAGCTCGATTTACAATCCGGAAAGATCACGCCCGTCAAAGAATTTGCTGACAACAGCGTCACCGTGCACTCGCTTGCTGTCTCGCCCGACAGCAAAATCTTAGCTCTGTCGCTCTGGCGGCGCGGCGGATATCAAGATATCTATCTGTTAGATATCGAGAGCGGCGAGCTTACGCCCATCACCCAGGACAAAGACGAAGATTTAGACCCCAGCTTCTCGCCCGATGGGCAGTATCTGCTCTTCAGCTCTGATAGGGACGACTATCGTGTCGCCAATCTCTATGCGTATAAGCTCAGCGACGGCTCATTCTATAAAGTGACGAATGTGCTCACGGGCGCGTTCGATCCCGCCGTCTCGCCTGACAGCACACAGATCGCGTTTACAAGCTACGGCAGCGACGGCTACGATATCTATCTCATGTCTTTTGATCCGCAAAGCTGGAAGCCCGTCAGCATTCAAAAAGAGACGCTTCCCCAATGGTCCGGCTTCCAGAAGACGAACTTCTCTATCAAGCCCTACGATATGATCCCGTCGCTCTTGCCCAAGCTCTGGCTCCCTTTCAGCGATGGCAAGTCCGTCGGGATCGTCACCTTCGGGCAAGACGTCTTGGGCAAGCAGGCGTATCAGCTCATAGCGGGCTGGGACTTCGAGCAGGGCAAGCCGTTCTATAGCGTTGACTATATGCTCGCGCACTTCCTGCCCGTGCTCTCGCTTTCAGTGAGTGACACGCGCGACGGGCGCACCCAAAAGATCAGCGCTGTGATGCCGTTGACGCTAAGCATCTTTCAGCAGCAATGGCTGAGGGCCAGCTACAGCCATTCGGATCGTCCAGCGAAAGAGCCAGACCATCCCGCCCCCTGGACGGAAGATACTTACGCAGCGCAGTACAGTTATCAAAGCGTACACGGGGATGATCTGTGGCGCGATACGCTCTCAGTCTCTGTAAAGGGCGAGCTTAAAAGCCCTAGCGATGCTAAGCTGTATCGTCGGCTGACGGTGACGCTCAGCGAAGTCTTTCGGCTCCCGCTCGTTGAGACGCACACGCTAGGCGTAAAGTTTGTCGGCGGGTGGAGCGACGCGGAGAAACCCGAAGACGGCTTTTCGCTTGGCGGGCACATGGGAGAGTTTGCGCTGCGGGGCTTTGCCGAAAAAGTCCAGCAAGGCAAGCAAGCGCTCATTGCTTCGCTTGAATATAGATTCCCATTAGCGACGATTGAGCGTGCACTGGGCTATTGGCCCGTCTTCTTCGATGACGTGCGCGGCGGGGTCTTTGTCGAAGCTGGCCTTGCTGGGGAGACGCTCGATATAGCTAATCTGAAGGTCGGCTTTGGAGCCGAGATCAGTGTATCTCTGACAACGGGGTATTTCGTGAATTGGGCGTTGCGAGTGGGAATCGCGCAGGGGCTGGGTGAGCCCACCCCAAGCTTCTATCTGACTGCGGGAATGTGAACTATTTCGCTTCCAGCGCAGCTTTCACGGCCGCGAGCGCGTCGACTCGCCCCCAACCGTATGAGTTATTCGGCCGGTCGCCGCCGCAGTCGCCGACTTTGGGCACGGCTGTCTGGCGGATCAGCTCCTCGAGGACTTCGACGCGGCCCTTCAGATGCGGCGCAGCGGATAGCATCAGCGCTGCGATTCCCGTCACGTGCGGCGCAGCGAGCGAAGTCCCCCCGACACTGAGATAGCTCCCTCCCGGCATGGGGCCGCGAATGCCCACACCCGGTGCGCTCACGTCCGGCTCGATCTGCTCTGTGCCCCAAAGCGTCACCGGTCCACGACTGCTAAAATGCGCGATCCTATCGTCGCGGGTTGTCGCGCCGACTGTAAAAGCCGCTTCGTAGATCGCCGGCGGGTCCATCACGGAGCTACAGCTTGGCCCTTCGTTGCCCGCCGCTGCCACGAAGAGAATCCCCGCAGCGCGCACATGCTCGACAGCTTCTTTTAACGTATCGGGCTCACAGCCCTCGTGCGGTGGGCACCCCCATGAGTTATTGATCACTTGCGGGGCTCTGCTGGGATCGCCCTGGGTCATAGGGTCGCCATCCAACGGAAATGGAGCCAAGAAAAACTCCATACACCCGATATAGCGCTCCGGTGTGCCAAAACCGTCATAGTCCATATTGCGACATGCGATCCATTGGGACTCGAACGCAACCCCTGTGCGAACCTGTTCGGGTTCATCGCCAACGACGACCCCCAGGGTCAGTGTGCCGTGAGCGCCGGGATCGATGGGCTCTGGAGAGTTCTCGAGGGTATCGAACCAATTATAGTTATGATCAGCGATCTCGTCCTCGCCGCTGTAGCCGCGATATTGATTTATTAACGCCGGATGGAGCCAATCAACCCCCGTATCGGCCCCAGCGACGACCACGCCCTTGCCCGTGATGCCCATCTCCCAGACTTTATCAGCATTGATGAGCGCGAGGTTCCATGGAATTACAGTCTGCTGTTGTTGCTCAGGCTCGACGTACAGCGCGGGCTTCTTCACTCTGGGATTGAGCTCGATGCGCACCACGTCATCTCGCGCTGCAAGGGTACGCACTAAATCTGCATTAGCGTTGGGAATAGCGATCATATTGACGAGATAGTGAGCTCGATAGGGAATCCCCTTGGCGTCAAGCTCAGCTCGAAGTGCTTGTTGGGAACGGAGCGCGGTCTTGGTGAGCGTCTCGTAGACGTAACGTCCGCGCTCTAGCTGTGTCGCGAAGTGCTGGGTGTCGCGTAAGCGCGCTTGGTCTTTGAGAATGACCAAGACGTCAGCATGTCGGCCCTGAGCGAGCGCTGCTTGGACGAAGGGCGTGATCTTCGTCGCAATGGGCGTCGCGCGCTCCCCATGTGCCGTTAGCGCAAAGACTACTCCGAGGAAAGCTAAGAGCATCCAGTGAGTCCATCGCATAGTGATCACCGGGCGAAGAGCTTATCGCGATTCTTCACGATCTGCTCGCACGTCGTGTTGGGTTCAACCCGCGTGGTGCGGAAGTAGCTGTTCTCTTTCTTGGGATCGGGAATGTTCTCGCTCTGGCCGGCTAACAATGGGTTGCTCGCCCCAAGCACGACCTGCTCGCTGCCCCATTCGATCAAACCGTCAATGATCATGGTGTTGAGCGTCGTGCTGCGCAGGCTGTTCCAATCTCTCTGAATGATATAGATCTCCCCTTCGATGAAGCCGAGCACGTTCACACGGATCGTCATGCCTGGCTTGCCGTCCTTGTCTTGGTCGAAGATTCTCGGATCGTTGGGATCAGTGGGGAGCGGATCTTTCTCTGGGTCTTGCAGCTTCACGCCGCGCACAATCGTATAGCGCGGCTGGAAGAGCTGCCAACTGTTCTCTTGAGATTCGAGTCGCGCGGGCTTGGTGTCAATCCCCATATGTTTCACAAACGCTTCAGGAAAGATGACTTTAAAAAACGGGGAGCTGCTCTCGCTCTCCACCGCGCACGGCTCAAAGACTATAGAGAGATCCGTGCCCTTCTGCGTGACCTCGAGGCGTATGGTGGTCAACGTCTTCAGGTTAATTGTGCCCAGCACCGGGGCGTTTGTTATAGAAGACGTGACTTGGAGTTGGGCCCATGCGCCGGAGATGTCCGGGGGTTGCGCGGAGGAGCTCGGCCAACCAACTACAAGCACACCAAGCACCGCGAGAGATAACCATCGCTGCATAGCAAGCCACCTCGCTTATGGTGAGCGAAATTATAGCGTCTGGTGCCAATCTTGACAAGTCTAGCGTTTGCCCTTCCCCCCGCCCTAGGGCGTACAATAAGATATGCGCTCTTTCGCGATAGTAATAGTATTGGTCTGGTGGCCGTGGCTAGGACATGCCCAAAGACTGGGCGAACCAAGCTTAGCTTGGCACACCGTCCATACTGAGCACTTCCGCGTGACGTTCCCCGCGGGGCTAGAGGGACTAGCTCAGGAAGCGGCCGTCGCTGCGGAAGATGCGTATCGCTTCGTATATAGCCAGTTGGGGTATGCCCCTCAGGCCACGGTGGACATCGTGCTCTGCGACGCTACGGATACTGTCTATCGCGAGCTCGATGTCTTTCAGGACAGAATCACGATCTGCGTCGCGCAAGCCGATCTCGCCGAGCACTTTAATCCCAGGTTCCCCAGCTGGGTGCAGCAGAGTGTCTTTGTGCTCTATGCGCAGTTAGCGAGCGCGGACTTTGTCTTCGGTGTTTCAGAGGCGCTGCGTCCGCTCTTAGGCAAGCTCATTCTGCCCAATCTCAAATCTTCAGAGCTGCTCGCTGGGATCGGGGAGTATCTTGCTGAAGAAGCCCTGAGCACGCCGCCCGACATGCGCCTTGGCATCGGAGGAGAACATAGATTCGTGCGCTATCTCGCGGAGCGTTTCGGTCCAGATTTTTTGAAGGAATGGCATCGACTGCAAGCCAATGACCTGCGCGCGACGGTATCGCTTGGGCTGTGGAGCGACTACAATCGAATCTTTCGGCGTCTGACGGGCACATCGTTTACGCAGCTCGCTGCTGAGTACGAGGCCCTCACCCCGCTTGATGGCTCCCCTCTCCCGTCAGCACCGACGGGAGAGGGGCTAGGGGTGAGGGTCCTCATCAAGCACGATATCTTCAAACACTCATATCTCTTCGGCGATCTCTATCTCTACGATCCGAGGACGCGACGCGAGATTCGTCTGACGGAGGGTGCACGAATCTATCGAGCCGCGCTCTTCCCCGACGGGCAAAAAGTCTTACTAGCTCGCCATCGCTGGGGCGACCTGGGGCCGGTCTTAGCAATCTTTGATCTCAAGACAAAACAGCTAGAGACGCTCAAAGAGTTCCCCTTGCACGATTATTTTATAGATTCGTTCGCGATCTCGCCCGACGGCGAGCAACTCGCTCTCTCGATCTGGCGCCGCGGTGGGTTCCAAGATATCTATCTTATGGCCCTCACCCCGGCTACAGGAGAGGGGCTAGGGGTGAGGGCCTTTGCCCAAATCACTCGCGACCGCGCCGTCGACCTCGCCCCGACATTCTCTTCTGATGGGCACTTCGTGCTCTTCAGCTCCGATCGCGATGGGGGCTTGAAGCCCTATGCATACAGACTCGCCGACGGCTCATTCTTTGAAGTCACAGAAAGTTCTGATCCCAGTAGCTGGAAGCCTGTGCAGCTCGAGCCGGAGCCCTTCCCGCCTTGGGATGGCTTTCCCGACACAGACTACCCCATCACGCCTTACGACCCGCGCCCGTCGCTGGAGCCAAAGATCCTCGTGCCCATCTTAGGCTCAAACAGCATCAGGCTACTAACGTTTGGCAGCGACGCGTTGCGCCAGCATCTCTATAGTGTGCTCTTCGGCTTCAATTGGAAGACGCTGCTGCCCTCATACTCGGTGCGCTACGAGAACCGCGTGCTCTTAGCGTCCCTCGAAGCCCTCATCGCGCGCGATGGCCCCAGCGCTCATCAGTCCGTAACCGCGACGCTGCCTCTCATCACAAGCTTAAGCACGCGCCAGAGCCTATCGCTCTTCTATCAGCGCGATGAAGAAGAGCTTATCTCCCATCAGATTGGGCTGGGCTGGCATGGGAGTTGGAGAGCTTCTCAGAATTGGCTGGAGCTCTCTCTGTGGGCAGTGACGCAGACGCGCACAGGGCAACGCCTTTGGGGGAACAGTCTTGGCTGGCGTGTGGGCGTGATGACGGAGCTGAGCGAGCATCTACGCGCGCGCGTCTTCGCCCAGAACGATGGGCAACTCGGCGCAGAGCTTGAGCTCTTCCCCGACGCATTGGTGCGCGTCGGGGTCCTGTGGGACTCACAGAAAAACAGCCTAGAGCTTTATCTACGCTAGCTCACTCTCCCATAAAGAGCGCGTCATAGTAGACGTCGGCAGACAACTCTGTACCGGGCTCTTTGTCATCGTAGCGCGCCTCACAGAGCACGCGAATCTTCTCAAAGCTCTCTGGGACATGCCCCCACTGCTGCAAAAAATCTGAGTGTAAATTGCGCGCAAAGCGCACCCATCGCCCCAGAGTCGGCTCCCGATCCCCTACGAAGACAAAGCGGCCGTTCGCGATCGCAAACGGCGGCTCAGTGATGCCCGTCAGCACATACCGTATCTGAATGTTCTGATATTGTGTGACAGCCCTATCGCTTCAGAAGACTTTCGCGCTGTGATCTTCGCTGCGAGCACGCAGCGCCAGTATAGAGCGCCTTGCGGACGACCCCATTTTTTGCGATAATACAATCTCAATACTCTCAGAGGTGAAACGCTATGCCCGCATGTGCTATCTGTGGCAAGACGACAAAGTTTGGCAATCAAGTGAGCTTTGCCGGCAATCGCAACAATCGAATGTTCAAGCCTAATTTGCAGACCGTGCGCGCCGTCGTCAATGGCAAAACTATGAAAATCACGGTCTGCACGCGGTGCTTGAAGGCCGGCAAGGTCCAGAAAGCGATTTGAATTTCCAATGCTCTCTATGGTAGGCTAAAGGGGAGCTCATGACCGAGCAAGGGAGGAAGATATATGACTGAGAAAGGCCGGATTTGGCTCACTATTGGGGTCTTAGTTGTTATCGGCATAGCGATTCTGTTAATTGCCCAGCCGTGGCAACAACCACAACCGACACGACCTTCAGAAGTCACGCAGCAACCCACACCACCACCGACGGAGACCCAACCTCCACCGACACCACCTACGACCGAACCCACGACTCCGCCAGCTTCTCCCATAGAGGCCGTCACGCCAGGGGAGGAGCCAACGCCACCATCAGAGCAGCCGCCAGTCCAGCCCGTGGTGACCACAGCAGCGCTGGTGAACGAGGTTGTCTTTGTGCAGGAGCCTGATCAGGCGAAAGTAATCGACATGCTCACCGCAGGCCAGCTGGATCTCTACGCGTTTGGGATCCGCGACCCAGAGCTGGCCCGTAAGGTGAAGGCATCTCCAGTCTTAGGATACGAGACGTCCTACGGCGGGTCTGTCGAGCTGACGCTTAACCCTGTAGGGCCGACGTTCAAGAACGGCGTGCTCAACCCCTTCTCCGTCCCAGCTATTCGCGAAGCGCTCAATTGGCTCGTCGATAGAAAGACCATCGCTGAGGAAATCTACGGCGGCCTGGCCGTGCCCAGGTACTTGCCCATCAATACGGTCTTCCCGGATTATGCTCGGCTCGCCCACGTCGCCAAGGAGCTCGAAGCGTACTATGCCCCCAACCCCGAACGAGCTCGCGCCGTCATCACCGAAGAGATGCAGAAGCTCGGCGCGGAGCTGAGAAACAACAAATGGTACTATAATAATCAGCCGGTCAAGCTGATCTTTCTCATCCGTACTGAAGATAAGCGCCGCGAGGTAGGCGACTACATCGCCAATCTCTTAGAAGATTTAGGGTTCACCGTAGATCGTCAGTACAAAACCGCTGCCGAAGCGTCTCCCATCTGGATCAGCAGCGACCCTGCTGACGGCAAATGGCATCTCTACACGGCCGGCTGGGTCTCGACTGTTGTGAATCGTGATCTCGCGAGCAATTTCGACTTCTACTATACCTCCCGAGGGCGGCCAGACCCACTCTGGCAGGCGTACACACCCGATCCGGAATTCGATGAGATCTCCGAGCGTTTAGGCCGACGCGATTATCAGACGGTCGAAGAGCGCCAAGAGCTCATGGAGAAAGCCTTGCGTTTGGCGCTCAAAGATTCAGTGCGGGTCTGGTTAGCTGATACGATTGACGTCTGGGCGCGGCGCGCCGAAGTGCGCTTGGCTTCAGACTTAGCGGGCGGGATGTCCGGCTCGGCCCTGTGGCCCCTCACGCTCCGCGTCGAGGGACGCCAAGCAGAAAAGCTTGTCTGGGGCGTGCCAAGCTTGATGACCGAACCGTGGAACCCCGTCGCCGGCACCAACTGGATCTTCGACACCATGATTATCCGCGCTACGGTAGACGCTGATACGCTGCCTGATCCCTTCACCGGGCTCTATTGGCCGCAGCGCGTCAAGTTCGTTGATGTCTATGTCCAAGAGGGCATTCCTGTTACCAAGACTCTAGATTGGCTGAAGCTCGAATTCCTCCCGGAGATCACAGTCCCCCAAGACGCGTGGGCCGACTGGGATCCCGTCAATCAGCGATTTATCACGGTCGGCGAAAAGTACCCCGACGGAGTCACGGCCAAGACCAAGACCGTCGTCTACTACCCGGAAAATCTCTTCCGGATGAAGTGGCACGACGGCTCGCGGATCTCTCTGGCCGACTGCGTGCTCGGGTTTATCTTGACGTTCGAGCGAGCTAAGCCCGAAAGCCCCATCTACGACGAAGCTGCCGTCTCGGCTTTTGAGTCGTTCATGCGGCACTTCAAAGGGCTCAAGATCGTGCAAAAAGACCCCCTGATCGTCGAGGTCTACAGCGATCTCTTCTACCCCGATGCGGAGTGGATCGCCTCATCGCGCTCAGGCTACCTATTTACGACAGTGCCCCTGCAAACTCTAGCTATCGGGATTTTAGCCGAGCAGAACAAGGAACTCGCGTTCTCTGCAGCAAAGGCCGATAAGCTCAAGGTCGAGCGGGCGAACTACATCGCCGGGCCGGCGCTCGCTATATTGGATAAGTATCGCGCCCAAGCCCTGGAGCAAGGCTTCATCCCATATGAAAACGTGCTCAAGGAGTTCATCACCCCTGAAGAAGCGAAAGAGCGTTATAGACTGTTAGGCGAATGGTATAACGCCCACAAGCACTTCTGGGTCGGCAACGGACCGTTCTATCTCGATGCTGTGTATCCCATCGAGAAGAATGTCGTCATTAAGAGATTTGCGGACTTCCCCGATCCCCCGGACAAATGGCTGCGCTTCAGCGAGCCCCGCATTGCTGACGTTGATGTCTCCGGGCCCATAGAAGTCCAGCTTGGCAGTACTGCGGAGTTCAACGTTGAAGTCACCTTCAAGGGCGAGCCCTATGCCGTGAAAGATATAGACTTTGTGAAGTTCCTGGTCTTCGATGCGACAGGCCAACTGAAGCTCGTTGGCGAAGCCGAAGCCGTTCATGATGGGCTGTGGCGCGTCGTGCTCAGCCCGGAGCAGACAGCTCAGCTCGCTGCGGGAGGCAACCGCCTCCAGGTGATCGTCGTCTCCAAGCTCGTCAGCATCCCCTCAACGGAGGAGACCACATTCGTTACGGTGCAATAAAAACAGTAGGCCCTCATCTTACCAAGCGGGGATGAGGGCCTCCAATGCATATGTTTGAAACGCTACGCCGAGTCACTACCTATACAGTCTATCGCGTCGTCGCCCTTGCGATCACCGTCGTCATCGGGGTCTACCTAGCTATCCTGATCGCGAACATGGGCGGCTACGTCGACGTGATTCGTAAGGCCCAGATCGACGAAGCGGTTGGAGCGTCAGTGCTGCAAGACCGCTCCTTGCAGGGACTGCCCCCCAGCGAACTGCGTCGCATCATCGACCAACGCAAGGAGCTCGAATACAAGCGCCTTGGGCTTGACAAGCCCTTCATGGTGAGAAGCTTCAATTACCTGTGGGACGCGCTCTCGCTCAATCTAGGACGCGCCGAGCATCTCTCCAGCGACTCCGGGTCGCGTCAAGTCCGATTGATCTTGTTGGAGCGCTTGCCCGCAACGCTCTTGCTCTTTGGCACCGCGAATCTCTTGTTGTTCTTCTTCTCGCTCTTTGCGGGGCTGTGGTTGTCGCGGCGCTACGGCAGCTTCTTAGACAAACTCGTGATCGCGCTCACCCCGACGTCAGTCGCGCCCGCCTGGTTCTATGGGATCTTTCTCATTCTAATATGTGCGTCGCTATTGAAGATCCTGCCCTTCGGAGGCATGGTCGACGCCCCGCCCCCTAAAGACAAGCTCCAATACGCCCTCAGCGTCCTTAAGCATATGATCTTGCCCACGCTAGCGTGGTGGCTCAGCTCTATATTTCTCTCGATCTACTCGCGGCGCACGTTCTTCTTGATCTTCGCCAGCGAAGACTATGTCGAGATGGCGCGCGCCAAGGGGCTGCCCTCAGGGATCATCGAGCGCCGCTATATTCTGCGCCCGACTCTGCCCACGATTATCACGCAGTTTGCGTTCCTGCTGATTGGGCTGTGGGGCGGTGCGATCTTGACCGAAACGATCTTCAATTGGCCGGGGATCGGTCGGCTCACCTATCAAGCGATCGGGCTCTACGATACCCCGGTGATCATCGCTTCGACTGTGATCTACGCGTATCTGCTCGCCTTGACGGTCTTCCTGCTCGATATTATCTATGCGCTTGTTGACCCGCGAGTCAAGGTCGGCGCGGAGGGTGGTACGGTGTGACTGCTATCCGATCAGGCCTGCAGCAGATCCGCCGGTACCCCTCGGCCCTCGTCGGATTGGCGATCATTATAGCGTTGATTATATTGGCTCTCGTCGCCGTGATCGTCCTTCCCTACGATGAAGCGATTCGGCTCTGGCGCGGCGGCGAAGACGTCTGGCAAGAGAGCCCACGTTATGCCCGCCCAGCGTGGCTCAATCTCGTCTCGACAAAGAAACTCCCAGAGACGATCGTCGTCAGCACCCTCCCTGTCACCCCAGCTCCCTTGGGGGTGAGAAGGGTCCAGGGCCAAGCCAGCAAGAGCCGCTCGGGTAGGACCATCACGATCTCGCTTGCGTTTGATTATTCTTATGACGACTTCCCTAGTGAAATCACGCTCTTCTTAACAGCCAAGTATGCTGAACTCTTGCCCTACGCGGTGCTGCGCTGGCGCACCCCCGACGGCCGAGAGATCTCCCTGGGCGAGCGCAAGCTCACCGCGAGCGAACGCTACAGCATCTCCCAAGATACGCGCTTAGAACGACGCTTGGGGAACCGTCCTCCGGAGATTGGACTCTTCCTCGCTCCCCGGGGCGACACGCCCCTCAGGGGGCGCTATGAGCTCCAGATCACCGGGACGCTCTTTGAAGAGAACTCAGATATAGACGCTAAGCTTGTCGTCTATGGCAAGGTCTACGGGCTCGCGGGCACAGATCACAAGCGCCGCGATCTCATGGTCGCGCTGCTGTGGGGTGCCCCGGTCGCCTTGGCCTTCGGGTTTATCGTCGCCGTGGGCACAAGCTTGACGACCCTGATCATCGCAGCTATTGGAGCGTGGTACGGGCGCTGGATCGACGCGCTCATCCAGCGCATCACCGAAGTCAATATTATTCTGCCGTACTTGCCCATCTTGATCATCATCGGGACGTTCTACTCCCGCAGCATCTGGGTAATGATGATCGCCATCACGCTCCTGTCGATCTTCACCGCGGGGATCAAGGTCTATCGCGCGATTTTCTTACAGATCAAAGAATCGCCGTACATAGAAGCTGCGCGGGCCTACGGCGCGAGCAATTTACGGATTATCGTGCGCTACATGGCCCCGCGGATCATCCCGATCTTGGTGCCAGGGTTTGTGACGCTCATCCCGAGTTTGGTCTTCTTGGAAGCGTCGTTGGGGCTGCTGGGGTTGGGCGACCCTGTCCTCCCGACCTGGGGCAAGATCCTCAACGATGCCCAGAGCAATGGCGCGCTCTACAAGGGCTATTACTATTGGGTGCTCAGCCCCTCAGTACTCCTGATGCTCACGGCACTAGGGTTTTCGCTGTTAGGGTTTGCGCTCGATCGCATCTTCAACCCGAGATTGAGAGAGCTATGAGAGAGAAGACAGATATACAAAATCGCGTGGGGACGGGACTTGGGCTGGCCAGCCCCTTGCTGCGCGTCGAAGAATTAAAGTTATACTTTCGTACGACGCAAGGGGTCGTCCAGGCTGTCGATAACATCAGCTTTGTCTTGGAGCGCAATCAAGCGTTAGCGATCTTAGGGGAGTCTGGGTGCGGCAAGACCTCGCTCGCGCGCGCCATCTTGAGGGTTTTGCCCCGTAATGTCCATCTCTACAGCGGGCGAGTGGAACTCGATGGTATAGACGTGATGCCGTGGAGCGAAGAGCGCTTCAGAAAAGAAGTGCGCTGGACCAAGATCTCCCTAGTCGCTCAGGCCGCCATGAACTCTCTAAACCCTGTGCTGAAGGTCGGGGATCAGATCGCTGAGCCGTTGATTATCCACAAGAACATGGACAAGAAGAGTGCATGGGCACGAGCGCGCGAGGCCGCGCAACTCGTTGGCGTTCCCGTGGACTTCTTGCAGCGCTACGCGTTCGAGCTGAGCGGTGGGATGCGCCAGCGCGCCGTGATCGCCATGGCGCTCGTGACGAATCCCGATCTCATTATCTTAGACGAGCCCACGTCAGCCCTCGACGTCCTCACCCAAGCGAATATCATGAACGTGCTTAAAAACATCAAGAAAGATCTCCAAAAGAGCTATATTCTCATCACGCACGACATCGCAACGTCAAGCGAACTTGCTGATTACGTCGCTATTATGTACGCGGGGCAGTTTGTCGAATGGGGCAAAGCTGAAGATTTTTATCCCAACCCGTTACATCCGTACTCGCAGAAGCTGATGGCCAGCGTGCCCCGGCTGCGCGAAGATCGGCCACTCGACTTTATTGCAGGACGGCCCCCGAGCTTGATCAATCCCCCAAAGGGATGCCGCTTTGCGGCACGCTGCCCCTCCAAGTTTGCCCAGTGCGAGCAAGAGCCGCCCATGATCGAAGTCCAGGGTGGACGGCTGGTCAAATGTTGGCTATATAGATAAGGAGACTATGCAAGACCAGATGCTCTTATCTGTGAAGGACCTACATACGCACTTTGAGCTGCGCCGCGGGGCGTTTGGACGAGCAGGGATCGTTCGAGCTGTGGACGGCGTGAGCTTCGAGCTGCGTCACGGCGAAGCGATTGCAGTAGTGGGCGAGAGCGGCTGTGGGAAATCGACGCTCGCTCGGACTATCCTTGGGCTCTATCGTCCTACCAAGGGCCAGGTGCTCTTTGAAGGGCGCCCTCTTGATGGTGATCTGCGCTGGTATCGCGCTCAGATCGGCTATGTACAGCAAGATCCCTACGGGGCCCTGCCCCCCTTCATGGACGTCCATCGCATCTTAACAGAGCCGTTAGTAATCAATAACTTTCGCGGCGATAGAGAGCAACGTATCCGGGAAGTTTTAGAAGAAGTGAAGCTCACGCCGGTCGAAGATTTTTTGTACAAATTCCCACATCAGCTCTCAGGAGGGCAGCAGCAGCGTCTGGTCATCGCGCGGGCCATGATCTTGCGCCCCAAGTTTATCGTCGCCGACGAGCCGGTCTCGATGCTCGACGCCTCGGTGAGAGTAGAGATCTTGGAGCTCTTACGCGCCCTGCAGCGCTCCCACGATCTGACCGTCATCTATATTACGCACGATCTCTCGACTGTGCGCTACTTTGCCGAGCGGATCTTCGTGATGTACGCAGGGAAGCTTATCGAGAAAGCCCCGGTGCACAAGCTCCTCAAAGACCCAAAGCACCCTTACACCCAAGCCCTGTTGGCGGCGATCCCTGATCCGGACCCAGAAAACGCGAAGACGTTCAAGAAAGTGCCGCCGGGGGAGCCGCCCAGCCTGGTCAATCCCCCATCGGGATGTCGGTTCCACCCGCGCTGCCCGGCGTTCATGGCCGGCCTGTGCGATAAGGAGATGCCCCCGGAGTTCGAGCCCTCCGAAGGACACTTTGTAGAGTGCTGGCTCTATCGCTGATGAAGCGCTCAGCCCCCCTGCAACTGCTTATTGTCGCTACTATACTCCTCCTTGCTGGGGCTGTTCTGCCGTTCTTGATGGTCATACGGGTTCTCGAGCCGAGCTTTGCTCTCAGCTTCTTCTCCTACGGGGCATCTTTGCTAGGCCTTGTCATGGGCTTGATCGGCATTGCCCAGTATGGGCGCGGCCGCTGATCATCAGCTATAATAAAGACTAAAAGGAGACGAGATCATGGAGAAGAGACTGCTTGTAATGGCTGCGCTGGCGGGGCTTGGGGTCTTGCTCAGTGGGTGTCAAGGGGTGCCGCCAGGGGTGAAACCCCCGGAGATCACCCAACAAGAGCGAGAAAAGCAGGAGCAAGAACGCAAAGAACAAGAGAAGTGGGAGGCAAAAGATCAAGAAGAGCGGGCTAAAGAAGAAGCAAAGCAGCCTGAGAGCCGCATCGGGACCGTTGGTATGCTCGCGGTGACACGCGTGGAGGTCTTCCCTCGCAATCGTCTCGTCTCCAAGGACGGGACAGTCGCGCTCAATATCTATCTGAACAATCCAAGCGCTAACGAAGTGACGGAGGAGATCGCGCTCACGCTGGACGGAGAGCGCCTCGGCTCACAGAAGGCCTCCCTGAAGCCAGGGGAGACGCGCCATCTGCATTTTCAGATTCAAGGCTTTGCAACCCCCGGACCAAAGGCAATCGAAGTTGCCGGCCAGAAGATAGACATACAGGTGGTCGAGCCCCAGCCGGGGCGAGGTGGCACCGTCTCGACCGATGCCAAGGTCGTGAGCACCCCTGAGGGCCTGCACGAGCCCGGTGTCCCTGGAGGGAAGATCGTCATCGCTACCATAAGCGGGCCAAAGACTCTTAATCCCGTAGTCGCCCAAGAGACAAGCTCTACCGACATCACGGGGCTCATGCACGCCAGCCTGATCGAGACCCAGTGGGAGGACTACACGCCTGCACCAGGCCTGGCGGTCGCGTGGGAGCTCTCCCCAGATAAGAGAGAATTGACATTGCACCTGCGGCGTGGCGTGCGCTGGTCCGATGGCACATGCTGTTTCAGTGCTGACGACGTTCTTTTCACATATAACGATCTGCATCTCAACCCCGAAGTGAATTCTGCTGGAAGGGACTTACTCTACGTGGAGGGCAAACCGTTAGAGTTTGTCAAGGTCGACGACGAGACCGTCAAAGTCATTATGCCCAAGCCCTTCCGGCCCATCTTCTGGTCGCTGACGTTTGCGATCCTCCCCAAGTTTAAGCTCGCTGATAAAGTCGCCAAGCTCAATCCGGGAGCCAAGGGCTATTTTGAGGGCCTCAAGAAAGTGCTCGAAGATAACAGAAGAGCATTACAAGAGATCTCTCCAGAGAAGCTCATTGAGCTCGACCGCAAGCTCTCTGCCCTGGGCGAGGCCGTGAATGCTCAACAACTCGACCAAGTGCGCCTCAGCGTCAGCACTGTGAAAGAGACACTCCAAGCATTGCAAGCTGCCGTGCCGGAAGAGAAGGCTGAGTTGATCGAAGCCTTGCAACGAGCGACGGATGACGCGCAAAAGCTTGGAGAACAAGCCGAAGCGAACAAGTGGGCCGGGGTCTCCCCGGAGCTGTTCAATACCACCTGGAGCCTGGGAACGCCCGCGAGCGAATTTGTCGGCCTAGGGCCGTATCGCTTCGTGCGCTACGATGTCGATCAGCAAGTCGTGCTGGAGCGCAATCCATATTATTGGAAGATCGACCCCAATGGCGTGCAGTTGCCGTACTTTGATCAGTTCGTCTTTCTCATTGTGCCGAATCTCGATACGGCGTTCTTGAAGTTCAAATCCGGCGAGATTGACGTCGTTGCGCCGCGGCCTTCGGATTGGCCGCAGCTTATGGAGGGCGTCAAAGACCTTGAGCGCGACTGTGTCCAGAAGACTAGCGACGTCACGATCTGCTTCAACAGCGTCAACAATTGGAAGCTCCTGCGCAATGGCCCGACCTTCGGAGAGACATATCTGGCGTTCAACCAAGATGTCGAGAAGGTCGCTCCTGATAAGCCCTTCTATAAAGCCTTGCAAGCCGTCTTCCGGCATGTTCAGTTCCGTAGAGCAATGGCTCACGCCGTCGACAAAGAATCGATCATTGAAAATATCTATAACGGGCTAGCTGTCCCGCAGTGGAGCCCCGTCAGCATCCCCTCGCCCTACTACGACAAGAGCGAGTCGTTCACCAAGTACGAGTATAGCTTGCAACGCGCGGCCCAGCTCCTCGACGAGCTCGGCCTCAAAGATACAGACGGCGATGGCGTGCGCAATATCACTGACGAGTTCTTAAAGAACTTTGCCAACCCCGAAGATCGCCCTACGGACTTGGCCGCTCTCGGTCCAGAGAGGGACCGCGAGTTAGAGTTTACGTTGGCGACGAACTCCGGCAATCAAATTCGCGAGCGTATCGTCTCTCTCCTGGTCAACGATTTTGCCAAGATCGGCGTGAAGGCCAACCCGCGCCCCATGGACTTCAACGCGTTAGTGAATCAGCTGACGACAAGCACGTTTGAAGCCATGGTCCTCGGGCTGACGGGCAGCCCCGAACCCAACAACGGCTCCAACGTCTGGAAGACTAACGGGCGCCTGCACTTCTGGCGCTATTCGTCGAAAGAGAAGCCCCCAGCGTGGGAGAAGCGTGTCGACGAACTCTTTGATCTGGGCGCGACGACCTTCGACGAAGACGAAGTCAAGCGCATCTACAAAGAGTTTCAGAAGATCGTCTCCGAGAATCTACCCTATATCTATTTAGTCAACCAACAATTCCTCTACGCGAGCAAGGCCGATCTCGGCAACAACGAGAACTTTAAGCCAAACTGGGGCGTGCTGGCTTTCGCCGATACCTTGTGGTGGAAGAACGAGCAGCGACGGAAGTAAGTACAAAGGCCCTCACTTCCCAGCCCCTCTCCCGTCTGGGCGGGAGAGGGCGAGACGTTTTGGTGCGACCGCTTTCTCAAACAGATGCTGCACCAAAACGTCTCGGGGTGCCCTAAGGGCAGGGTGAGGGCCACCTCAAGAGACACCCATGCTCAACTACATCGTGCGACGCCTGATCTACATGATCCCAACGCTCTTTGTGATCTCCGTTGTCGCATTCTTTGTCGTGCAACTTGCCCCGGGGGACTTTCTCACCAAATACAAGCTCAATGAGCGCATCTCCCAAGAAACTTTACAGAATATCGCCAGGCACTTGGGACTAGAAAAGCCCTGTGAGCCGCTCCAGGGGCAATGGAGCGGCTGCCTAGAGCGCTATGGGCGATGGCTCAAGGGAATACTCGTCAGCAGCGAAAGCCTCGATCCCCACACCGGCCAGCGTTGGCAGGTCTGGTCCGTCAGTACTCGATTCCCGTTTATCCACTGGAACCCGGATTTTGGGTTCTCGTTCGAGACCAATCAACCCGTCTCCACGCTGTTTTGGGAGCGCCTGCCCCTCACGCTCCTCGTGACTATTCCGACGTTTCTGTTTGCGTGGTTGATCTCACTGCCGTTGGGGATCTACGCCGCTACAAGACAGTATTCGCTGGGCGATACGATCTTCACGCTCTTGGGATTTGCAGGCTTATCGATTCCCAATTTCTTCTTGGCGTTAGTCTTAATGTACTGGCTGGTGACTTCCCTGACGCCAACGCTATGTGGCTGGGGCTGGCAGTTCTTCTGTCCGGGCAATCCTGGAGCGTCTGTGGGCGGGCTTTTTGTGCAGGAGCACATGGGCGGGTCGCCCTGGCCCTGGGATTGGTCGCTCAGGAAATGGCTCGACTATCTCTGGCACTTGTGGCCCGCGGTCTTAGTCATTGGCGGGTCTTCGATTGCCGGGCTGATGCGCATCATGCGCGGCCAGATGCTCGACATCTTGGGGTCTCAATATATTATGACCGCGCGGGCCAAGGGTCTGAGCGAGCGGGTTGTGATCTATAAACACGCGCTGCGCAACGCCCTCAATGTGATGATCAGCATCTTTGGGCAGAGCCTTCCCGGCTTGATCGGCGGCGCGCTCATCACAGCGATCGTGCTCAATTTCCCTACGGTCGAGCGGCTCTTCTACGAAGCCCTGCGGGCGTATGACGATTATTTAGTCCAGACGCTCCTGATGTTCTTCGCAATCTTGTTGCTGCTGGGCAATCTCTTGGCGGATATTATGCTCGCGTGGGTCGACCCACGGATTCGCTATGACTGAAAGACCCGTCAGCCAAGGACAGCTCATCTGGCGGCGCTTCCGGCGCCATAAGCTTGGTACCCTGGGCGGCATTATTATTGCAACACTGATGGTGCTGACGCTCTTCGCGCACTTCATCAGCCCCTATGATTACGCGACGCAACGCCGGCGCTTTGCGTTCGCCCCGCCCACGAAGATTCACTTTTTTGATAAAGACGGGCGCTTGAGCTGGCCCTTCGTCTACGGGATTCAACGCGAGCGCGATCCGCGGGGCCGTTGGATCTATCGGGAGAACACTGACCAAGTCTATCCCATCAAATTCTTCGTCAAGGGCGATCCCTATAAGCTTTTTTGGCTCATCCCTACGGACATTCACTTATTTGGCACAGGCGAGCGCGATCCCAACTCTCCAGGCCAGATCTTTCTCTTTGGCACCGACGATGTTGGGCGTGATCTCTTCTCGCGCACGCTCATTGGAGGCTGGGTTTCACTCTCTATCGGGCCGCTAGCGTTGGCTATCAGCTTAACGTTAGCTATTTTCTTCGGGGGGATTTCAGGATACTTTGGGGGCGGCTGGGACAATTTCATTCAGAGAATGATCGAAGTCTTGAACTCTTTCCCTGGGCTGCCGCTGCTCCTGGCGCTTGCAGCGATCCTGCCCCCGGGATTGTCACCGGCCGTTTCGTTTGTGCTCATTATTATGATCCTATCTCTGTTGGGGTGGGGGAGCACAGCACGGACGCTGCGCGGGCTGTTTCTAGTCTTACGCGAGCAGGAGTTCGCTCTCGCTGCGAAAGCGATGGGCGCGAGCCATGCCCGCATCATCTTTAAGCATCTCCTGCCCAACACGCTTAGCTATATCATAGTGAGCGCGACGTTGGGCATTCCAGGGCTGATCCTAGCCGAAGCGTCCCTGAGCTTTCTGGGGTTTGGTATTCGTGACCCCATGACGAGCTGGGGCCAGCTGCTCAATCAATTTACAGACAGCACGATCACGAATCTGACGTACCATCCCTGGCTGATGATCCCCGGCTTCTTTATTATCGTCGCCGTGCTCGCGTTCAACTTCATGGGGGACGCGCTGCGCGACGCGACCGACCCCTTCTCAGTTCAAGGGAGATAAAAAGCAAAAGCCCTGCCGAGCCTTCAGGCTCGACAGGGCTGTAAACTCTACTCTAAAAATTTATGGGCGTTACTTGCACTCCTGCCCGTTGGCAAGGCTCTGCAAGCACTGGACGTCGAACGCCCGACCCAACTGCAACAAGAGCGCTTTCGTAGCAGCGCGACGCACCGCAGGCGTCTTGCCATTGACTATGAGATCTCGCAGCTCTGCCTCGGGCTTGTCCGCCCAGCGAACCCCAAGCTCATAGTACGCAGCAAGGCCAATCTCCGGATTTTCAGCGTCCTGAGCGAGCTGCTCCAGGAGAGCCGTCTCAGCGTCCTGGAGAACCTTGGCCAGCCCGCGCCGATTCGCAAACGACGAGTAGAGAGTCACAGACTTGCCATCGGTATAGATCTGGTAATCGTACCCCACAAGCTCCTGAAGCAGTTCTTGCTGGCCATTGGCCTTCGCCTGCTTTATCGCGGCAATGAGCGCCTCTATGTCCGCGGGGATACACTCGCCGAAGATCCCGGCAACGATTTGAACCCCTTGGACATAGGCGCGCGCCGCGGCCAACCTCAGGCCAGTCTGCTTGGCATTGACAGATAACCCTAGGAGCTGCTCGCACCCGAGGTCTGCTAAGGGGCCAAAGAATGAGAACGCACCAGGGGCGATCTCGGTAGCGACTACCGCCTGTAAGGCTTTATATTTGCTGCACTCGAGGGGGAACTCGGTGCTCTTGCCGGTGCTCGGATCGCTGATCTCCAGCTTAGTGTCCTCACCAGAGAGGCAGCTGTTGATGCGGGCAAACCCGATTTCAATCCCGCGGTTGAAGAAGTTGAACAATCCATTAGTTAAGTAGATCGATGCGAGAGCATACGCGAGCTCCATCTGGCCAGCAGCCTCAGCCTCAATCATCGCTTTGTAGACGGTCTCGAGCATCTTGTTCTGAGCAGTGCCAGCTCGCTGGAGCAAGGGGTTCTTGATCTTAATAGTGGGGGTCACTGAGAAGTCGGGAGTAGCGGGCGCTAGGAGCACTTCGCTGCGGGCTAGGCCGCTGGAACCGGCAGCGGCACGGGCTTGAGCCGTCAGCCCCGTTCCCCCTACAGCCTCCCACCCTAGTATAGGGGCGGCGGCAAGCTTGACCATCCCCGCTGGCGTCACGGCTTCACGCGAAGCAATATCTAGCAGCTCCTGAGCCAGCAAGAGCCCCGCCACAATCTGCACGTCCTCATTGTTGGCGCTGGGGATGGGCTGAGCTTGCTGCGCCGTCACTGCCGACCCGACCATCCCAATGAGTGCTCCAATCATTAGTACACCTAAAGCCTTGAAGGCAATCTTCTTCATGGGACCAACCTCCTTTGTAAGTTCAATCGTATTAGAGAGAACCATGAGCCGTGAAGCTCTCGACAGCGCTGTTGACAGGCATCACCTCCTCAAGCCGACAGGCCCCTTCTCCAGGCGCTCGACCTGCCGGCGTGTCAATCTTATCAATCGATCAGCGACGAGCTTCAATTGCTCAGCTTCTGGTCTGGTGCGCTCCTCAGGCGACAGTAGGGGACTTCGAAATGCCCCGACGACAATGCCCCGTTCCAGCAGTGAGAGCCGCTCGAAGCGCCGCGGGACATCGACTTCGATCTTGCGGACTACCTGCTTTCGGAACGTCAAGGCGAACTCGTAGGGATCGTACTTGTAGACCTGCAGGTCATCGATCCAGCCCTTGAGCCCCTCGCGAATGGGAGCGACGACCTCCTCGGGAAGGTCTGCGGGCGTGCCGAAGCCGATGACCTCCAGGGGACCAGAGGCAAAGAGTTGGTTGACCATCTCTTCGTTCACATAGTAGAGCAAGACGACCGTGAGGCGTATAGCCTCTTCGCGGGTGCGTCCGCGCTTCTGAAAGACTGCGGCAGCGCTGATAGGGTTCCCCAAGCGCTCCTCCCGTGGGGCTTCGAGACGCCCTGTAGCTTGGAGTGACCATGTCCATGGTTGAAACCAAGGTGGCGTCAAGAGCCATTGGGGGCCTATCAGGACTTCATTCACATCGGTGGCAGTGAGCAGAAGCTCTCTCAACTCCTGGAAGATCTGATCAGCTTTAACAGGATCGAGAGCGGCTTGCTCCTGCTGGCTGCTTCCCAGGTAGTGCCCTATGAACAGCCCAATCACTATAAGAAGGGAAGCCAACCCCACCCATCGTTTCTGGCGCATAGCTATCTCCTTTAGCTAAAGATAGCATAAAATGCCCTCAACTGTCAAGGGGACTCCAACGCCTTCCACAGCGCTGTGTAGTCTCCCCTGGGGTTCCAGAAGAGATAGCTCTCTAGCCCCAGCTCACGCACGGCGCGAATCTGCTCGCGAATGTAGCGCGCATAACTCATGCTATCGGGAATGCGCATCTCAAACGCTTGTAAGAAGGGTCTCAGTTTCAAATGGCGCTTCAACCCGCTCTCTAAAGCTTTCTTCACCGTCCCGTAGGGATCGGAACGCAGCTTCTCAGTTTCATAGTGCGATGGGTAGACCATCGGCGAGAGCACATCGAAAAATTTATCAAAAGTCTCCAAATGCTGCCCGATGGGGTCTATCTTTTTCATATTCCAACTCCAGAGCGTCCGGCCGAAGACGTCCGCCGAGAGCCAAATCTCCGTGTGCAGCCTTTCATAGACGCGCCGTAGAAATCTCTTGATGGCTTCGTAGCGTTCAGCATAGATGGGCTGGTACACCCCACCATCGGGCCAGCGAATATAGTCAAACTGCAGCTCGTCAAAGCCCAACGACGCAACTTCTTCAGCAATAGCGAGATTGTACTCTTGCGCGCGCGCATCGGCTGGAGAGACCCAGCGTTGCGGCTCTCTCTCCGTTGGCAACGCGTTCAGATACTGGGCAAGCTTGGGATCGTAGAAGACGACTTGCCGCGCGATCACGTAGAAGCCAAGCTTCTTCAGCCTAGGTAGAAGCTCATCAAGCTTTACGAGATCGACACGCGCGCCGATCTTCTGGGCTAGCGGGACTTTTGTGGCATACGCGACCGTGCCGTGATTGTCTTTAATATCGATCACGAGCGCATTGAACCCCAGACGCTGAGAGCTTTCTATAATTTCTTGAAGCCTTACGGGATTGGCAGCGACGGCCGCCGGCAGATAGACCCCGCGCACAGAAGGGAACCTTCTTGAATATGGATCAATCTTAGTAACGGGCACGAGCGCAGCCTTGGAGACCGGCTGTGCAAGACGATCCGACCGGATGAGCATGAGGAGCAGTATCGTGATCCCGACAAAGACAATCCCGAATACAGCAAGACCGCGATTATTTTTCACAAGACCCAGACCTCGCTGTCAGGGCGGACCTCCGGTGAGATATAATCTACCCCAGACGAAGGGGGAGACCAAGGTCGCATGTCCGTTCTCCTAGAGAAAGCACGTCAGATGCTGGCCGACGGTGATCTCTGTGACCATTGTTTGGGGCGGGCGTTCTCGCACTTGGGGCGAGGGCTGCGCAACGTCCAACGTGGGCGTGCGCTGCGCACCGTGCTCAACATGGAGGGGTTTATCTTCGTTGAGAACGAGCAGAACTGTCGCGTCTGCGGGGGGATCTTCGCTCATGTGCGGCAGTGGGCCGAGCGCGCTGTAGCTGCCGTTGAGGGGATAGAATTCCGCACGTATCTGATGGGTACCCACGTCCCACCAGCTATAGAGAGCGCTGAGTCTGCCCTGAAAGCACACTACGAGCTGCAGGGCGAGCCGTTCAAACAAGAGTTCAACCGCGAGGTGGGACGGCTCTTCGGTGCTATGCTCGCTGAGCGCGGCCAGAGCGTGAGCGTGGACTTTCTTGAACCCGATATCGTTTTCGTGATGGACCTGGAGAGCTCCACGCTCACTCTTCAGATCAACTCACTCTTCATCTACGGACGTTACAAGAAATTTGTGCGCACGATTCCTCAGACCAAATGGCCCTGTCGGGAGTGTCGCGGGCGTGGCTGTGCACGCTGTCACTTCACAGGCAAGATGTACCAAGAGAGCGTCGAGGAGCTGATCGGGCTGCCATTGTTACGGGCGACGCGCGGCAGCGGTACGGCATTTCACGGCGCGGGTCGCGAAGATATCGATGCGCTCATGCTGGGCACGGGCCGCCCGTTCGTCATCGAGATCAAAGAGCCCAAGGTGCGCACGCTCGACCTGGAGCAGCTCCAACAAGAGATTAATCAAAGCGCTGCGGGAAAGGTCGAAGTGAACGCATTGCAGTTTGTCAAGGGTTCGGTCATCGAGCGCCTGAAAAACACCGAAGCCGAAAAAGTCTACGAAGCCAAGGTACGCTTTGCCGAGCCGATCACCCTCACCCAATTAGAGGAGGCCCTCAAACGCTTGCGCGGCGCGACGATCGAGCAACGCACACCCACGCGTGTAGCGCATCGTCGCGCGGACTTAGTGCGCACGCGGCGCGTTCTAGAGATCTCCGGGAAACTGCTGAGCCCTACAGAAGCCGTTCTCACGATTCACGGCGAAGGGGGCCTGTACATCAAAGAGCTGATCTCTGGGGACGGTGGGCGGACACGGCCAAGCGTGAGCGAGCTAGTGGGCACATCAGCAGAAGTAACGGAGCTCGACGTGCTTGAGGTGCGCGGGGATTTTTTAGGAACCGAGAGCTAGACCCGGCTGAGGCGCCAAATCGAGCGCATCGCTCTGTCCAAGTGCCCTGTGCCGGAACGCTGCGCACGCCGCGATCATCGCAGCGTTGTCGGTGCAGAGCTCCATCGCGGGGAAGAAGACTTCAAAATTTTTCTGAGCGAGAAAGCGCTCGCGCAAGCGAGAGTTGGCGGCCACCCCGCCCACGACAATAATTCTCTTGACATGCAGCTCTCGCGCTGCGCGCACTGTCTTCTCGACCAAGACGTCTACGACAGCTTCCTGAAAGGACGCCGCGACGTCAGCTCTGTCAGCTTCGGGGTGATCACGCAAATAATAGACAATCGCAGTCTTCAGTCCAGCGAAGCTAAACTCGAAAGAGTCTGAGTCGAGCATCGGTCTGGGCAGGGCAATCGCTTTGGGGTTACCCTGACGCGCTAACTTATCTAACGCAGCTCCGGCGGGATAGCCCAAGCCCAAGAGCTTCCCGACTTTGTCGAACGCTTCGCCGGCGGCGTCGTCGCGTGTCTCGCCTAAGACCTCGTACTCACCGTAAGCACGCACTTCGGCTAAGATCGTGTGTCCTCCAGAGACGATGAGCGCCAGAAACGGCGGGGGCGCATCGGGATTCTCTAAGTAGTGCGCGAAGATATGCCCCTCCAAATGGTTGACGCCGACGAACGGCTTTTTCAGCGCATACGCGACGGCTTTGGCATACGAGAGCCCGACCAGGAGCGGGCCGACCAGCCCTGGGCCATACGTCGCGCCCACGAGCGAGATATCCGAAAAATCAATCCCAGCTTGGTCAAGGGCTTCCTTAACGACAAACGGGAGCTTCTTAATATGATTGCGCGAGGCGACTTCGGGGACGACGCCCCCGTATTTCTCGTGCAAGTGCGCCTGGGAGTAGACGATATTAGAAAGGATCTCTCGCTCGTCGCGCAGCACAGCGACGCTCGTCTCGTCACACGAAGTCTCGATGCCCAACGTGTAGAAGCCCATGGTAAGCTTAGCGTGTGATGGCGCTCTTCTTCAGCGCCGCGATGTACGGGAGGTTTCTGTATCGTTCGGCATAGTCTAGGCCGTAGCCGACGACGAACGCATCTTCGGTGAGGGTGAACCCGACATAATCGAGCTTGACAGTTCGGGTACGGCGCGGGGTCTTATCGAGCAGCGCGCAGACTCTCACGCTCGCCGGGTGACGAGCGTTCAATAGCTCAGTGAGATGCGCCAGCGTCTGCCCCGTGTCGACGATGTCTTCGACGATCAGAATATGCCTTCCCGCAACGGAGATCTCTAAGTCCTTGACGACGCGCACCTCGCCCGGAGAGGAGCTCATGCCGTAGCTGGAGATGGCCATAAAAGCAAGCTCAACGGGAATGCGCATAGCGCGGGCTAAGTCAGCCAAGAAGATCACGGCGCCGCGCAGCAGTCCAACAGCGATGGGCGGCTCGCGAAAGATTTTATCGCCCAAGAGCTTTTCGTAATCACGGGAGATCTGCTCGCCCAGCTCCCGCACCCGCTGAGCGATCTGAGATTCTGTAAACAGAATGCGCTCGAGGTCGTTATGCATTTACTTTCGTACTGAAAACTTCTCTTCTAATCTGTGGAGTCTCTCGGCAATCCCGCCGTACTCTAATTCTTCCATGCCCACCATCGCCGGCCCAGAAAAGCCCTGACGGCGAATCTCACTCATCTTTTGGGCGGCTTTCTGGCGCACCCAGTCCCAGTACGGATGATCAAAGATATCCACGGGTGTGCCGAGCTTCCCTTCTTTCATGGAGAACCCAAGACACTGCACCATCGCCGGGCCGTCGAAATACCCAATAGTTGAATTCTTCTTGACAGGCATGAGCGGGACGTTATGGCTCCCCCGGCAGTCACCCGCAACGTAGTGGGCGATCTCAAACGGCGCTAAAACTTCTCCCGTCGCGGGAAACTGCGACTGCACCCGCACGAGCATCACAGGGTCGTCCTTGCCCACGTACTTCCCGGCAATATTATGAAGTCTCGTCGTGCTGCACGCTACGGCGATCTCGCCCGTCTTGCGCGAGTGAATGCTTTCGATCACAAAGCGATGGTTGTCGCGCAAGAGGGCTGCAATATCGTACAGATCTTCTGGGGCGTTGAGCTTGATAATTCTGTCGCCTTCAGTATAGTTGACGTCCATGATCGTAAAAGAGAACCCTGCGGCCATCGTCGGGCTGAGCATAAGCCCTGGGCAATACATCGGGTCGGCAAATGCCAAATACAACGGAAGATTGAACGCTCCTGGCTCGGTCTTATCAGCTGCGAAGAACAAGAACGGCTCGGCGGGGCGCTCTTCGATCTCCATTTCGGCGACGCCAGGACCAAGCCCGCGCACGTTCCCAGAGAAGCTGTCTTTGAGCAGATCTTGCCCCGCGCCGTAGAGGCCCTCGGCTTTGGCGACGGCTGTGCCGGCCTTAAATGCCTCCCAGGCTAAGCCGTGAATCTCTGCGCTCCCGACGCCCCTCTGGTGCGTCATTAAGATATGAATATCGTCGCCGCAGTAGCCGATATAATAGTCTATTAAGAGTCCCTTGGCGTTCTTCTTGACGAACTCCGTGACAGCGTTGACGACGCCGGGGCTGGGGCAGATATGTCCGGCAATCGCGCCGATGTCGGCTTTGATCGCACTGATCGTGACCTTCATGAGAACCTCCTTCATATTAACTTGATCTGGCTGTTGTCCGCAAGCACGAAGGTGAGGGCCTCAGGGCGACGATCCTTCTTGCTGATCTGGACGTTGCGCCCTATTAAACTGTGATCAACCCGCCCAATGCCCTCAATCTGCGACCCCTCCATCACAATGCTGTACTCGATCTCACTTTGGCGCACCACGACGCGCGGGCCGATGGCCGTAAACGGCCCAACAAAAGAGTCTTCGATCACTGCGCCCTCGCCGATCACGAGCGGGCCGCGCAGCTCCGAGTTTATAATTTTCGCGCCCGCAGCAACTTGCACCCGCCCTTTGATTTGCGAGCGCGCGTCAAGCTCCCCATCAATCTGGGTCGCAATGCGCTCTAATAATAATCTGTTGGCGTGGAGCATGTCGTCGGGTTTGCCCACGTCCTTCCACCAGCCCTGAACTAAATGGGGCGTCACGCGATAGCCCTTGTCTATCAGTCTCTGGATCGCGTCTGTAATCTCTAACTCGTCGCGCCAGCTGGGCTTGATCTCACGAATAGCTTCGAAGATCTTCTCGTCGAAGAGATAGACGCCGACGATCGCGAGATTGCTTAGAGGATCTTGAGGTTTCTCAATGACTCGGATAACTTGCCCATCTTTGAGCTGGGCCACCCCGAAGTTGCGTGGGTCTTCGACTTCATAGAGCACAATAGAAGCGTTAGCGTGCCCGCGCTCGAACTCCCTCACAAAGCTCGTGACACCGTGCTCTAACAGATTATCACCAAGATAGACGAGAAACGGCTCACGCCCGACGAACTCGTGAGCGCAGCTGACAGCGTGTGCCAGCCCCTTAGGCTGATGCTGCAAGATATATGAGATTTTCAAACCCCAGCGTGAGCCGTCGCCCACCGTGAGTTTAAATTCTTCTTCGCGGTGCGGGCTCACGACAATCCCTAGCTCTTTAATGCCCGCTTGGGCGATCGCTTCAATACTGTAAAAGATCACGGGCTTATTTGCCACAGGGATCAAGTGTTTCGCGCTGGCGTAGGTGAGCGGGCGCATCCGCGTGCCCTCACCGGCGCAGAGAACGATGGCTTTCATACTCAGTTATCATACTCGAAGACGCACTGGCCTGCTAGATACGTCTTCTCAACCTTGATCTCCGAGATATTCTCAGAGTGAGTGGGATCTTTTGAGAGCACGATGAAGTCGGCGAGCTTGCCCGGTTCTAGTGAGCCCAACAAATTTTCTTCAAACCCTGCGAAGGCTGCGCCAAGCGTGTAGGCGCGAATAGCTTCTTCAACTGAGACTCTTTGATTAGGATGCGGCGCATGGACAGCGCAATGAATCCCATAGAGCGGGCTGAAGGGCATTCCGTCAGAACCGAATGCTAACTGTACTCCGGCGTCGAGGACTCTGCGATGTGGATCGATCTGAGCGTCTCGCTCTGGGCCAAGGCGCGTCTCGTAGAGCCCTCCAGGGCCGCTCCATTGGAGAAAATTGGGCTGCATCGACGCGATGATCCCTAGCTCTTTCATACGGGCGATCTGAGAGTCACTTAACAGTTCGGCGTGCTCGATCCTGTGCCGGCGCTCTGGGGTTGCTTTGGCGTAAGCGAGGGCTTCGAGCGCAGCGTCAATGGCCCGGTCGCCGATGGCGTGGATCATAATTTGAAAGCCGTGATCGTGAGCGCGCTTCACAAGACGATTCAGCTCACTCTGGTCGTAGTTGAGTTTGCCGAAGCTGTCAGCATCGCGATAGGGTTTGTGCAGAGCAGCATTGCGCGCGCCAATCGAGCCGTCAGCGAAAAATTTGATCGCGCCAAGTTTTACGAAGTCGTCCCCAAAGCCGGTACGCAAGCCTAGCGCAATCAGATGATCTAAGTGCTGGGCTTCGAGGTTAAGGCGTACGCGTAACTGCAGTTGCTGAGCTTGGTGCAAGACTGTGTAAGATCGGATGTGCTCGGGCTTGGCGATATCGTGAATCGCTGTCACGCCGAGCCTATGCGCGAGCTTTATCCCAGCTAGAATCGCTGCTTGGAGCTGCTCGTCTGACGGCTGAAGCTTTTGCAAGAACGCCCACGCCGTCTCTTCACGCAGCAGCCCCAAAGCGTCATCGAACTCTCCAGCGCGCGGTGTCACGGCGATCTTCCGAAGAGCTACGCTATTCGCGCAGAGAATATGCCCGCAGACTCGAATCAGGGCTACTGGGTGTTGGGGAGCGATCTTGTCCAAGTCGGCTTTAGTGATATAACGGCGCTCTGGCCAGCGGGACTCGTCCCAGCCGCGCCCCAGCACCCATTGAGACTTTTCAGTTTGCTTCACTCGTGCTCGCACTAACTCAAGGGCTTCACTTAAAGAGCGAGCCTGGCTTAAATCTAAATAATACCCAGACTCGCGCAGCCCCACACTGACTAAGTGCATGTGCGCGTCAATAAATCCGGGGAGCACCGTCTTTCCCTGAAGGTCTTCAATCTGTGTCTTTGGCCCAGCGAGCTTTCTGATCTCTTCGTTTTTCCCCACAGCGACGATCTTGCCGTCGCGCACGGCGAGCGCTTGCACGCGCCCCGATGAGACGTAGATATTTGCGTTCAAAATAACGAGATCAGCAGCGAGCACGACGATCACCACAGCGATTATAGCAATCTTGAGAGTACTTGGCAGGGATAGCATATCTGTAATAAACTAGCCTTGACAAGAAGGGAGGCTCCTATGCACGTGCTGAAATTTTTGAAGGCTAGGGCGAATGTGGGACTTCTAGCAGCGCTATGCCAAAGCAGGGTCTTAGTCTTGGTGTCAGCGCTCTTAGTGTTTGCGAGTCTCATCGTTGGCGGCTGCGGGGTCTACGTTCCCCGGACGGTCTCACTGTGGGCGGACGTCCATCCCCAGGGGTGGGTCGTCTTCACCGGGAGCCGTGCCCCGTTCCCGCCCCCGCAAAAGCCCCAAGACCTCACAAGCAAGATTT
Source organism: Candidatus Bipolaricaulota bacterium (assembly GCA_030550495.1). Lineage (GTDB taxonomy): Bacteria > Bipolaricaulota > Bipolaricaulia > RBG-16-55-9 > DRXL01 > JANXCC01. The sequence continues at coordinate 1,386 of JAUQPG010000011.1, read as the reverse complement.
TGCTCTTCCATCCGGCATTGGGAGTCACCCTCTCGGTGATTGAAGACCCTTCGGAGGACTTGTCGTGGCCTCGCTGGGGCGCCGACGACGTGCTCTATGTGATTGGAGACTCTCGAAAAATCTACAGAATCCCTATGAACTTCGACGACATAGAGCGCTTGGTCTATGACCCGAGCCTGCTCCTGCAGCTCAAGCCGTTGTCACTCCACAACACACAGCGGCTCTGGGCAGACTTCAAGGGTTCCATAAGCGCCCTCGCTCCCTCGCCCCATGGACGATACATGGCATTCTTGCGAGAGTCTAGGGGCTACGATTTCCAGCAGTTTACCGTCGTCATTCTAGATCTTGAGCAAGATCCTCCCAAGGAGATCGCGGCCTTGCCCACGGTCTATCTGACTCGCGTCAACTGGACTGCCGATAGCAAAGCGTTGCTGCTTGCGCGCCAGAAGCCAGAACGCCCTGTCCAGATGGGTAATCAACAATACCCCGTAGGGATGATCGTGCGCTACGACCTGGCCACAGCTGAAGAGACGGTCTTGGTCAGAGACATCTGGTTCTATGGGGTTCCTCAGGATTCTTCGTATCCGGAGAGCGTTTATGGTCCAGGGCCGCTGGCGCTCTCCCCCGATGGCCAGACGCTTTATTATACGAATCTGATGACGCTGTCACCGCGCACAGCTCAGGATCTTCGCTTGGGGCTCTACAAAGTTGAGCTGACCTCTGGGGCGCGTCAGCTCCTCTTCGAGCTTCCCCAAGGAGAAGCCGTTCATGAGCTGGCCGTCTCTCCCGATGGGCAGCGCGTGGCGTTCACACTCGTCAGCTATCGTATGGGAATAGAGTTTTTCCTCCAGTCGACGCTCTATCTGGCCACAGAAGACGGGGTGAAGCCGCTCGCGCAGCAGACGAACGGTTGGCTCTTCCCCCTCTGGCTCGACGACGCTCATCTGGTGTATGTGCAATTTCGTCTAGAGATGGAGGACGAAAAGCTCCCCATGGGGGTGCAGCCGGCCCTGTGGGTGCAGGACGTCGAGACAGGGGAGCGAGCGAATTATCTGCCCATGCTGACGATGCAGCTGCAGCTCGACGCGCTGCGCCAGGCGGTGCGACACCTTGGGGAACGTGTGCGAAAGCTCGAACAAGCACTCCAAGAGCTGCACAATAAAGATAAATGACTCAGAAACGATGGCCTTACCTAGACACGCTGTGCATTCAGTGAGCCAGGCTATTCCCCACTGTGGCTACTGGGCGCCACGCGAGCGCCCTGACGAAGTCCACAGGGCGATCTTAGGATTTCTCGCAAGCCCTTCGTGAGCATTTGACTTTTTCCATGCGCTTCTTATAATGAAGTGACTCTGTGATCTTTGAAAACTGGGCGAACTCCATGAG
>JAUQPG010000049.1 GCA_030550495.1 Candidatus Bipolaricaulota bacterium | reverse complement strand
CTTTGAGAAAGCCTACCATCCCCACGATCGGCGTGGGGTAGATCTTGCGCGTCTCCGACTGATTGTAGAAGCTCACGTTGCCTGAGACAAAGGGCAGTTCAAAAGCTCTCGCTGCATCAGCCATCCCCCGAATCACTTGCTCGAAGGACCACAAGACCTCCGGATCTGTCGGGTTAGCGAAATTCAGACAGTCGGTGATCCCGATGGGCTCCGCGCCAACGCTGACGATATTGTGCACAGCTTCGCAGACGGCCCGCACGCCCCCTTCGTAGGGGTCTATCTGACAGTACCGTCCATTGCCCCCCATCGTCACGGCGAGCGCGAAGCGCTCCCCCTTGACGCGCAGCACGGCCGCATCGGCGGCCCCAGGGCCAAAGACCGTATTCGTCTGCACGGTGTGATCGTACTGTTCGTAGACCCATCTCTTGGAGCTGATCGTTGGGGAATGCAGAAGCTTTGTGAGGGCTTCACGCCAACCTACGCCAGACTTCGTCTGGACTATTCGCCGTGCCGCCTGTGGCGGCACCGGTCCAGGCGCAGCCTGGTCCGGCACTCCTCCGACCAAAAGACTGATGGGAATCTCTGCGATCGTCCGCCCCTCGTGTCGAATTCTGTAGACTCTCTCGGCGATCACTTCCCCGATCACAGCAGCTTCCAAGCCCCACTTGCGATAGACCCTCAGAAACTTCTGCTCACTGCCGGCGCGCACGCAGAGCACCATGCGCTCTTGCGATTCCGATAAGAGAATCTCATAGGGGGTCATGGTGGGATCGCGCAGCGGGATCTCTTCGATATCGAGCGCTATGCCCACCCCGCCCCGCGCGGCCATCTCCGCTGGGGCAGTAGAGAGCCCCCCAGCCCCTAAGTCTTGCAGCCCGATCAGTTCTGGAAACTGACAGACTTCGAGCGTTGCTTCGATCAAAGACTTGGCCGTGAACGGGTCCCCAACTTGCACATTGGGGCGCTTTGCTTCGGTCTCTCCTACAAGATCTTCTGAGGCGAAGGTCGCTCCGTGGATCCCATCACGCCCCGTCCGTGCCCCAACTACGAGAATCTTATTGCCCACCCCCTGAGCTACAGCGCGCTTCAGTTGGGATCTCTTCAGCAGCCCCACGCACATCACGTTCACTAAACAGTTATCAGCGTAGGCGTCGTCGAAGGAGACGTCTCCCCCAACCGTGGGCACGCCCACACAGTTCCCGTAATGAGCGATTCCCGCGACCACGCCCTCAAAGAGATTTCTCGCTTTCGCGTCAGAGAACTCCCCAAAGCGTAAACAGTCCAAGAGCGCGATCGGCCGCGCCCCCATACTGAGAATATCTCTGATAATCCCGCCGACCCCCGTTGCAGCTCCGTGAAAGGGCTCCACGGCTGATGGGTGATTGTGGCTCTCGACCTTGAACGCTACGCACCAATCGTTCTCTAACTCTACGACCCCGGCGTTCTCCCCAGGCCCTTGGAGAACTCTTTTACCCGCCGTGGGCAAGAGCTTTAAGAATCTTTTTGAGCTCTTGTAGCTGCAGTGCTCGGACCAGTTGAGCGCAAAGAGCCCCAGCTCTACTTCGTTGGGCTCTCTCTGTAAGAGCGCGCAGATCGTCTCGTATTCTCTCGGAGAGAGCCCGTGCTGCTGAGCCAGTTCGAGCTTGGTCATACAAGAACTTCCTGCACTAACCCTTGGAAGATCTTCAGCCCGTCTCCGGTCCCAAAGATTCTTTCGCTATTGCGCTCCGGATGGGGCATCAGCCCAAAGACCGTCCCGTCCTCGTTCATGATCCCTGCGATATTCTCTACAGAGCCGTTGGGGTTCTCCCCAAAGTACGTCAAGAGTATCTGACGGTTGCGCTTGAGTTTTTCTAAGATCTCTGGGGGCGCGATGTAGCGCCCCTCCCCGTGCGCAATGGGCAGTTCTATGATCTCCCCGTACCCAAACAGATGGGTCAGCGGGGTGGCGTTGTTCTCAACCCGAAGCTTTACAGTCTTGCAGATAAATCTCTGAGAGATATTTTTCGTGAGGGCTCCGGGGAGCAAGCCCGCTTCGGTCAGGATCTGAAAGCCGTTGCAGATGCCCAGCACGATCCCGCGAGATCTCTCAATATACTCTGGGAGCGCTTGCACCGCCGGAGCAAACCGCGCGATCGCCCCAGCTCGCAGATAATCCCCGTATGAAAAGCCCCCAGGCAGCACGATCAGATCGTATCTGTTGAGATTCGTCTCGCGGTACCAGAGCAAGTCCGTCTCGATCCCTATAAGATCTTTGAGCACATAGTACGTATCGTGATCGCAGTTAGAGCCGGGAAAGACCACGACCGCGGCGCGCATCAGAGCTCCTCCATCTCGATAGAGTACTGTTCGATGACGGGGTTGGCTAAGAATTTTTGGGCGATTTCAGAGACCCTCTCGCGGGCCTGCTGGGCCGAGACAGCTTTCAGTTTAAATTTTATCAGTTTCCCTACGCGCGTCCCCGAGACGTTCTTCAGCCCCAACTCGAGCATGGCCCGCTCGACCGCCTGGCCCTGGGGATCGAACAGCTCCGGCTTGGGTTCGACCAAGACCCGCACGAGAAACTCTTTCATAGCCCCATTCTCCGCGCTACTTCCCTATAGACTTCTAAGAGATCGCCCGTGTCTTGGCGAAAGACGTCTTTATCAAGGCTCTCATTGGTGCGGGCGTCCCAGAGCCTCATCGTATCGGGGCTGAGCTCGTCGGCTAAGAGAATCGTTCCGTCGGGGGTCCTGCCGAACTCGAACTTCATATCTATGAGTTTGAGCCCCACGCCCTCGAAGTATTCTGTCAGGGCTCGATTGGCCTGGAGGGCGTAGTCCTTGAGCTGGGCCAGCTCGGCGGGGGTAGCCAGTCCCAGAGTGACGGCGTGCGTCTCACAGATGAGCGGGTCATGGAGCGCGTCAGACTTATAGAAGAGCTCAACGAGCGGGGGGTCGAAGGGCTGTCCGCGCGTCAGTCCCAATCTCTTGAGGATGGACCCGGCCGCGTAGTTTCTCACCACGACTTCTAAGGGGATGATCTGGACTTTTCTTGCTAAGAAGCTCTGGGCATCGAGCTTGGTGAGATAATGGGAGGGCACGGTAGCCAGCAGCTCGAAGAGTTTCATAGAGATCTGGGCGGCGAGGGCTCCTTTGCCGGGGATAGTAGAGCGTTTGGTGCCATCGCCGGCGGTGACGGTATCTTTGAAGAAGAGGATGACGGTGTGGGGATCTGGGCCGGGGAGGAGTTGTTTGGCTTTGCCGTCGTAGAGGGGCTGCATGAGTTCTCACCGGTGTTCATCGTAGCAAGGTTAGGGCGGGCTGTCAACTGCGGCGAGGATCTGGCGGTGCAGGGGAATCTCTAAGAAGCTTGAGCGCAGCTCAGGATCGGTGATGTGCTCGGCTGTCTTGCGAAGCTCCTCGTGGGCGCGGTTCAAGGCGTCACGGGCCCGCTCTGGCTGATGGAGGGCTTCAAAGATCTGGTAGGCAAGATAGAAAGCGCGGATACCAATCTCCCCGTGCCAGCGGTGTTGCTCGATCAAGGCCAAGGCGCGCTCCAGGAGCGGCAGCGCCTCGTGAGGGTCTGGTACGGTCTGAGCCAGCTCGACCAAGCAGGCCCCTTCTTCGGCGTCGGCGCGGAGGGCCTGAGCACGCTCGAGAGCGCAGCGGAGGTGGTGGAGGGCCATCTCCCGGTGGCCGAGGTCGCGATAGCTCACCCCAAGCCATCGATGCAGGAGGCACTGGCCAAGGGGGTCTTCTAACTCACAGAAGATGGCGAAGGCTTCCTGGCTCAGCTCTAGGGCTCGCTGGGGCGCGCCGAGCATACGGGAGGTCTGGGCAAGGTTACACAGGCTATACCCCAAGCCGCGCCGATTCCCATGAGCTCGGTCGAGCGCACAGGCGCGCTCAAGGTACTCCTGCGCTTCTTGGTATTTCCCCAGGTAGCGGAGGGTCGCTCCGATATTGTTCAGAACAGCGCTGACTTTCTGCATATCTTGAAGCTCTTGATAAAGCTCCAGGGCTCTCTGGTAGTGAGCGAGGGCTTGTTGGTACTGACCGAGCTTCAGCAGGGCATTAGCGCAATCATTCCAGGCATAAGCGGCCTTCATGGGGCTATGAAGACAAAAGATCTCCAAGGCGTGCTGATAGGAGTGCAAGGCTGCTTCGTACTCTCCCCGACAGAACGCGATCAACCCTAGCTGGCTGAGGAGATTAGCCCGCACGAGTGGATCGAGGGGATGGAGCTTCAGGGCCTGCTGGGTCCAGCGCCGGGCTTCTTCATACCGTCCAGCGCCCACAAGCCATTGCGCCTTCCAATGGAACGCTTTGGCCTTTCTTGTGAGATCAAGCCCCTCTGCTAATACAAGGAGCCATTCGCAGTCCTCCTGAGCAGCGTGGAGTTGCCCGCACGCTAAGCGAAGATCAAGACGCTCCAGGATAAGATCGAATTCCTGGGCGCGGCGCTCCCGCTCACTCAGCCGACCCGCAAGCCGCTGCACCACACGCACCGCCCGCTCAATACACCGGAGCCCCTCCTCAAGCTGAAAGCGTCTCCTATGCTCCGCAATCGCTGCAAGGAACCACGCGAGCGCCTGCTTCAGGTGCCCTCCCTGTTCATAATGCTGCGCCAACGGCTCTGCCAGCCCCGCCGCGCTCGGGTCGGTATAAACTCTCTGTATCGCTTGAGCCAGACGCCGGTGCAGCCACGTCCGCTGTGGCCCCTCTATAGACCTATACACGACCTCCCGGAACTTGTCATGGACAAACTCATACCGCCCCTCTCGCTCCACCACCACCCCCTGAGCCGTCAACTCAGTCAGATGCGTGAATAACTCCTCAGCAGCCCCTTCCCACGCCGCTTCTAAGACCTCCAGTTCGATCTGGACCGCACACGCCACTATCTGTAAGACCCGTTGAGCCGCTGCGCTGGCCCGTTTCACTCGACGCTCTAGAAGCTGCACCGCTGAGGGGGCCAGCTCGATCCGAGACGGATCGCTCAGACGCCACCGAGTACCCTCTGCAACAAATGCCCCGTTCTCAAAGAGCGCGTGCAGCACGGCCGTAGCAAAGAGCGGATTGCCAAGACTCGCCCGATAGAGCCGCCCACCAAAATCCGCGGTCGTCTCTACCTCTAAGCTCTGCACAAGTTGGGAGATCTCGCGCTCACCCAAGCGCCCCAGGGTCATCTCCGAGAGCCGACCTGAGCGCACCCCATGATGGCGCACCCGCTCCACTCCGGGGCTCGGTTCTTCCAAGCGCGCTGCCCCTATAATCAGCACCGGCTCACTCGCGATTCTCTCAATAAGATAGCAGAGAAAGTCGAGCGAACTGCTATCAGCCCATTGTAAGTCATCCAAGAAGAGCACGAGCGGGGCATGGCGCGCCGCGAGCGCCTTGAGAATGTGAGAGATTGTCTCGAAGAGCCGGTACTGCCGATGCTCTGGGGGCAGCGCCACGAGGGAGAGCTCAGGGATCACACGAGCGAGCTCTGGCAAGAGTTCCGAGAGCTCTGCCAGCCATGCCGACGGCACTCCCGTCAGATCAGCTCTGTGTAGGTGCGAGATCCCCTGGCGCAGGACCTCGCCCCACAGCTGCCAGGGCATTGAGTTCTCTAGCTCATAGCAGCGGCCGTACAGCGCGAGCGCCTGTTCGTGTTCGCAGGCCCAGCGCGCAAATTCTTCAGCCAGGCGCGTCTTGCCCACCCCGGCCTCCCCGAAGATGAGCACGATCTGCCCTGCACCAGCGCGAACCCTGCTAAGAGCCATCAGAAGCTGCTCCCACTCGCGAGCTCGCCCCACAAACGGCAGCCGCCGGATCGCCACGGGAAGACCGACCTCTCTTGGGTAGAAGCGCTCCCAGTCAGGAACTCTCTCAGATTGAATCTGTCTATAGATCTCTTCGGTCTGGGACGATGGGCGCTCGCCCAGCTCGCGCTCAAGCACAGCCCGACAGCGCTCATAAGTTTGGCGTGCTCGTGCTCGCTCCCCCGCGCAGAACGCATAGACCATCAGGTGACGATAGAGCCTCTCGTCCAACGGGGATTCCGTCACAGCACGCTCGAGATAGCCCAGGGCCGCGCGATACTGCCCCTGCCGCGCCAGAGAATCTGCTAAAAGACTCAAGATCTCGACAAAGCGCTCGCGAAAGCGCTCTCGGATCTGTAAGGCCCACTCTTCGTAGCGATCTTCGGCTAAGTACTCCCCACGATAGAGCGCCAGGGCCTGCTCGAAGGCTCTTATAGCTTCGACAAAGTTCCCTTCACTATGGGCACGCCGCCCACGCTCCTCACACCGCGAGAACTCTTCACTATCTACCCAACAGTCGCTCTCGTCTGAGAGGAGATACCCCCCACGCTGCGTGAGAATATAGCGGGATTGCTCCCCACGACTGAGAGAGGGCTCTAAGATCCTTCTCAGCTCGGCCACGCGATTGCGCAGGTTCGACGCGGCCGAGCGCAGATCTGCGTCAGGCCATAAGTATTCGATCAGCTCGTCAGCGGGGAAGACCCGGCCGCGCTCGCTCGCAAGAATTTTTAACAGAGCTTTCGTCTTGGTGTTCTTCCACACCTGCGGGGGAAGAACTTGCCCATCCCGCTCGACAGCGAACCGTCCAAAGAGAAAGATCTTTACCCCATAGTGAGGGCCTCGATTATAGCCACGCTCGTCTTCCCAGACAAGCCCCTGCAAAGTCTCCACTTTGCACGCACTTTGCACGGGGCTGCTAGACTCCAGCCGTCACACACAAACTCAACCTAAAGGAGGTAGAACAGCATGTTCAACGTGAAGGTCGTACGGGCGGTCGTAGCGGTTCTGGCTCTTGGGGTCTTGGGGATGGTGGGGACGGCCCAGCAGCCGACAAACCCCGCGGACGTAGCGAGCGCCTTGGTAGCGTACTACAAGATCGGCAACCGGCCCACAAGCATTACTGTAGCCGAGATTGATCAGAGAATCGCGTACTTCCCCGATTTTGGCGAGGGCACGCTCGAGGCGCTCAAGAAAGCCGCGCCCATCGAGACGGTGAGCAAGTTAGTCAATCTCAAGAACAGCCGGGGCAGGAATCTGCTGTCACAGAAGCAGATTATCTTACTGTTGACGTTCTATAACTTGAAGCCGTAGGCCGGGCCGAGCTCTCACCCGCCCTACCCCTCTCCCGGGACGGGAGAGGGGCTAGGGGTGAGGGCCTTCACCCCTCCCGCACAAAGTGTACCTTCCCATCAGAGCTCTTCTCAGCGTAATAGGCTTCGACCGAGATGGGCAGCCCCAGAGCGTGCAATGCGTGTACGATTTCGCGCAGATCCTCGCGCTGACGGTCTTTTAGTGACTTCCCGACCCCGAACTTCTGCAAGAACTGCGGGACAAAGCGCTCTTCCCTGTACCACGCACACTCTTCGTGCGAGATCACGATGACCCTCTTCAGTCTGTGGCGCTCGACTAAGAACTTCACCCAACGATGCCCAACCCACGCGAACTTGGGCAGATACTCCGTCAGCAATAAGAACTGCGGCCCGCCAGGCACAGCCAACAGATCGTAGCTGCCCGGCCCAAGCCCCAACTGTCTCTCTAAAAACTCTTGGGTGTAGGGCAAAAACGCGTTGCTGGAGCAGCAGATCACCAGTACGGTGCTCTCGGGCTCGACAAACGGCTCTCGTGATGTGTAGATAGGCTCTGGCATCGAAGCTCCTTCTCGCAGTTACCCTCACCCCTATTGTCCCCTCTCCCGGACGGGGTGAGGGGGCTAACTCACTTCTTCTCCTTCTCTTCCTCGGACTTGATCCCAAGCTTGCCCAACAGCCCACTGATATCAAGCCCCAGAGCCTGGGCTGCCTGCATCACGTTGAACATCATTGTTGGGACAGTGTTCGCAAGACGATTGAGGGTATTGGTCCCATCGGGGGAGCCGCTGTCGAGCATCACTAACTTATCGATATTGCCCAACGGCGCCGCGACAGCGCCGGCCACGGGCGCGAAGGCCTTGATGACCTCAGGCAATCTCTCTAAGATGAGCATGGTCTTGGCAGACTCATCAAGTTTGGCGAAGGCCTCAGCTTTCTTGAGTGCCCCCTCAGCTTCCGCAAGGAGCTTCGCTTTGACGCCCTCGGCCTCGGCTAAGAGCTTCGCTTTTGTCCCTTCGGCTTCCGCTAAGAGTTTCGCTTTGGTGCCCTCGGCTTCAGCGAGGAGCTTGGCGCGCATGGCGTCAGCCTCGCCGATGCCCTCCATGGCGAGCCTCTGCTTTTCAGCATCGGCGATGACGATGATCGCGGTCTTGCGGCCCTCGGCTTCTAAGATCTCTTTCTGTTTAGTAGCTTCGGCTTGGAGAATAATCTGTTGGCGCTGGGCCTCGGCAGGCTTGATCACTTCAGCCAAGAGCTGGCGCTCCCGACGGATCGCTTCGGCTTCGGCGACTTCGATCTGCTTCTTAGTGCGAATGAGCTCGACTTGGACCTCTTGCTCGACGACCTGCTGGCGCGCTATCGCTTCAGCTAAGGGGCCGGCTTGACGGGCTTTCGCTTGCTGGGCTTGGACCTCGGCTTCAAACTGGGCCTTCTTCACATCGCGCTCTTTTTCGGCTTGCGCGATGAGGGCTAAATTTTCGTTCTCGCGCTCCTTGGCTTCGCGCAGCGCCGTGCTGGACTTAATGATCGCTTCGCGCTCGGCTTCCGCTTCGCCGATGCGGGCATCGCGCTTGACTTCAGCAGTACGCTTCTTGCCCAGCGCCTCGATATAGCCTTCGGCGTCCCAGATCCTTTGGATCGTCAGGACATCGACCCCAAGGCCGATCTTAGCCAAGTCAGCGGCAGCTTCGGTTAAGACTTCTTGGTTGAATTTCGCCCGGTCCCGCACGATCTCCTCGACCGTGAGCCGCCCAATGATCGAGCGCAGATGGCCCTCTAAGTTCTTATACGCGATCTGTTTAATGTCTTCCAAGCTGCGCCCAAGGAACCTCTCAGCCGCAGCGATGAGGGACTCTTGATCGTTGCGGATCTTGACGTTAGCAACAGCTTGTGCGCTCACGAGCACGCCGTCTTTGTTGGGCATGTCCCGCACCTCAAGATCGATAGGGAAGATCGTGAGATCTAAGTACGTGACGTTCTCGACGATCGGCCACTTAAGAGCTGCGCCCCCGGTCACGAGGCGAAACCCTACGACCCGCCCGTCCGGAAGCCGATGCTTGCGCCCATAGAAGACCGCGACTTTATTTGGGGGCACCTTGATATAGTTGCGCACCGCCGTCATGACGACGACGAGCACGACCAACGCGACGAGCACGAGCAAGAACGGCAGCGTGGTGAACCCGAACATACTCTCTCTGCTCCTCCTTATCTTTAGTGTATCGGTTCGACGAGCACGACGTCCCCCTGCACGTCCGTGATCTTCACTAAAGCTCCTTCGGGAATGGCCTGGCGATTGGTGGAGCGCGCCAAGCGTCGAGTGAGCTGCGCTTTGACGGCGCAGCTGACTTCGCCCAAGCCGTCGGGGGGAATCGCCACGGTGACCCGCCCTGTCAGCCCAATGAGATCTTTACTCTCGATGAGCGAGCTCGCTTCTTGAGAGCGCACGAGATTCATCGCTAAGACATAGATGCCGCTCATGGCCACTCCCGCCAGCACGCCCCACAGCGAGCTGAGCATCGCCGAGAGATTATAGTACCGTGCGATGGCGCCAACAGTCCCAAACGCCGTCAAGAAGACAGCGATCGAGCGCACACTGAGAAAGTGCGGCCCGCCGCCCTCGACTTCAGGCGCCGCTTCGATGTCATCTCCGAAAAACCCAAAGAACGCCGAGATCAGTAACAGCACCAGCCCACCTACAGCCAAGATGATAAAGACCGTCATCCGCACCCACTCCCTGCTCCATTTTCTTCGTAAAGACTTCTAGAGCGATAGTACCGAATTAAGAGAGGGGCAGGCAAGTCTTCCAAAACGGAGAATCTCGCTGGGTATATGGGGGGG
>JAUQPG010000048.1 GCA_030550495.1 Candidatus Bipolaricaulota bacterium | reverse complement strand
ACGAGATCCGCCCCAAGAGCTTGCGAAAGCGATAGAAGTATTCTATCCCGGAGATCACCGTGACGGCGACCACAACGGGGATGAGAATAGCCTTGACGCCGTCAGCGTCCCAGCGAAACGCCCCTTGACTGAGCAGCACAAAGACAAGCCCCATCTGCGAGAGCGTCTTGAGCTTGCCCCACAGGCTCGCCCCAAGCACTACCCCTTGAGTGCCGATTACCGTGCGTAGTCCCGTCACTAAAAATTCTCGCGCAATGATAATAATCACCGGCACGGCAGAGATCTCTTGAAGCTGCACGAACGCCAAGAGCACGGAGATAACCAAGATCTTGTCAGCGATGGGATCAGCAAATTTCCCCAGGTTCGTCTCATCTCGTTGCCGTCGCGCCAGATACCCGTCTATAGCGTCGGTCACTGCTGCTATCGCAAAAAGCCCGAGGGCGATCAGCTGACTGTGGGAACCGGGCACGAGCACAAAATAGAGGATCGCCGGGATGAGCGCGATGCGCAACAGTGTGATCCCGTTGGGCCAATTCATGGAGCTATTGTAAAGTGACTCCAAACTTAGAGCAAGCGCGCGCAGAACTCCTTGAGAACCCTCGTGACAGCTTCAGGCTGCTCCACCATCACCATGTGTCCGGCGCGCTCAATGATTTGTAACTGGGCATTGGGAATATTCTGCTGGAGATACTCGGAATACTTAACAGGCGTAAGTTTGTCCTCGCGCCCGCAAATAACTATCGTGGGCACAGAGATCTCGCTTAAGCGATGCATCTCGTCAAACGTCGAGCAGCTCAGAAAATCTCGATACAGTGCGGCTTGGCCGTTGCGCCGCATCTGCTCACGTGCTTTGTCTTTGAGAGCTGGGTCGGTTTGCTCCGCAAATGCCCAGCTTATGACAAGCTCGACGGCTTTTTCAAAATCGGTCTGGCACAGCTCTAAGATCTGAGGATGGACTTTCAGCCTTGCGCCGGTGCCCACTAAGCCTAACCCAACGAGATTCTTAGGCGGCTGAAGCGCGACCGACAGCGCAATCGCCCCGCCCATAGAGTGCCCGACTAGAACTGTTGGCTGAGCAAAGGCGTTGAGCACGGCGAGCACGTCCTCGACGTACGTCTGCAAGCCGTCGCCTTCACGAGCGGGGCTGCGCCCGTGCCCGTTCAGATCGAGCGCAATGACTGAAAAATCTTTCGCGAGCTCGCGAAGCTGCTCCCCCCAGATCGTGTGATCTCCCCCCGCCCCATGGACAAAGAGCAAGGCTGGTTGCCCTTGCCCCGCTTGCGCAAAATAGAGCTCTTTTTGAGAGACCGTGATTGTCGGCACTACAGATGCGCTTTCGCTGTTTCTACTAACGAGTCAAACGTCTTGGGGTCGTGGATGGCGATCTCCGCGAGCATCTTGCGATTGAGCTGAACTCCCGCCTTCGCCAACCCACCTATGAACCGGGAGTATGGGAGTCCGCGGGCCCGCGCTGCCGCGTTAATACGAATGTTCCAAAGCCGACGGAAGTCACGCTTGCGCAGTTTTCTACTGATATACGCGTTGCGCAGCGCGTGCATCACGCGCTCCTTAGCAATGCGGAAGCAGGTGCGCCGCTTGCCCTTGAAGCCCTTGGCGAGCTCTAGGATCTTCTTCCGGCGCAAGAGCCTCTTGTTACCACCCTTGACACGCATATCTCCTCCGTTCTAGCTCGAGATCAGTTTTATATACTCTTTGGCTAAGGTCTCCGGGACCTGGACGCCCCGGCGGGCCTGGCGCTTGTGAGCTGCGCTTCGTTTCACTAATTTATGATGGTACCCCGAGGTAGCGCCCAGGACCTTGCCCTTACGCGTGACTTTAAAGCGCTTGGCGATCCCTTTGTGCGTCTTCTTCTTCGGCATTGCTATATCCTCCTGAAAGCGGCTCTGAGAGAATCTCCTTGGGGATGGTCGTCACCGTGCTCTTGCCGGGCACTAGGAGCATCTGCAGGGATTTGCCGCGCTCCTTGGGCCATTGCTCGACTTTCCCCACATCGGCAACGCCCTCCACGATGCGCTGTAACAAGTCGCGGCCCCGATGTATATGCTGGATCTCGCGGCCGCGAAAGATCACCGTCACCCGAACTTTGTTCTCGTCTTGTAAGAACTCACGAATATGGCGCAGCTTCGTCTCGAAGTCGTGCTTTTCGATCTGGGTGGTCAGCCGGATCTCCTTGAGCTTGCCCCCCTTGGCGCGCTTCTTTTCGCGCTTCTCCTGGCGGTAGAGATACTTCCCAAACTCGACGATCTTGCACACGACCGGAGTAGCTTGTGGCGCAACCTCGACAAGATCGAGATTGCGACTCCGGGCGATCTTGAGGGCTTCCGCCAGGGGCATGATCCCCAACTGTTTCCCGTCTTCGTCTATAACACGAACTTCGCGAGCACGAATCTCCTCGTTCTTCCGAATACGGCTATGCGGTCCAGCGATACGCGACCTCCTCCCTTGCTCTTCAGGTGCGCTAAGATACCATATTCTCTGGGTTCTGTCAAGAGATCCCTACGCTCCCAAGGGGATTCGAACCCCTGTTTCCGGCTTGAGAGACCAGCGTCCTAGGCCGCTAGACGATGGGAGCGGAATGTGCCTAGAGTGTAGCAAATCTCTTCGAAAACGTCAAGCAATATCCAAGTTGCTTTGGGTAAGACGCTCTCTTTAAAATAAGCCTAAGAGGGCTTATGCGTTATCTTGTGCTTATAGCTGTGCTGCTATGGGGTGTGGAAGCGTGCGCGCACGCAGAGCCAAGGCAGTCTCAAGACGCTGTCGTGCTAGAGTTTATAGTCGGTTCTATCAGTGCGCTAGGTGGGGGCTTGATCGGTGCCTTTGCCGGCTCCTACTTAGGGCTTCCAGCCGTAGAAGCATGTAAACGCCGCCAGGGATCTTCATGTGAAGGGCAACGGTTTTGCTTTAAACTTGATCTTTGTGGTCTTAACGTCATTCCTTATATGGTAGGGGGCTATGCGCTCGGTGTGCCTATAGGAGCCACAATAGGGGTTGCTCTGATAGGATACTTTAGCCAGGTATCTGGTAACTTATGGCTTGCTGCTGTAGGGGCTGTAGTGGGAGAAGCTGTAAGCATACCTCCCTTGTTATATGCATTAAGCTTACTTCAAGGGCAAGTAGATGCCAACGTGTTCATTGGGACATCCATATTCTTAGTGATCCCAGCGGCTTCGAGCTTAGGAGCAACACTAGGGTTTAACATAGGCGTTCGTCAATATACACCAAGCCCTCTAAGCTGGACCTGCCCCTCATAGTGTGGCGCTTCTAGAGAGATTTTATGAATTTTTCTTATGGCTCTCGACGTAGCCCTCTGATCGCTCGCCAGGGCGTCGTCGCGACAAGTCACCCGTTAGCTGTTCAAGCGGGCATCGAGATGCTCCGACGTGGCGGCAACGCCGTTGACGCTGCGATCGCAACAGCGATCACGCTCACGGTCGTCGAGCCAACTTCGAATGGGATCGGGAGCGACGCGTTCGCGCTCGTGTGGGACGGAGAGAGACTTTATGGACTGAACGGCTCCGGGCGCGCTCCTAAAGCTCTTACGCTCGAAGCTGTCAAAGCATTAGGGCACGAGATAATGCCCACGCACGGTTGGCTGCCCGTCACCGTTCCGGGAGCACCAGCAGTATGGCGAGACTTACACAGACGCTTTGGGAAACTGCGCTTTGCCGAGCTCTTCGAACCAGCGATCTTTTACGCTGAGCGCGGCCATCCCGTCGCGCCCATCGTCGCGCAGTATTGGGGCTACGCTGCTCAAGCGTATGCACGACTAACGAGCCCAGAGTTTGCCGGCTGGCACGAGACGTTTACGCGGAACGGACGCGCTCCCCAAGCCGGAGAGATTTGGGCTAGTCCCGATCACGCCCAGACGCTCCGCCGGCTCGCGCAGTCTCATTGCGACGACTTCTATCAAGGAGAGCTCGCCCAACAGATTGTGCGCTTTGCGCAAGAGACCGGCGGCCTGCTCTCTGAGCACGATTTGCGCGAGCACACGAGCACGTGGGTCGAGCCCATAAAGACTTCGTATCGGGGCTACGACGTCTGGGAGATCCCGCCAAACACCCAAGGGCTCGTAGCGCTCCTTGGGCTGAATATCCTAGAGAGCTTTGATCTTGCGCAGCACCCAAGAGATTCGGCAGAGTCGTTCCATCTTCAGATCGAAGCGCTCAAGCTCGCGCTCGCTGACGGGCTGCGCTATATCGCTGACCCGGAGTTTGCCACCGTGCCCACAGAGAAGCTTCTAGACAAAGCGTATGCGCGACGGCGCTGCGCGCTCATCACGGATCGCGCACTCGATCCCGTAGCGGGAGACCCCTACGCCGGCGGGACGGTCTATCTTTGCACAGCCGACGTCGACGGCATGATGGTCAGCTTCATTCAGTCTAATTATATGGGCTTTGGCTCTGGGATCGTCGTGCCCGGCACAGGGATTGCGCTCCAGAACCGGGGCGCGTGCTTTACGCTCGATCCAGAGCACCCCAACTGTCTGGCGCCGGGCAAGCGCCCGTATCACACGATCATCCCAGGGTTTCTCACCAAAGACGGCAAAGCCGTAGGGCCCTTTGGGGTGATGGGAGGCTTCATGCAGCCCCAAGGGCATATTCAAGTGATCGTCAACACGATAGACTATCAGATGAACCCGCAGGCGAGTCTAGATGCCCCGCGCTGGCAATGGATCAAAGCCAAAGAGATCGAGATCGAGTCGGACGCTGATCTAAAGATTATCGACGGCTTGAAGGCGATGGGGCATGATGTCAAGATCGTCGAGCCGGGTGGGCGCTTTGGGCGCGGGCAAATAATTTGGAAGCTGCCGTCGGGAGCATACATAGCGGGGAGTGATAAGCGCGCCGACGGATACGCCGCGGGGATTTAAATTTCTCTAAGAGCCCTTTAAGGTGCGGCGCAGCTCGCGCTCTTCTTCGCGCTTTTTGATCTTTTCGCGCTTGTCGTACTTGGCCAGACCCTTGGCGAGGGCCAGCTCGACTTTGGCCCAGCTGTTCTTAAAATAGATTCTCAACGGGATGAGCGTGTAGCCCCTCTCTTTCACCTTGGATTGTAAGCGCACGATCTCTTGCTTTTTCAGTAAAAGCTTGCGCTTGCGCAAGGGATCAGGATTATAGCGATTGCCCTCTTGATATGGAGCAATATAGACGTTCATCAAAAAGACCTCGCCGTCGCGGATGAGCGCGAAGCCGTCTTGCAAGCTGACGCTGCCCCGACGAATAGATTTTACTTCGGTGCCCTTCAGCTCAATCCCGGCTTCGATGGTCTCTTCGATGTGATACTCGTGGCGGGCTTTGCGATTGGTCGCGACGGTTCGTTCGCTCATACCAGATTTCATCTGGACTGTACACCTTCGCCAGCCGCAGGCTGGCGAAGATGGACGTCAAGCGAAGCTTGTCCAGACGGAGTCTGGTGGCGGGGGAGGGACTCGAACCCTCTACCTGCCGCTTATGAGACGGCCGCTCTAGCCAGATGAGCTACCCCGCCGTTCCGTATTAGTCTAGCACGTCTGAGCTTGCTTGGCAACTATACCCCAAAAAAATACACGTGCCGCCCTTGGCTGGCGGCACCTGGTTGCGGGGGCTGGATTCGAACCAGCAACCTCCGGGTTATGAGCCCGACGAGCTTCCTGTTGCTCCACCCCGCGATGTCACTATTATTATAATACCCCCAAGAAACCTTTGCAAGTGGGATTTGCCTCCCATCCCCCATCAGCGCTACACTAATCCCCGAGAAAGGGGCCGGCATTATGATTCGCACAAGATCTCTGAAGGCCATAGGAATCTTAATCTTTTCGATCGCAGCCTACGGCATGGCCCAGCCCCTGTGCTCGATGACCGTCTCCCCGTGGCAGCCCCTGCAGAGCGTTCTCGATGCGGCTTCCTCAGGGTCGGTGATCTGTCTTACTGCCGGGGTCTGGACCCAAGGTGTCTCTATCAAGGATAAGATCCTCACACTCTGGGGAGCCGGAAGAGACCAGACTATTTTTGTAGGGGCTGTAGGCACCCGCGCCGACGGCATCTCAGTGTCCGGGCAGAGCATCGTCACAGTCAAAGGGCTAGGGATTTATAACTTCCGCCATGGAATCATTGTGAGCGGCTCCAGTCAAGCTGCCATTCATGATGTGCAAATCTCGGGGAATGGTCAGTACGGCTTGCACGCCCTGGGCCTAGGTCAAGTGACCTTAGAGAATTCGGTGATCTCTTATAATCGCGGGGGTATCCTCGCTGAAGATAGCGCTCATGTCACCGTTCAGTACTTGCAGATTCTTAATAACCAAGAAGACGGGATCTGGCTGGATTTTGCCAGCTGGGCCTGGTTAGCTCATAACATCGTAATGGGCAATGGACGCTACGGTATTCGCTTGTATTCGTTAGAGGGGCTCTTTGTCTGCTGGCGCAACGTTGTGGCTAATAATAGAGCAGGGGATTTCTATCCGGAGATCGCTGCGCAAAAATGTCAGTAGAAACAAGTGCCGGGGGCGGGAGTCGAACCCGCACGGAGGGGTCACCTCCAACGGATTTTAAGTCCGTTGCGTCTGCCACTTCCGCCACCCCGGCTTAAGACCCCCGTCGGGGGCTGTGATCCCAAAGGCAGTCTGCTTTATTCTAATAGCTTTTCCTAAGGGTGTGCAACCCTGTAGCTGTTAGCTATACAGAGCGCGCTGCCGACCGCACTGGGGACAGAATTGCTCATCAGCGCGAAAGCAATAGCCACATTGGGCGCAAAAGCGCGCCAGGCGCCCCTGGGCTGTTGTCTGAGCGATCCGTCGTCTGCGCCAAAACCAGATAAAGCTTACAACACCGAGGGCTGCTACACCAAGTCCTGCTCCCACGGCTATCCACACAAAGGAGCTTCTTGCAGCAAGGCGCAGCGACGGCAGGGTATCGGTCTTTCTGTAGCTAACGCGCTGCTCAATGAGCGTTCCTGGGGGGACAGCTCCGACTCTTCTTCCAAAGTAGCTGAAGCCGCGGGTGTCAACCCCTTGGGGTTCCAGCGCTGGGCTTGCTTGAAATGCTGTTGCCCGCAACGGCTGCTGCACCTCGATCTCGAGATTTTTGATCTCATAGCGCTCCGACCGAAACCGAAAGACGAACGATCTCTCCGGAGCAGTGCCGAGCACGTCGTCATAGTACTCGAGCTGAAAGCGGCGGCTGCCGGGGGTGAAGAGCACGATCTGCCCGTCGTCATTGGGAAGGAGCTGCCAGTCGTCGGCGAGCAGGGTGCCGGCGGGGCCGACGTGAGCAACAGCGTGAACTTGCGCTGTGCTGGGGATTGTGAACGCTAGAGAACTTTGTGGGTCTTCCGCCAGCTCCCCACGATAGATCACGAGCAATCTGGGGTCATCGTACTCTGGCCAAAGAGAAATCTCCAAGCGCTCGATCACGACGGGGACCTGCTGAGCAACCCCCAGTGTGCTTACTAAGAGTAGAGCTATGAGCACGCGGCGCATTTGGCCTAGAGTGTATCATCACGAAATGCGGGCTGCAACTAGTTCAGCGCTGATGACAGGTGAGGCAGCTCTCGTTGCCACGACCGGTGTGATCTGGGGGAAAGGGCCGGAAGGCGTTTAAGCTATGACATGCCAAGCAATCCCCACGTAGCTCCAGCGAGTGCGGGATGGGTGTTGCGAGACGCGGGGTCACCGTCTCAATCGCTGTCTGTTCCACGGTGATCATATAGTAGACTCCCGTGAGCATCAGCGCGGCCATGACGACGGCTACGGGCACGAAGATCCGCTGCCGCCGCTGAATCACTTCCAGGGGTGGCCGAGAGATCTCGCCCTTCTGCAGGCGCTCCCACTCCAGCGGGTGCTCATGTTCGAGCTCTTCTTGCGAGATCTTGCCCGTGAAGATGCTCATGTTGAAGTGCTTGACGTGCACGTGATAGACGTGCCAGGTGAGAATAGCGAGCACAGCGAGCACGGCCTCCCAGCCATGAGCAGCTTTCGCTGCGGGCACGACCTGGCCGGGGAGGAAGCTCGTAAACCAGATGGGGTTCCATAAGATAAAGCCCGTCACCACCATGATGACCATGCCCCAGATGAGCGCCCAGTACTCTAACTTTTCGGCATAGGTGTAGCGGTCGCAGCGGGCGCGACTCTTGACCAAACCCAGGTTGTAGCCAATATCACGTAGCAGATCTATAAGATCTTTGGGCCGGGGCATCATAAAAAGCGGGGTGCGCAGCACGACAACCCGATACCCCACAGTGATAATGTGCGCGATACACGCGATGACAATCACAGTAGCGAAGAAGTGATGGATCTGGCGGAGGTTCTTGACCCCGCCGAAGAAGTCGGCGATCGTCCTGGCCCACGACGTATCGGAGAATTTTTGAGGCAGGCCGGTCATGGCCAGCATCACAAACGCGAGCACCATCACCCAGTGCTCCACAAGCTGTGTCCAATGGAAGCGTTCATAGAAGCGCTCAGCTCTTGTGAGCTTTCTCTTATTCCCCCAGATCCAGCTCGCGATATGGCGGATCACGTCCAAGAGAATGAAGACCAAAAAGAACCCGATGGTGAGCGGGATCACGATCTTATAGAAGAGTTCCACGTAATAGACAAGCCGAAACTGGGTGGGGCTGGGGATGTAGTGCTTGACCCAGGCTGTAGGGAAATTCGCGGTCGCGGTGGGGTGGCACTGCTGGCAGGTGCGGAGAAGATTTTCTTTAATTACTCGTGATTCTGGGTCGTCGGTCTTCTTAATGTCGTGGATGCCGTGGCAGTCGGTGCAGACGGCCTCGTTGAGGCGTGCGCCGGGGCGCTCTTTGAAGAGCCGAACGGTCGTGCCATGGAAGTCTGCAACATAAGTGCGCAGCACAGCTGTCGAGAGCCCATATTTGCTCATGCGCGCTGCGTCTGTATGGCAATGGGCGCAGAGTTCGGGCGAGTGGAGCCGAAACTGGAGCGTGTGTGGGGCTTCAATGCGGTGCACCCCGTGACAGTCGGTACAGACGGGCACATCGGGGTTATCTTCTTCTCTGACGAGATCGGCCCCGTGGACGCTTTGAGCATAGACGGTGAAGATCTCTTGGTGGCAGCGGGAGCACGTCAAGTCGACTTTGAAGCGCGGCTGATCAGGCGGGCTGACGGTGTGTGCCCCGTGGCAGTCAGTACAGACGGGAGCTTCGCGATGGCCCGCAGCTAAAATCCTCAGATGGATGCTATCGAGAGTCTCTTTGTACTGGTCTTCGTGGCACTGGCGGCAGTTCGGGTAATAGCGCAGCGAGAAGTCTCGGCGATCATAGGCAAGCAGAGGTGGGTGCGGATATCCCGTCGATATTCGTGTGACACTGAACACAGGAGAGCTGGGCGTGCACTGATTGAGCCAGGGCTTGTGCGTCAACAAAGAGCGAGAGTTCTTCTTGACTGGGGAGGGTGATGCTCATGCCCTGGGTCGCATGGCAGAGTAAACAGTCGCTGTTTTGAGACTGAGCCCACGCCGGGCTGCTGCCCAGCGCAAGCGCGACACTCAGCACAAGAACTCTTTGCCAGCTCATCCGTGGTTACTATACTATCTCACAAGGGAACTGCGCTATGATATGCGCCGTCTCTGTCAATGATCTACGTCAAGCAGGGCCTTCAGTCGTCATGACACTTCAGACAATTGTTTGCTATATCTGCTGGATGACACGTAGCGCAGAAATTGTGTTCAGGCTTGGGCACGCCTTGGCCCAGAAACTCTAAGTGCCCCATCTGCGTCACTTTTTCGTGACAGGCTTCGCAGCGAATCCATAGGGCGATATGGGTCTCATGGGGGAACTTCGCTTTTTCAGAACGCGTCGGGAGTTCTGCTTTGTGACAGTGTAAGCAATCTTGAGATTCTAATTGGGCCATGCGCTCGGCAGGGGGGTGACACTGCGTGCAGTCTCGCGCTGCCGCGAACGTCTGGCCGTGCTCTGCAGGCTGCACAGCATGGCACGCGTTGCAGTCAGCGTTCCTGAGGTGGGCCTTATGAGATGCTGTCTGCGAGGCTTGCACAAATGCAAGGTACTCAACGCCGACATGACACCGACTGCACCCGAACGATTCCCCAGTGTGCAACGGCTTCTCAGCCACGTACTCGCGCTGCTCGCGCAGTGCTCGCACACGAGCGATGTTCTCCGCGCTG
>JAUQPG010000010.1:15769-47672 GCA_030550495.1 Candidatus Bipolaricaulota bacterium | reverse complement strand
GCGGGGCATCGCGCAGATCGCGCAACAAGACGGGATATTGCTCGTCTTCGGGAGTTATGACTGCAATGCCCTCACGGTGCAAGCTCTCGATCTCTTGAGCAGCTTCATCGAGTGCTTTGGGCAAGGCGACGAAACTCTCCGGTGGAAGGCCCGTCAGAGCTGTGAGCACCTTGGGATCAGCGTGCCAGAGGGCTTCGATGCTGCCAAAGTGCTCTAGCAGCCGACGCGCCCGCGCCCCGCCTAAGCCTCTCACTCTGCTCAACGCGAGCCAATGAAACGTGCTCATAGAGCCTCCTACGAGCTGTGCAATGGCTGTGGGCCGGAGGGAGCGAGATCGTCAGAAGGCAGGGGTGTCGAAAAAAATAAAATTCGCCTAAGAACAGAGCAAATGCCTATTCTTAGCCGAGCGAAAGATTCTCTTAGCATTTGCTTGAGACCCATAACTTCTCCTTTGCCGTAAGCCGGGCCTCAAGCACTGTTTATTTTAGCTCTTTGTGGGGAGCGTCGTCAAACTCAGCCCTTGCGCTTGCCCTGGGAGCGCTTCAGTCTCTTCGTGCGACGCCGCGCACTCTTGCGCATCTCAGATCACCAACGCCTACAATATATTATAGTAATAACCCCGCTGTCAACTTGCGCGCTCATCGTCCTGCAAAAAGCCTCAGATTCTTCACTGTATGCCAGAACTATCAGATTCTCAGCGTTCCAAGACGTCAAGAGGTATCTCTTTGATATTTACGGTTTGGTAAGGCAAAGTGAAATGGAAGCACGCTCCGCCTTGAGGGGCGTTCTCCGCCCAGATCTGCCCGCCGTGAGCTTCGATAAGTGCTTTCGCGATGGCTAACCCTAAACCCGTGCCCCCGCTGGCGCGCGTGCGGGATTTGTCCCCACGATAGAATCGCTCAAAGATATGGGACAGGTCTTCGGGAGCAATCCCCGGCCCCTCATCGCGCACGCTCACGTGCACCGCGCTATTCTCTGTACGAGCTGAGAGCCGAATCGTTCCCCCCGGCGGCGTGTACCGACACGCATTGTCTAATATATTTAGTAAAACTTGCTCGATGCGCTGAGGATCAATAGCTAGTGTCGGCAGATCGTCAGCGATCTCGGCTTCGAGTTTGAGTCTTTTCTCTGAGATCGTCGGCTGCACCTGCGCGACGATCCCGTGCAAAAGCTCGCGCAATGAGGTAGGCGTCCGCACAATTTGCAGCTCCCCGGCATCAGCGAGCGCCAAGAGTTGCAGATCGCGCACCAGCCGCCCTAATAATAAATTCTGCTCATAGATCGTCTGGAGCTGCTGGGGGGTCGGCGGCACAACGTTGTCTAATAGCAGCTCGAGATGGCTCTGCTGGATCATCAAGGGGTTGCGCAGCTCGTGCGCGATATCTAAGATGAGCTGACGCCGTAATTGTTCAGAACGCTGCAAGCTCTCGGCCATCTGGTTAAAAGTCTCCCCCAAGCGTCCCAACTCGTCGCTGCTGGTGATGGTGACGCGCGGCTCCAACTTCCCTTGGGAGATCTGTTCGGCGGCCCGACGGAGCTCTCCCAGGGGGCGCGCCAAGCGCCGCACAAAGAGTATTCCCAATCCCAGCGCGATCACCAAAGCAACCCCGCCCGCCAGCACAATCGAGTCATGGATGGACTGCGAGAACTCTTGCTCTAAGGGACTGAACGTCCCGGCAGGGATGGCCATAATCAGCGTGCCGACGCGCTCAGCCCCCACCCGGATCGGCACCCCGGAAGCTAAATCTCTCTCTGAAAGCTTCCTGCCCAAAAGCTTCGGATCGCTGCTGATGAAGACCACTCCCATTGCATCAGCGATGATCAGGGGCTGCTCAAGAGGCGGCAGCTCTTGCAGTTGTGGGTTGAGCAGCTCACTCAAGCCTTCCCAGCTCCCAAAGCGATGGTAATAGCTCGTCAAGAAGCGCTGGAGCGGGCGGGCCTGAAGAGTTGCTGCGCGAACACGGTAGGTGCGGAAGCGCTCTTGGATGGACCAGTCAGCAAAGGCGTAGACAATAGTAATAGCGCAGATCGTTGCGACGGCGAACGCGCCGAGCAATTGATACGTAAACGGAATGCGTTGCCACAAGGCTCTCATAGTGTGCGATCGCGAAAGCGATACCCAACTCCGTAGACCGTCTGAATGTATTCGGGCTCTTGGGGATTGCGCTCGATTTTTTTGCGCAAATTTTTGATGTGCGAGTCTACAGCGCGCTCGAGGGTCTCTGTCGTTGAGCCGCGCATGGCGTCTAAAAGCTGCAATCGCGTAAAGACCCGCCCCGGATGCTGGGCCATAAATGCTAAGAGCGCAAACTCGCTTGCGGTCAGCTCGACTCTCCTCTCCCTGACGAAGACCTCGTGCTTTTCTAGGTCGATATAGAGATCACCAGCCCGGATCACGCTCTGAGCTTTCTTCCCGGCGCGGCGCAGCACCGCGTGGATGCGCGCGACCAGCTCTCTCAGACTGAAGGGCTTTTCCAAGTAATCATCGGCGCCGATCTCCAGCCCTTGGACGCGGGCCGGCTCGCCCACCCGCGCTGTGAGCATAATAATCGGCACGTCTGAGTCTTTTCGGATGCGATGGCAGACCTCCCAGCCGTCTACCTTGGGCAGCATCAGATCGAGCACGATGAGATCAAATGGTCGTCGCGCAAACGCCTCCAGCGCCGTCTGGCCGTCCAGCGCAATCTCTACGGAAAACCCTGCGTTGCGCAGATAAAGCGCAATTGCTTGCGCAAGCTTCTCTTCGTCTTCGACGACCAAGATAGACGCGTTCACGGTTTTATTATACTTCCTCACGAGGAGGTCGGGGAGCCTGCCCTAGGGCAGGCTCCCGAACGCTCCGGTGTGTGGGGGAAGGAGAAGGCCAGGGGCTCTGGCACAGTGGAGGTCGGCCCTCTCAATGATGGGGATGGTGCTTGCTTTCGGGGTTTTAGAACCCACCTCGCTTTCCTGGGCCGAAGTGCCCAAATCGTCCGAAGCGCCCGCCCAAAGGCAGCTTGGTCACACTGAGCACATTGCCGTTGCCGGCGTCAATGATAACGAGCACGGAGCTGCCGTCGGCCGTCAAGATGACGACGTTATAGATGACATAGCCGTTGCGCTCGCCAAGATTGGCCCCGATGACAGTTCCAGCTTGCTGATTCTTCGCGATTTCAATCGCTTTGAGAATATCAATCTTAGCCAAGCTCGCTAAGATAGAAGCGCGGCTTGGGGCTTTGACGCTCCCCGTGATAGATGGAGGTTGAGGTTGTTCTGTGGTCGTTGGGTTTTGGGCCGAGGCGTAGTAGAACGCCACGCCCGCAAGGAGCGCGATCGCGACTACTATCGCACCGATGCTGAGATAGAACTTTTTCACAGAAGCTCACTCCTTTCTGTAGTCTCACCCAGGCTCTTTCTGAGTGGCGAGCTCACTCTAGCCAACGATTATGGAGATCTTGTGAAGAGAGGGTCGAGATTTGGGGAAAAGTCAGATTAGCGGGCAGAGCACTGAGGGCTGAGGGCCGGAACCCGGGCCCCATGCCCACTAAAAATTTTAAGTCTCTTCGACGCAGCTCGTCGCCCAGTCTTTTATATAGAGCGAGATACTCTGCCGAGCGCGGGAATTGGGGCATGAGTATTGGATACTTGACGGCGACTTTAACGACCCGCACGCCCAAAAACTGAATGCGATCTAAGTTTAAAGAGAATGCTTTGTCAGGCTTGCTCGCTGAGCACGCGCTCGCCTTGATTGGCGTTAGCAGCTAACAGCTCAGTACTGAAGACGACTGGGTACTTTGTGCCGTCCCAATGGGCCGCAAGATAGCTTTCAGTAGTTTTGAGTTTGCTCTCTAAGAGCGCATAGAGGTCGACATACCCCGGAGGAACAGGGGCCTGGACCACCAACAATGCCAACAGAACGACGCTTGCGCTCCATCTCAGCATAGGCGCTCACTTCGCTGTAATGCGATAGATCGCCCCGCCGTAGTGCACAACGTATAGTTCGCCTTGCTCGTCTTCGCCGAACGAACTGATGCTGAACGGGGAATCTATCAGTTGGCGCATCGTCCATTTGCCTGAAGGCTCTTGCACGAGCGACCAGATCCGTCCGCTACAGTAGTCTCCAAAGAGATAGTGTCCCACCAAAGACGGATACTGAGTCCCTCGATAGACATAGCCCCCAGTTACTGAGCACCCCAGCGAGTGATCGTACTCGGCGATGGGCAGCTCCAGCCCTTGCGTATTGCAGAGAGTAGGTGGATCGTAGCACTGCGAGCCTTCCATGATGCGCCAGCCGTAGTTCTTGCCCTTCTCTATGAGATCGATCTCTTCGAGGCGATTCTGGCCGACATCGCCAGCAAAGAGCCGTCCCGTGCAGCGATCAAACGAAAATCTCCAGGGGTTTCTCAGGCCGTAGGCCCAGATCTCGCCTTGAGCATTGGCGTTCCCAACGAAGGGATTGTCTTGCGGGATCGCGTAGGGCTCTTTCTCAATATCAATGCGCAAGATCTTGCCCAAGAACGTCTCTAAGTTCTGGGCGTTGTTGAACGGGTCGCCGGCAGCTCCACCGTCGCCCAGCCCAATATAAAGAAATCCGTCGGGACCGAATTTATTGAGCCCCCCATTGTGATTAGCAAACGGTTGCTCGATCTCTAAGATAACTCTTTCAGTGCGATCCGCGATGTCGGGATTTGAAGAGACTCTGTACTCAGCGATGACAGACTTGAGGACCCCATTCTTACGGGCAGTGTAGTTGACGAAAAAGCGTCCGTTCTCTCTGTACTTTGGGTGGAATGCCACGCTGAGCAGCCCTTTCTCGCCGCCGGATTCAACTCGATCACGGATATCCAAGAACGGCGTCGCAAGGGTCTGCCCGTTGCGAATGATCTTAATGATCCCGGATTGCTCAACGACAAATAGACGCCCAGAGCCGTCCCCAGCGTGTGTGAGATAGACCGGGCGTGTAAAGCCCGTGGCGAGCTGCTGAAGCTCGATTTGGGGCACCGTCGTGGGGAATTGCACGCTGCATGGGTCAGTAGGCTGCACGCCCGACGAGATCGCACACGCGCTGGGGACGAGCACGACACTGGCACAGCACCATAAAACTCGCCGTATGAGATCGCGCATTCGCATTCCCCCTTTGCAGTGTCTCTTATTGTGACAGATGCTCACGGCGCTTGCAAGCGATCCCAGAAATCGCAGTACGGTTTGCGTAGCTCCCGGTCTGCTTTGATGGGAACATCGAACTGTAAGTGCAGATCTTCACTCAGCGTATATGCAGGCCATGTCGGCAATCTTCCGTCATTAGGATCGCCGGATTGAGCAAAGTTCGTCCAGTAAGTCATTATCACATCAGAGAGCGCTCGCTCTTGGAGGGTTGGGTTGGCTGAGTTCCCGAAGACGAAGGGGATCTCCGAACCGTGAAACGCTCCTAAGCCCAATTGGGCAGCAGCGCGTGTCACATACGCACGAACCGCCGCGCACGCAGCCCTTATCTAAGCCCTCCTTCGCGCTTCCCATGCCCCGAAAACCCCAGCTCCTATACCTGCCAACAGAGCTATTCCTAGCCCCATCAGGCTCACATACTCGAAGCTCCCCGGCTGCCCAAGCTCTGGTACCCATTGGTGCACTGCGCTTGCATCTCTTGCAAAGTAGACCGCAGCCAGAGCGAGAATTCCCGAAAGCATTGAGCAAGCCATCGCAACGGCGAAGAACGCCCAACGAACTGCTCCGGGCGCGACACCCGACAGATATAGGATCTCAAGTTCGCCCTGCCATGCCCGCACGAGTACACGCATGGCCGTCGCTAGCGCTATCAGAGAGATAAGAAGGGCACAACCTTGCACAATGGTCGCTGCTAGGCGTGCTCCGCTATCGGAGGCCAGCAGCGCCCGTAAAGCCCCTTTCTGATAGCTCTGGACATCCGCTACACCAGGAATCTCGCGCAGCGCCGCTTGCGCCTCAGCCGTTTGGGCAACTTGACGCACCGTGACTCGTAAATACCCTGCCGGGGTGCGTTCTGGGGCGATCCCATCTTGTGCAGCACGCGGGTCGTCTCTCAGAATATATAGAACTTCTGAGATCACTTCCCACTCCCGCACCTGGCGATAGACCTGACGAATCTGTTCGCTTGATACCCCTGGCTCAAAGAGCACAATCAAGCGATTCTCCCCCCACTCACCGCGTGCCACCCACACCACAAGAAAGATCACGAACGCACATGCTGCAACACACACTCCTCCCAGGATCCAGAGCAGAATGCGCCACTTGGTCAGCGCCGTGCGCATCAGCTCTTTGATAAGAAAACTGCTCATAGAGCTGCCTCCTCAGCCGGCGCTTCTTCGTAGGTGCGCCCTGCCCACAGATAGATAATTCGTGCGCCGCTGCGCACCGCCCATCCCCTCTCCCGTGTAGCTACAAGCATGGCGACACGCTTGCGCTCATTGACTGCTTTGAGCCCCTCCAGCACTCTTTCAGCATCTTTGTATTCTAGCCCGGCAAACGGCTCGTCAATGAGCAGCAAGACAGGATTATGGCACGCCGCGAGCGCGAGGGCGAAGAGCTTCTGCTGGGCTGGGGCTAACTCTGTGATGGGAGTCTCGGCGACGGCGCGGAGCTTCACAGTCTCAAGGACCTCGTCGATCATCGATGTGACGTCTTCAGGATGGAAGCCTAAGCTCCCTAACTTGAACGCGAGTGTGTCCGCCACAGTGCGGCGCGGGAGCGTGAGCTCCTGCGGGACGATCCCCAAGCGCCGTCGGAAGGCGGGGAGCTTGCTTGCGTGCAGGCGCGTCACGTTGCGATCGTCCACGAGAATCTGCCCGCGTTGGGGACGCAGCTCGTGATAGAGCAACCTTAAAATAACGCTCTTGCCCGAAGAGGGCGGGCCCACAAGGAAGACCAGCTCGCCGTGATTTACCCTGAGGGTCACGTCTTCTAAAATCTTCTTCCCCTCAGGAGTCACAAACTGCAGCTCGGAGACCTGTACCAAGAGAGACATCTTCTGCTCTGGCTCGCACGGCGCGCGCAAATCGTTCGTGGCCGGCGAGGTCCTTGCCAATCTCGATCTCCGTGAATGCGTGAGTGTGTTTCAAAAGTTCTCGCACGCGGCTCCCTTGATCTGAACCGATCTCTAAATAGAGAGCCCCGCCAGGACGCAGATGCCTTGGGCTCTCGCGAATGATCTGAGCCAAAGCGTCTAAGCCTTCTGGGCCGCCATCGAGAGCTATTCTGGGTTCGTAATGCAGCTCACGTGGAGCGCGCTCTAGATACTCTGTCCGCACGTAGGGGGGATTGGCAACAATCAGATCGAACTCCCCTGAAATCGCAGAGAACCAATCAGAACGGAGGAAAGAGATGCGCTCGGCGACGCCGTTGCGCATGGCATTCTCGCGCGCCAGCGCCAGCGCTTCTGAAGAGATATCTACAGCTACGATAGAGCTTTTTGGCCACGCCCGTGCCAACGCGATACTGATCGCCCCCGATCCCGTCCCTAAGTCTAACAGATTCGCAGGAGGATTGCTAGAGCGTGCAAGGATGAGCTCGACGAGCTCTTCGGTCTCTGGGCGTGGGATGAATACCGCCGGGGTTAGGCGCAGATAACACCCGTGAAACTCCGTGTCCCCTAAAAGATACTGCAGGGGCTCGCCCCGGCAGCGGCGCTCCACAAGCGCTTGGATCTGAGCATGATCTGCTGTAGTGACAAGCTCGTGAGCACTAATATAAAGCTCATGGCGCGCCCTTTGTAAGACATGGGCGACGATGAGCTCCGCTTCATACCGTGCTGATTCAAGCGAGCCCTGACGCAGCTGCTCGGCTGCCCAGTGGAGCTCCTCTCCTACAGTCCTTCTTCGTGCCATTACGTAAAAAATATCCGAAAAATCGTGCGAAAGTCAAGCGTTTGTGCTACAATAAAAATGGTGTCAGGGGGAAGAGATGGTGTTCAAGGTCTTCATCTACGGAGCACTCATAGCTCTAGGAATTCTCATGAGTCTGGCCGAAGGCTGGGTGCCCCCGATTGTTGGCCTCCATGCGTGGGAAGCTCAGATATTAGTAGGGGCGGTTGGGGGACTGACTGTTGCCCTTTTTGTCACCAATTTGATCAGCCTTCTTCAACGGCAATTATCTCAAGAAGGTGGGGCGCGCAAGCTCGCCCACGGAGCGCTACTTGGTCTTGTCGGGGCTTTGCTAGGGGTAGCCGTCTCTTGGGGACTAGCCTTGCTCTTCCCGGGGAATCCCCTCGTGCGTGCTCTGCAAGGAGTGATAGTGCTGCTATTGACAGGAGGAGGCTTTGTCGTGGGGCAGCGGGGGGAGCCCTTGTGGGGAGAGCCCCCCAAACCTCCTGAGCTCAGCCCTTCTCCTCCCCTGAAGCTCGTTGATACCAGCGCGATCATTGACGGGCGCATTGGGGATTTAGCCAAGACAGGATTCATCGAAGGCAAGATCCTGATCGCGGAGTTTGTGCTCAGCGAGCTCCAAGCGATTGCAGATTCCCAAGACAATCTGCGTCGGCGCAAGGGGAGAAGGGGACTTGATATCTTAGGAGAGCTCCGCCGCAGTGCCGAAGTCCAGGTCGAGGTGCTCAACAAAGATTACCCCCACATTCTCGACGTTGACCGCAAGCTCATCCAGCTTGCCAAAGAGCTCAACGCGAAGATCATCACGACTGACTATAATCTCAACAAAGTGGCGAAGGTCGAGGGCGTCCCCGTGCTCAATATCAATGAATTAGCCAACGCTGTGAAGCCGCGCTTCATCCCCGGTGAGGAGATCGAGGTCGAGGTCATAGACCGAGGAGAGGAGATCAATCAAGGTGTAGGGTACTTAGACGACGGCACGATGGTGGTTGTTGAGAACGGGCGGCGCTTCATCGGGAAGAAGATCAAAGCGATTGTGAATTCGAGCTTGCAGACCGAAGCGGGCAAGATGCTCTTTGTGCGCCCCAAAGTCGAGCCTGTCAAATGGGAGCAATAGCGATCAGTGCTATTATCGTAGCTGCTGGGCGTGGGCAGCGGCTCGGTACTTCCCTGCCGAAAGCGTATGTACCATTAAAAGGCAAGCCCCTCATCGAGTATTCTCTTGAGCTCTTTGCCCGCTGCGCTCAGATCTCAGAGATCATTGTTGTGATCCATCCAGACGATGAGCCCCTGTTCCGAAAGCTTGTCCTGGCTCTTGACAAGTCCTGGCGGCATGTGTACGGCGGAGCGCATCGGCAGGATTCGGTGTTAGCAGGGGTGCGTGCTGCTTCTGGAGAGTATGTGCTTGTGCACGACGCCGCGCGCCCTTTAGTCTCGCTCAGTTTAGTTGAGCGCGTCATTTACGCCATGAAAGAGCGCGGAACAGCCGTCCCAGTCGTCCCTATCACGGAGAGCGTCAAGCGGGTCGCAGGAGACGCCATTATCGCTGATATAGATCGCTCAGGGCTCTTCTGTGCCCAGACTCCGCAAGGGTTTGAGCGCAAGCCCTTATTAGAAGCTTTAGAACGTGCTTGTGCCCAGGGACGCTATTTCACTGACGAGGCGAGCCTTGTCTCCGCGATGAGGGGGGGGCAGCCTGGGGTTGTCCCCGGAGAGGCGTGCAATATCAAGATCACCACAGAAGCTGACCTGAAACTTGCCGAGTGCTTGCTCACGACTCGACGCGCCTCTTGAGCTTCGCCAGAAGCTCCAGCGCTTCCAAGGGCGTCAGCTTATTAATATCTATTGCTTTGAGCTCTTGCACGACCGGGTGCTCGTCAGCACGGAAGATCGCGAGCTGTTTGACAAATTGCGGGTCTCTCTTGCGCAGCTCCCCCATAGCGTCCAAGGGATTGTTTTGCAGAATCTTCTGTAAGATCTCATCAGCTTTGCGGGTGACGTCTTCGGGGAGCCCGGCCATACGAGCCACGTGCACGCCGTAGCTGCCTTCGGTTGCGCCCTCGGCGACTTTGTGCAGGAAGATCACTTGATTGCCGTACTCCTTGACCTGGACATGATAGTTCTTGATGCCGGGAATGCGCTCTGCGAGCTTGG
The DNA here is from genome assembly GCA_030550495.1 of Candidatus Bipolaricaulota bacterium. Lineage (GTDB taxonomy): Bacteria > Bipolaricaulota > Bipolaricaulia > RBG-16-55-9 > DRXL01 > JANXCC01. Next base: position 37,686 of record JAUQPG010000010.1, on the reverse strand, counting down.
TCAGCTCGTGATAGTGCGTAGCGAAGAGCGTTTTAGCTCGCACTTTTGTAGCGAGGTGCTCGGCGACTGCCCAGGCGATGCTCACGCCGTCGAAGGTGCTCGTCCCTCGGCCCATCTCGTCTAAGATAATTAAGCTGCGCTCAGTGGCGTTATTGAGGATATTGGCGGTCTCTAGCATCTCGACCATAAACGTACTGTATCCGGCGGCGAGCATATCGCTGGCGCCGACGCGGGCGAAGATCTTATCGACGATGGGAAGCGTCGCGGCCTTTGCCGGAACAAACGAGCCGATCTGCGCTAATAAACAGATGAGCGCGATCTGGCGCAGGTAGACGCTCTTGCCGCTCATGTTGGGGCCTGTCAGCACAATGAGATACTCGTCTTCGCTGAATTTCAGATCATTAGGGACGAATTGTCCACCGGGGAGGAGCTGTTCGACGATGGGGTGACGACCGTCAGTGATAAAGATCTCTTGGCGGCTGGTAAAGCGTGGGCGCGTGTAGTGATAGCGATGCGCGGCTTCGGCCAGCGCTGCCACTACATCGAGCTCCGCGACGATACGCGCAAACTGTTGGATCTCAAAGAGTTTCTGGGTGGCTGTATCTCGAATCTGGCAGAAGAGCTCGTACTCGAGGCGTTTAGCCCGTTCTTCGGCCGAGAGGATTTTCTCTTCGTACTCTTTGAGCTCTGGGGTGATGAAGCGTTCAGCGTTGGCCAATGTCTGTTTCCGATGGTAGTCCGGAGGGACACGCTTGGCCGCAGCCTTGCTCACTTCCAAGTAATAGCCGAAGACCGTGTTGAAGCCGACTTTGAGGGTTTGGATGCCGGTGCGTTCGCGCTCGCGTGCTTCGAGTTCTAAGATCTTTCTCTTGAAGATACGCTCGTGAGCTTTGAGCTCATCGAGCTCCGGCGAAAACCCCTCTTGGATGATATTGCCCTCTTTGAGTTCTAAGGGGGCATCTTCGCGAATGGCGCGGCTGAGCAGCTCACGCAGCTCATCGAGCGCTAGAGCCCGAAGCTGATCCAAAAACTCTTTCAGCTTCGCGGGAGCGTTCTGATCAGTCCAGCGCTGCAAGAGCGCCATGAGTTCCGGCAAGCGCTCTAGGGATTGGCGCAGTGAGAGCAAATCTCGCGGGGTGACACGCCCAGCTCCCAGGCGTCCTGCTAAGCGCTCTAGATCGTAAATGCGCCCCAAGAGCGTGCGCAGCTCGCCGCGCTCTAGGGCGCGCTCGGCAAAGAACTCGACACTATCGAGACGCCTCTCTATCTCAGCCCGGTCGAGCAAGGGGGCTAGAAGCCAGCGGCGCAACAGCCTCTCGCCCATGCCCGTGACCGTGTGGTTAATCACGCGAAAGAGCGTCGCGTGTGTTCCGGAGCCACGCAGCTCCTCTAAAATCTCTAAATTTCGTTGCGTGAACGGATCAAGCCCCATCTGGCGCGAGAGCTGATAGGGCTTGGGCGGACTCAAATGTTTGAGGGACCCTTTGTGTGTCTCGTGGACATAGCTGAGCAGGCCCGCGGCGCTGCGCCCAGCGAGCTCTGAGAGCCCTAGACCTTCCCGAGAGATAATCCCAAAATGATCGAGTAGTTTCTGCGTCTGGAAGCGCGAGGGCTCCACATAGCTGCGCGCGCCTTGATAGTCTTCGGCCAGGGTCACCCCTGCGGGGAGGATGATCTCAGCAGGGCGCAATCTGTTGAGCTCGTTCTTCAGCTCAGAGAGAGTGAGCTCTGTGGCGCGGAACTCCCCAGTCGAGATATCTGCGTACGCAAGCCCAACGAGATCATCTTCGGGGTAGAGCGCGACCAGATAGTTATTCAGCCCGCGCTCCAGAAGCTCTTCTTCTAAGATCGTGCCCGGCGTAATGATTCGGACGACATCGCGCTCGACGAGCCCCTTCGCTTCTTCGGGATCTTGGAGCTGCTCGCAGAGCGCGACTTTATAGCCCTTCTTGAGTAACTGATTGACATAGAATGCGACGCGCTTGACGGGGACGCCGGCCATGGGGGCGTCATCGCGCTTAGTGAGGGCGATATCGAGTTCGCGCGCGGTTAGCTCTGCGTCCTCAAAGAACGTCTCGTAGAAATCCCCAAGCTGAAAGAAGAGAATGACGTCTTGGTGCTGCGCCTTGATGCGCAGATACTGCTGCATCATCGGGGTGAGCTTGGGCTTGGTCATAGCGACTCTTGATGATAGCACATAGCGGAAGGGGCTACAACGACAGGGCTCGCTGCCAATCTTCGGGGGTATTAATATTGGTGAATGAGCGCAACGAGGGGTCGACTGTGCGCAGTCGTGCTTCGGGGATGATCTTTATGGGGACGGCGTCAAGCACAGCGAGAGGCGATGTGCGCCCCTGAGCCAATAAACGCTCTATTATCCCAAGACACTTCTTATGATATAGCGCAAGCGTTGGGATGCGATGGCCTTCTATCTCCGGCACGACGGCCCAGACGGAGCCGTCCAGTTCATCTCTGAGTAACTCTATGACAGCGTGGCTGATCAAGGGCATATCGCACGCCCCGACAAGACTGTACTCATACCGCGCGTGCTTGAGCCCCGTATAGAGCCCGCCCAGCGGGCCGATCTCGCGAATCTCATCGGCGTAGACCGGCACATCGAGAATATCAGCGTAGCGAATCTCTGCTCCCGAGACGACGAACACATCGTCGCTTAACTGCTGAAACTGAGCGGCTATGTGCTGAATGAGCGTTCTTCCGCGCCATGGGAGAAGCGCCTTGTCTTGGCCAAAACGATGGGAGTGTCCGCCGGCGAGGATGATCCCAGAGAAAGCTCTCTTATGAGCCATGGCGTTCTAAGGGTATATCAGCCAGGCGCTCCCTGCAAAGGGCAGGTTTCCAGGCCATAGTAGACCAGCCGTTGACCGTCGCGCGGTCTTCGGGAGCAACTCGTTCCATCACAAAGAGCGAGTAGATCGGAGCGCTCATGGGCATGAGCGCGTAGCGCACCACAAACGCGAGCGCAGAGATCCATAAGACAGGGATGAACGCCATAATGACCAAGAACGGAATCGAGAGCACTTGGGTCCACACTATTGTCCGTACTTTGCCGAGGCGCTGCGCCAAGGGCGGCCCAGCTAGTGACGCTATCCCCATTCCCACAGCACTCCAAGCGAAGAGAGTTCCTAGCAGCGCATCAGATATATGAAACTGGAGCTTGAAGAAGACGTTCATAAACGGGATGAATAATCCCGCGCCTAGGCTGAGAATCATATTGGGGAGAATGAGTTTGAAGACTAACCCTGTTGGTGTCTTAAGGTTCCAGCCGAGGCGAGCGCGCCTGTTCGCTCGTGGTGCCGGGCGCATCCCTGCTAACGGGAGTATGCTCAACCCGATCAGCCCAACCCCAACGGCTAGAGTCATTTTGTACACCGGAGCTGTGCTCTCCGCGAGAGCCAGACCGCGAGCAAAGAGTGGGGGCAGAGCTCCGCTGACAAATCCCGCAAGCGTCTGGAGCGCAAACTGCACGCTGAAGAGATGAGTGCGCTCAGATTCTTGGCTCTCTTCAATCATAAAGGGGGCGCTGACGACTTGCAGGAGCGCGCTGCCCAGTCCGAGCACCCTGATAGAGAGCACTAAGGGTTCAGCTTGAGTGAAGAGCACGATGCCGAGCGCGCCCAGCCCACTGAGAGCAACCCCCAAAATAAGGGCGCGCCGGTGCCCTATCGTATCACTGAGAAGTCCCACAGGCACTGATAAAAAAGCCGTAACGAGCGGGGGAACGGCCGCCATTAGCCCGATGAAGTCTTGCTTGTAGCCCAGACGCAACAGATAGATATTGAGAAAGAGCGAGAGGATGCTCGAGCCTAACCCTATACTGAAGGCCGATAATAAGAAGAGCCGGGCATTAGGGGTGAAACGCCGCAGGCGATCGGCGTAGTCCCTCATAAGGTGTGACATGGGAGATGAATTATATTGAACGCGAGCTCTCTGGGCAAGGCATCTCGCTGCTTGTGAAAGTTGCTTGGCCCCTGTGGGGCGCAGTATAATCACAAGAGCCTAGGCGTGGTGAAGGTCGCCTGATCATTCCAAGACGGAATGGGATGTTTTTACTTTTTGCACGAGGTGCATTGTGAGTAAGTATATCTTTGTCACAGGCGGGGTGCTCTCTGGGTTGGGCAAGGGGATCACGGCGTCGTCGATTGGTCTTTTGCTCAAATCGCGCGGTCTTAGCGTGACCGCGATTAAGATCGATCCCTATCTCAATTGCGACGCCGGAACGATGAACCCGTATCAGCACGGGGAAGTCTTCGTGCTCGACGACGGCACCGAGGTCGACATGGACCTGGGCAGCTATGAGCGCTTCTTGGATATAGATCTCACAAGAGATCATAATATCACGACGGGCAAGATCTATAAGAGCGTGATCGAGAAGGAGCGTCGTGGGGATTACCTGGGCGCGACCGTGCAGATCATCCCTCACGTGACTGATGAGATCAAAGCGAGCATCAAGCGCGTCGCGGAGCGTACGAAAGCCGATGTAGTCATCGTCGAGGTTGGCGGCACTGTCGGGGATATCGAGTCGATGCCCTTCTTGGAAGCCCTGCGCCAGATGCACCAGGAGCTCGGCGACGATCACTGTCTCTTCGTACATACGACGCTTGTGCCCGTGGTCTCGGTTGTTGGGGAGCAGAAGACCAAGCCGACCCAGCACTCCGTCAAAGAACTTCGTGCTATCGGGATTCAGCCGGATGTGATCATCGGGCGCGGCACTCTCCCTCTCACTGAAGGGATTCGCAGAAAGATCGCGCTCTTCTGCGATGTCCCCTTTGAAGCTGTCATCAGCGCCCCCGATGTGCGCTCGATCTACCAAGTCCCGCTGCTCTTTGAAGAACAGGGGCTGACGGAGCTCCTGCTGACGCGCCTAAAGCTCTCGGCAAAGACACGAGATTTGAGCCAATGGCAGCGCTTCGTCGACGCTGTGCTCCATCCCTCGGAACGTGTGCGCATCGCTCTTGTCGGCAAGTATACGATGCTGCGTGATAGCTACGTCAGTTACGTTGAGGCACTCACCCATGCTGGAGCGGCTCTTGGCGCTGGGGTCGAGATCGTCTGGATTGAAGCCGAGGAGTTCTCCGAATCTCAAATGGAGGGTGTCGACGGCGTAATCGTCCCTGTGGGGTTTGGCCATCGTGGGGCTGAGGGCAAGATCAGGGCGATTCGCTATGCGCGGACACACAACGTGCCGTTCTTGGGGATCTGCTATGGGTTTCAGCTTGCAGTTATCGAGTTTGCGCGCTCTGCGCTCGGTTTAGAAAGTGCCAACAGTACAGAGTTTGGCCCAACAGAGCACCCCGTTATCGATCTGATGCCGGAGCAGAAATCTCTTACCGAAAAGGGTGCGACGATGCGCTTGGGGGCTCAGCCCGTCATGATCGAGCGCGGCACGCTCGCGCATAAACTCTACGGGACAACAGAGATCTCCGAGCGCCACCGCCATCGCTACGAAGTCAATACGCGCTACATTAGAGACTTAGAAGCCGCCGGGCTGAAGTTCTCTGGAAAGTCCCTCGATGGGCGGCGCATGGAGATTGTAGAGCTTCCGGAGCATCCGTACTTTATCGCATCACAATTCCACCCGGAGTTTAAGTCGCGGCCGACTCAGCCGCGCCCGCTCTTTTTGGGGTTAGTCCGAGCATGTCTCGCGCGGCGCAAGCTCTTGGTCTCCTCGTGACCCTAGGGGCCATCGGTGGGCTCTTCTGGCTTTGGGCGACTATGCCCAACTTGTGGCCAGACACCCTAGGGCCTGATGCCCCAGCGATCTCCGCAGAGCGCGCGCATATTCTTCGATACGACGACCACGGGAAGAAACTCTGGGAGCTAGAAGGGCGCACTATAACCGTCCACGAAGATGTCAGCGTCGCGGAAGAAGTGACGGTGCGCTTCTTCGAGAGCGATGGCACCGAGACGCTTACCGTCCGAGCGCCACAGGCTCGGCTGCACAATCGCTCTGGAGATATTGAATTGCTCGGTGAAATCTCTGCCGTCGGCCGCGAGTTCTCCTTTGTCACTGAAAATCTCTCGTGGGATAATCAAAAGAAAGTGCTCACAACGTCGTCGTTTGTGCGCATAGAGCGTGAAGAGTTCACCCTAACGGGTCGGGGTTTGGAATACTTCTCCGAGACGGGACGAGCGACGATCCTCAACGATGCTCGACTCATCCTACGCAGAAAATGATCCTACGCACAGAAGGGTTAGTCAAGAGCTACGGGGGACGCCGGGTCGTCGACGGCGTCTCTCTCCAAATTGAGAGCGGCACCGTGGTGGGCTTGCTGGGAGCAAACGGCGCGGGCAAGACCACGACGTTCTATATGATCACGGGGCTGATCGCTCACGAAGCTGGAGAGATCTTTCTAGATAACAAGCCCATTGGCCGCTGGCCCTTCTACGCTCGGGCTCGTCTAGGGATTCACTATCTTCCTCAGGAGCCTTCAGTATTTCGCAAGCTCAGCGCGCTTGAGAACCTGGTGCTGGTCCTGGAGCAATGGGATTTAAAGCCTACCGAGCGGAATGCTCGCGCGCTGCAGCTCTTGCAGAAGCTGGGCATCGCGCATCTGGCGCAGCAGCGAGTAGATACGCTTTCCGCAGGGGAGCGCCGACGCGTTGAGATCGCGCGTGCCTTAGCGACTTCTCCCAAATTTCTCTTGCTCGATGAGCCCTTCTCTGGGATAGATCCGATCTCTGTCGCTGATATTCAAAAGATCATTCGTGCACTCGCTACTGATGGGATCGGCGTCGTCGTGACGGATCACAACGTGCGTGAGACGCTAAGCGTCACTGATTACGCGTATCTGCTCAATCAGGGCAAGCTCTTGCTCAGCGGGCGCCCAGACGAGATCGCTGTGCATCCCCTAGCGCGACAGTATTATCTTGGTGAAGACTTCCAGCTATGACGCTGATGATGGAGCCACGGCTGGCTTGCGCACGTAGAGTCTTCTCATCACGATAAAAGCGCCAAAGATAACGAAGAGAATGACGCTGATGACTTGGGCTGCCCGGAGCACGTCGGGGACGAGCCAGAGTGCATCTGCCCGCAGAAACTCCATCCAAAATCTCAAGAACGAATAGAGCACCATGTAGAGCGCCGCGATGAACCCATCTTGAAAGTTCTTTGTGCGCAGCCACATCAATAGCCCAAAGATCACTAAGTCACCAAACATTTCATAGAGCATAGTTGGATGAGTAGGGATGTCGCCCCATTGCTGGAACCCCGGTGTGCCCTCTTTATACACAACCCCGACCCAGTCGAGCCAGGGAGGCCACGTCGGCCCCAAGGGCACTCCATACGCATCCCCGTTCATAAAGTTTCCGAAGCGCCCTAGGGCTTGGCCCAAGATCATACTGGGAGCAACAGCATCCGCAAACTGCCACAGGGGGACTCTCTTCCATCGGCAGTAGACCCAGAGCATGAGCAGCCCCGCTAAGATGCCCCCGTGAATCGCGAGCCCGCCCTCCCAGATCGCGACAATATTTATAAAAGTCTTCATGGCATTGCCAGGGACGTAGAAGTTCGACCATTGAAACGCAACATAATAAAGCCGTGCCCCGATGATCGCCACGGGCACGGTGATCAAGACGAAGTCTAAAATATCATCGAGGGTCAGCGATAAGCCCTTACGTGTGGCCTCGCGACGCGTCAGAAAGATCCCCACGATGATCGCGATGACGTACATCAGCCCATAATAGCGGATTTGCACTGGCTCCCACCCGAAGGGGAGCGGGATCTCGATCAACACCGGGTTCATCAGCGCTGTCCTCCTATGTGCTTGATAGACTTGGCGATTGTACGCGATAGACCTCCCCGGCGTCAAGCAGGACTTGAGCCGAGGCGATCTGCTCCGTAAGATAAGGGCATTATGATGCCTGAGTGGGGGATGGTGGGATTAGCAGTAGGGGCGGGGATAGTCGCGTTCTTCAATCCTTGTGGGTTTGCTCTGCTCCCGTCGTATATAGCGCAGTATCTAGGGAGTCGCGCCAGCCCTCCCACTCGCGAGGAGAGGTGGTGGGAGCGCCTTGGGCATGGTCTGGCGCTGGGTGGGGCCGTAAGCGCCGGCTTTTTTACAGTCTTTCTCGCCCTGGGAATCGTGGTCTCTCTGGTAGGGACAGCTATCGGCTCGTACTTCCCCTGGGCAGCAGTCTTCTTGGGGCTTGGGCTTATGATCTTGGGGATCTCTACGCTTGTAGGACGTGAGCTGGCTCTTGCCCTGCCCTTCCAGGTCCGCTCAGATCGTCGCGGTCTCTCGTTCTATTATTTTTATGGGATCGGCTACGCCATCGCGTCCTGTGGGTGCACGCTCCCCATTTTTATGATCTACGTCGTCGGGCCGGCGCTCACGACGAGCCTCTTCACAGGGGTTCTCAATTTCTTGGCTTACGCCTCGGGCATGACATTGATGATGCTCCTGCTCTCGCTCACGATGGCGTATTCCAAGGGCAGCCTAGATCGTCGTTTGCCTTTGAGACAAGCCCTCATCGGGGTAAGCATCCCTATCGTCATCGTGCTGGGGCTCGTGTGGGCACAGCCGCAGGTCGCAGCAAGCTGGGGAGCGGCATTTTCTGGAACCAATCGCATCTTTTTGAGCGTCTTTGCCGTGGCGTTGCTCGCCTTGCTCTTCTTTCAGATCCGTCGCTGGGAGCGAGCTACACGCTATCTCAACGGCCTTTTGCTTTTCGCCGCCGGACTCTATCTGATCTATTATCAAGTATTCGAGTACGGGCTGTTCGGTTTCAGATAGAAAGCTATGTTCAGGGCGATCTTAGCTGGGCTTACGGCTCTCTTGGTGCTGGTGAGTATGCCCGGCTATCTTTTTGGCGGGCTGATCTTTCTCGCGCTTGTGCCGCTCTTCTTCGCTCTGGAGGGCTGCTCGCCGCGTCAGGGTTTTGGGCTGGGGTATCTGTGTGGGTTTGTCTTCTTTGCGCTTCTATTCTATTGGCTCTACGCCCTCTCCGACTGGGCAGGGGTTTTTATCATATTCGGGCATGGAGGGCTGGCAGGGCTGTTGGCGCTGGGATGGGGGATCTTTGGGGCTTTAAGTTCTCGGTTAGGAGCTCTGAGTTTACAGGTGCTCTCCATCCCCGCAGTGTGGGTTTTTTTAGAGTATCTGCGCTCACTGACCAAGTTCGGGTTCACCTGGGGTTTTTTGAGCGATGCCCTCTGGGAATATCCCCAGCTTATTCAGATCGCCTCCGTGACGGGGACATGGGGGATCTCGTTTCTCATCGTGCTCGTGAATTTCTTGTTCTATCGTGGATTGCGCGAGCGGCGCCTGCTCTACGGGGTGCTGGCGATGGGGCTGATCGCGCTCGATTGGGGCTGGGGGGCTTATCAGCTTGGGCTTGCTCGTCCTGAGGGCGCTCCCTTGCGCCTCGCTCTTATTCACTCCAATGTCCCGCAGCGCGCTCGCAGCGATCCCGCGCAGCTTCAAGAGATTCAGAATCTCTATCTCTCGCAGTTAGAGAAACTTCGGGCTGAAGAAGTTGACGTCGTGCTTCTGCCGGAATCTATTGTACCAGCGTATCTGCTCCGTCAGCGAGAACTTCTTGCGCCCTATCAAGAGCACGCTCGACGGCTTGGGGCGGCACTCATCGTGGGGACGATTGATTATCGTGACGGCAAGCTCTTCAATACTGCAGCCCTTATCGCTCCTGACAGGGAGATCGCCGATCTCTATGACAAAGTCCAGCTTGTGCCCTTCAGTACGGAGTATTTCCCGCTGATCAATTTCTTACGGAGCATAGGGCTAGAGAGTCTTATTGGGCCGCTTCCCTTAGGAGCGCTCACGCCAGGGGAGGGGGTTCGGCCGCTGGCCCTTGAGGGCCTTCGCCTCGCCACCCCTATCTGCTTCGAGTCTATTTTCTCTCAGATCAGTCGAGCATTTGTCAGAAATGGCGCCCAAGCGCTCTTTATCATTACTAACGATGCCTGGTTCAAGGGTTCAAAAGCGTTAGAGCAGCACTTCGCCAAAGCGGTCTTTCGCGCTGTCGAGACGGGCCGCTACACGGTGCAAGCCTCCAACGGGGGCATCTCCGGAGTCATTGATCCTTACGGAAGGATTCTTACGGCAACGCGCTCCGAAAAAGAGCAGATCCTGCAAGAGACGATTCTCCTGCAGGATCCCGCGACGCTCTACGTGCAGCTTGGAGATTGGGTGGTCTATCTGTTAGGGGGCGTTTTGGCAGGCGTCATATTCGTTCCTATGCTGGTGAGCTTCGTCACTGCTCCTGTCGAGAGAGAGACTTTATAGATCTGATACGTTCCATCTCGATCGGAGACGAAGGCAATTTCATTCCCATTGGGGAGCCAGAAGGGGTCGAACTCGTCTGAGCTTGCTAAATTCGCGGTGCTCGACGACGCAAACGTGTTCAAGTTCACGATATTGGAGCCGTCGGCGTTCATGATGAAGATATCTAAAGTGCCCGTCTGGTCGGACGTGAACGCGATCTTCGTGCCGTCGGGAGACCAGCTTGGCGGCGAGGGGAAGTGTGTGATCGGGGAGAGAGCACCATCGTTGAAGCCCGAACGATTAGTGAGATTGGCCATCCCGGTGCCGTCGGCGTTAATCTTCCAAATATCGAAAGCGTTGGGAGCCGTATCGTTATTGGTCACGAAGATCAAGAGATTGGGATTTGTAGGCGACCAGCGTGGAGCAAATGCTCCTTTGGCTGTAAAGTTCGTCAGAGGTACCCACGCGGTGCCATCGGCGTTGATCTTATAGATATTAAAGTTTCCGTTCTTATTGCTGGCAAACGCGATCTTGGAAGCGTCAGGGGACCAAGTCGGCTGGATCTCCTCGCTGCCAGACTGTTGGGTAAGGTTAATCTGCATGGACCCATCAGCGAGCATCTTAAAGATATCGAAGTCTCCAGTGGGGGATCCGCCTCCGCCAAAGTTGAGCGCAGCGCGGGCGAAGGCCACGTACTGACGGCCATTGGGGCTAAGGGCTGGCCAGAGGTCTGCTCCCTGAAGATAAGTGATCTGAGCTTGGTTCATCCCGTCGCTGTCCATGCGGAAGATCTGGGGCAAGGGCAGCCCATTGCGAATGGCTGAGAAGAAGATACTGCTCTTACTCACCGTAATAGTCGCAGAGAATCGCCCCTTGAGGCCAGCGTTGTCAGTCACGGTGAGGGTGGCAATGAAGACCCCTGGCGTCGTATACTTATATGAGGCTGTCACCCCAGTAGCGTCGACATCCCCATCGCCATTGAAGTCCCATTCGTATTGAGCGATAGTGCCGTCGGGATCGCTTGACCTAGAAGCATCGAAGCTAACGGTCAGCGGGGCTTCTCCCGTGCTTGGGGTAGCCACAAAGAAAGCTAATGGAGCTTGTGCCATGGTGCACCCACTTAACGCGATCAAGAGCCCGATGAGAAGCCAGACGCGTTCAGCGTGTTGTATCAGAGCTCGAGCCCTCATAAATTTGTACCTCCTGCGGCTATAAAGCTTTCACTACGACTGTAGGGCAGAAGTTGGATGAGAGAAAGGAAGGCCGTCGGGGGGCAGGGGGAGGCTTTGTCTGCTGGCAAGATGACAGATGTCGGTAGCGCGGTATAATGAGTTTGAAACTTTGCCACAGTGAGTCTGTATATATCTCGATCAGGAAAGAACAGGAGGTCGCATGGGTGAGGGGGAGTTGGAGTTAATTCAGCGGGCGCTCCACGGGGATGTGGACGCCTGGGGTGAAATCGTGAGACGCTATAAAGATGCCGTCTTTGGGATTGCTCTGGGGATCTTAGGCAACCCTGCAGATGCCGAAGATGCTGCCCATGACGCGTTCATCCGCGCGTATGAAGGGCTGCATACGTTCCATCTCGATAAGCGATTCTCGACGTGGATCTTCGCGGTGACGGCCAACGTCTGCAAGAACAAGCTCCGTCGTGAGCGGCTCTTCGCACCGTTAAAGCATATCTCGCGCCTGACCAAAGGGAGCGATCCTGCCCAGCAGCTCGCCCAGCAGGAACGCACCCAAATCATCAAAGACGCGATAGACCAGCTCAAGCCGGCATACAGGATGCCCCTTGTGTTGCGCTATTACGCAGAGTTAGACTACAAAGAGATTGCCGAAGCTCTGGGGCTGCCCGAAGGGACGGTCAAGACGCGGCTCCATCGAGCGAAATCCCAACTGAAGCACATTCTGGAGCAGAAAGGAGTGACGGGCCATGCATGAACACGAGTTGGAGAGCTTACTGAAAGAGACGCTGACGCGCTACGCCGACGCCCATCGGGATCGCATCGCCGATCTGGAGTACGAGATCGTCGAAGAGCTTCCGGAGAGTCGGCCGAACCCACGCCCGCGCTGGAGCTTCGCCCTAGCGGGCGCCGCGGCCGTGGCAGCGGTCTTCGCGATCGGTTTGTGGGTAGGGCTCAATCTTTCAGCCGCACCTTGCTCTGATCCTGACGTCTTGTGCTTGGTCTACCCCAACGCCAAGAGCGTCAGCTTAGCCAGTCAATTTACGTTGTGGGAGCCCGTCCCGATGAACGGCCCCGATCGTAGCGGCGTCTGGTGGCTCCGCCTCCCCAAAGATATTAAGCCCGGTCGGTATGAATACGGGTTTATCGTAGACGGCACTCGGTGGGTCTACGACCCACGAGCGACAGAATTTGTCCATACGTTCGACGACAAGATCAACTCGGTGCTCTATGTTGCTCCCCCCGAGGAGAGTGAGCAGCCATGAAGCGCTTTATAACAATTGCAGCTCTGAGCTTCGGACTGCTCGTGGGAGTAGTCACCGCTCAGCCGACCCCGGAAGACGTCTACAAGTGCTTTGTTGAGCTGGGCGTCTCTGACTTGCAGACGTTGCAGGCGGGGTTTGCCAAGGGATTTGCCGACAAGCGCATCACCCCCGACACGGCGCTCAAGCTTTGTCAGCGCCTCAAGCAAAGCCCAGCTCCCATCTCACTGCGCGAGGGGGTCTTGCAGATCATCGCTCGGGCGCTGCTAGAAGATCTGCCCGTCGAGATGCTTGTGGACAAGGCGTTCGAGGGCCTGACCAAGGGCGTCCCCTTGGATGTCATCAACGACGAGCTGTTGGAGCGTAAGGCGACTTTAGGGGAAGTGAAAGCACTCTTAGTCAGCAAAGGCATCGTCGCCAATATTACGATTCGGACCGGACCGATAACGATCCAGCTCACCCTAGCTATTGTCGATACAGTCATTACCGAAGCTGCGAGAGCTTTGGAAGACTATGTGCGTGGCGGGGGCAAGCTCGAGGATGCCAACGCCATTAAGTCTGCAGTGCAGCTCCGCCTCATGCTCAACCCCATAATCCCGAAGACCTTGACGAACTATATTGACCAAGTCGTGAGTGCTATCGAATGGGCCCAGATCGCCCAGAACATCGCCAATCGTCTCAAGAAGTAAGTAGAGAAGAAGTAGAAAGGAGCTCTATGCTCAGAGTGCTCATGTTTGTCCCATGGCTGCTCTTTATGGCCTTCTCGCTCACGCAGCGGGAAGACCCCACATTCCCGATCATGGCCGATCAACTGCTCTTCGCAGGCAAATTCTATCGTATCGCGCTTCCCAGTATCGAAAGCGATCTGGCGAAGATCATCGAATCAGCAAAACACGCGGGCTTTTCAGTACGGATCGCCCAGGGGACGACCGTGACGTACTTTCTCGGGACGCAGCCGTGCAACGACTGCACCCCGGAGAACGAGCGCGAGCGCCTTCAGTTTCCCCATCTCTTTGTCGACGGGGAACTTCTATGGTTGCGCGCTGAGGGGCTGCTCTCGCGGTACAATCTGCGTCCGGCACAGACCAATAGTTATGAACTGATCGTGGCTCCCAAGACGACCGTAAGTGCCTCAGCGATCCTCGATGAGATCGGTCAGAAATTGACACAACTTGCGATCCTCTCAAACCCGACGTTGCCATTGACAGCTGAAGAGCTGACCGTCGTGCCGGGGGTCAAGCCGCCTAAGCCTCCTGAAGGCGTTCGTCTAGACTCAGTGCTCTACGCGTTGATGCTCATGCCCGATTGGTACGAATTTGCGCCGCAGTACAAATTAGAGCTGTGGGGCTTGCGGGTGCGAGTGATCGTCGAGTTAGTCTCCCCGGAGGCACAGCTTGCTCCAACTCATAATATTCTTATAGAAGCGCGTTCGCCTTCAGGGCTGATGCGCGTGCTGGTGCCGATCCATCATCTTGTGAGATTAGCGAGCGATCCTGCGGTGAAATTTGTTCGGCCCCCGTACCAGCCGGGGCTGTAAAGGAGCTGAGAGACGATGCGCAGACATATCTTGTGGGTTCTGGGTGGGATAGTCCTGGTGCTGCTCGGCGCGGTGGGGCTGACTCAAGAGCCCTCAGATCCAAAGAGCATAGCTCGGTTAGAGCATGATCCGAGAATTGATAGCGTGCTGGAGCAGATCTTCAGGCTGGCAGAGCAAGGACAGGTCCAAGCTGCAGCTCAAACGGCCTCGCAGTTTCGTGTTCCGGTCTCAGGCAACACGGCTATTGTGATCTTTCAAGTCCCCGAGAGCATCAGTCGCGACTCTGCTGCCCAGGATCTGTTGAGAAAACAGATCGCGCTTGGGGGAGGACAGATCATCGCTACGTCAAAGTACGCGTGGAAGGTCCAAGTCCCCATGAACCTAGGGCGGTTGCGTATGACGCTAGCAGCGATGAGCAGCATGGTCCAGTTTGTCCGGCCTCCGCTTGTCCCCCAAACGCTCGTCGTCAGCGAGGGGGTTGCCCTTACCGGGGCATCGAACTATCACGCCATGGGTTTTCGGGGCCAAGGCGTCAAGATCGCGGTGATCGATCTCGGCTTTGCTGGGCTGAGCGCCGCTCAAAGCCGCGGAGAGCTGCCTGGGGGTATCCTGACGTTTGACTACACCGGCACTGGGATCGAAACCGGAACCAATCATGGCACGGCCGTCGCGGAAATTATCCACGACATGGCCCCGCAAGCTCAATTAATTCTCATGAAAGTCGGCGACGAAGTCGACCTAGAGAACGCCAAAGAAGAGGCGATTCGCCAGGGCGCCAAGATTATCAATCACTCTGTAGGCTGGTTCAACACGAACTTCTACGACGGCACGGGTACGATTAATAACATCGTCGCTGATGCGCGCAACCGCGGGGTGCTGTGGGTCAACGCCGCGGGGAACTACGCGCGCCGCCACTGGCAAGGGACGTTCCGCGACACGAACTTCAATAAATGGCATGAGTTTGCTGGGGGCGACGAGTCGCTCTCTATCACAGTGAATGCTGGAGACCAGATCGGGATCTTTCTCACATGGAACGACTGGCCTCAATCCGCCAATGACTATGATTTGTATCTGTTCAACAGCAGCGGCACCCAAGTTGCCGCATCCCAACGGATCCAGTCGGGCACCGAACCCCCGATTGAAAGCCTCTTCTATCAGGCGTTCGTCCCCGGAACGTATCATATTCAGATCAAAGCTGACGGGAACCCTGCGCCACGGACGTTCTCGCTCTTCAGCCTCAATCACGACGTCGAGTACCCCGTGCCATCGAATAGCATCATTGCACCGGGGGACTCACCGAACGCGCTCACTGTCGGGGCAGTCAATCGTCAGAATTGGACGACCGGCCCCATCGCTCCGTATAGCTCCCAAGGGCCGACCAATGCTGGGCTGACCAAGCCCGACATCGTCGGCCCGGATCGCGTCTCGACGTTCACGTACTCAGAATTCCCCGGCACGTCCGCAGCAGCGCCGCACGTCGCTGGAGCTGCTGCTCTCTTGCTTTCAGAAAATCCGTCTCTGACGGCAGGACAGCTTGAAGCGCGCCTCAAGAGCAATGCAATCCCTATGGGGTCACCGTTGCAGTTTGGTTCTGGACGGCTCAATCTCGCGCAAGCCAGCCCGCCGCCAGGGCAGCCTGATCTTACCGTGGGCGGGCTGACGTACAGCCCCTCAAACCCTCGCGTTGGGGATTTCGTCACCGTCAGCGGGATCGTGCGCAACATCGGGAACGCCGACGCTGGGTCTTTTGTGCTCGAGATTCGCGACTCCGGCGGTACCGACCGACGCACGATCGCGGGCCTCAATGCCGGCGGCTCCACAAGCTTCTCGTTCGTGCGACGCGTCAATCAAACGACTGAGACGTTTCTCGTCGTCGCTGACGCGACGAACCAGGTGAGCGAATCCAACGAGAATAATAACTCAGCTGAGCTGCGCGTTACAGCGATGCAGCCCACGCTCAAGCCCGACTTGGCCATTGCGAGCACAGACTGGTCACCGCGCACGCTCACCGTCGGGCAGAACGTCACGCTCTCTATCGTTGTGCGCAACCAGGGGCAAGCGAACGCTGGGCCGTTCGTCGTAGAGATTCGCGACAGCGCCGGGACGGATCGTCAGACCCTTTCAGGGCTTGCCGTCGGCAGCACAGCACCCGTCAACTTCACTCGTCGAGTAAATAATACGACTGAGTTCTTCACGATCACGGTAGATGCGACGAATCAGATAGACGAACTCGATGAGACGAATAACTCCGTGCAGATTCGCGTAGACGCGCAACCCCAAGCCCAGCGTAAGCCCGATCTTACCATCGCTGGGGTGGATTGGTCGCCGCGCACCCCGCGCTTGGGCGAGAGTATTAACTTCACGGTCGTCGTGCGCAATCAGGGCGATGGCGCCGCTGGGCCGTTTGTCGTCGAGATTCGTGATAGCGCTGGGCAAGACCGACGGACGATCTCTGGGCTGGAAGCAGCAAGCGCGGTCTCGCTCTCGTTCACGCGACGGCAAAATAACGCCACGGAGATCTTCACGATCACGGCTGACGTCACGAATCAAATAGACGAATCGAACGAAACGAATAATTCGACCCAAATTCGTATTGACG
Organism: Candidatus Bipolaricaulota bacterium; assembly: GCA_030550495.1. Lineage (GTDB taxonomy): Bacteria > Bipolaricaulota > Bipolaricaulia > RBG-16-55-9 > DRXL01 > JANXCC01. The sequence goes on along the minus strand of JAUQPG010000010.1, from coordinate 20,863 downwards.
CGCTCGCTGAGACGCGCCTGCCCGATCTCACTATAGACTCTCTTGACTACTCCCCGCGCGATCCGTCGGTGGGGAGCACGCTCACCCTGACAGCCATCGTGCGCAACATCGGGAACGCCGATGCTGGGCCGTTCGTCGTCGAAGTGCAAGATAGCATGGGGACGGCGCGGCAGACGCTCTCTGGGCTGCGCGCCGGGGCTTCCGTGCGGGTGGACTTCTCTCGAAGACTGAATAGCTCTTCGGAGACGTTCACCGTCACCGCTGACGCCCTGCGCCAAGTTGCAGAGTCCGATGAGACAAATAATAGCCGTCAGATCACAGTGCGGGCTTCGACGCCGACTCAGCTTTCGATCTCGATCAGCACCGACAAGACAAGCTATCGCATCGGGGAGAGACTCCAGATCTTCTTGCGCATCGGTGCCCAAGCGTATGTCTACATCTTCGACGTTGACCCGGCAGGGCGAGTGTCACAAGTCTTCCCCAATGTGTTCTCACGCCAGAATCTCTTGAGCGCCGGAACGTACACCCTGCCCGATGGGCCGTACACGCTCACGATCAGCGGCCCTGAAGGTACGGAGTATCTGCACGCTGTAGCAATCACGCAGGCTGTGAATCTTAGGCTCGATGGCACACAGAACACGGCCTGGCTTAACCCTGAAACATTCCGTGCTGAGCTGGCTCGTCGCATCCAGAGCGTCGCTCCGACGGCGACGTGGACGAGCGCGTTCACAAGCTTCCAAGTGGGCACGACTGCTCCCCCACAAAATCGGGCACCAACAGCGTGCTTCAGCTTCAGCCCATCAAATCCCATTATCAATCAAACCGTCACATTTGATGCGTCGTGCTCGACCGACCCCGACGGGCGCATCGTGCGCTACGACTGGGACTTCGACAGCGACGGGCGCTTCGACGCCCAGGGCGTTCGTGTGGCGTTTGCCTTCCCGCAAGCCCGTACGTACACCGTGCTCCTGAGAGTCACCGATGACCAAGGGCTGACGGGATCAACCTCGAAGAGCGTCACCGTGCAGACCACGACTACGCCACCAACACCGACGCCGCGCCCGTACATCCCCCTGGGTGCCGGAGGGCTCTTCATCATGGGGACGGACAAGCTCTATCTCATGGTCCAAGGGGCAACGGGGTGGAACAATGAGAGACCCTATCAGATCTCGCTCGCCGTCAGCGGCTCTATTATCGGTGTCGGTGTACAGACCGAAGGAGCAGCAACGGCGCAGCCGGTTCCTCAAATTACTCAACAGACCAATCAAATCACGTTGAACGGCTCCGTGCGCAGCAACGGGCGTGTCATCTATACGGTTCAGCTCAGTGATACCGTCTCCGCTGCTCGAGTCGAGCTGCTGCTGGACGTCAACGGCGATGGCACCCCTGAACGCACTCAGACGAACACGATCTTTATCTTCATTCCAGGGATTGCTCGCGTGCCTGGGTTTTATCTGCCGTTCAGCAATCCGTTCATTATCAAGAACGCGCGCAATCAATCGTTGGTGCCGTTCGATGAGTGGACGCGGCTATGCGTGCCCGCGCAACCCACGGGCTTTGAGACAGCTAGCTGTTGGCCAGGGTGAAGAAGTGAGGCCCTCACCCCCGGCCCCTTCCCGTCTTCGACGGGAGAGGGGTGCCCCTAGGGCAGGGTGAGGGCCCTCTAAGCTCCAACAAGCTTGCGAAACTCCTCCTCCGAGAGCACGGTCACACCGAGTGCTCGGGCTTTCTCGAGTTTCGAGCCTGGCTCCTCGCCAGCGACGACGTAGTCGGTCTTGCGGCTGACACTCGACGAGACTCGCCCTCCGAGCGATTTAACCAGAGCTTCGGCTTGGCCGCGCGTGAAGCTCTTCAGCGTTCCAGTGAAGACGAACGTCTTGCCCGCCAGCGCCCCGGCTTTCTGTGGGCTTGTCTCTTCAATGATTTGCACACCTGCGGCTCGAAGTTTCTGAATCATCTCGCGATTGCGCTCGTCTTGGAAGAACGAGCGAATGCTCTGCGCGACTGTTGGACCGACTTCCTCGACTGTGAGCAGTTCTTCTTCAGAGGCATTCATGAGCGCATCTAAGCTCCGAAAGTGTTGCGCCAACAGCTCTGCAAGATGCTCCCCTACGTGCCGAATGCCCAGCCCGTAGATGAAGCGTGCAAGAGGGATTCTCTTGCTCTTCTCGATAGCATTTAAGAGATTCTCGGCGAGCTTTGCTCCCATGCGCTCCAGCCGCACAAGCTCGATGACGCGCTCTTTCAGCTTGTACAGATCAGGGATCTCTCTCACCAAGCCTGCGTTCATGAGGGCTTCGACCCAGCGCTCGCCTAGACCCTCAATATCAGCAGCACCCTTGGACGCATAGTGTAGAATGCTCTCCTTCAGTCGAGCTGGACACGAAATATTGACGCAGCGATAGTCGACTTCATCGGGCAATCTAATGACTTTGTCGCCGCAGACGGGGCAGCGCTCCGGCATCGTAAATCTTTTTTCTGCGCCAGTACGACGGCTTACGATGGGCTGGACGACTTCGGGAATAACATCCCCAGCGCGTTGGATGAGCACCCAGTCTCCGATACGAATATCTTTCTTGTCGATCTCGTCTTGATTGTGGAGTGTAGCGTGCTGGACGGTGACGCCGCCCAGGGGCACCGGCTCTAAGACGGCTACGGGCGTGAGCTTTCCCGTCCGGCCCACCTGGACGATAATATCTTTGACGCGCGTTGTCGCTTGCTTGGGCGGGAATTTATACGCAATAGCCCAGCGCGGGTTGCGCGAGACCTCCCCGACGCTCTCGCGAATGCGAAAGTCATTGACTTTAATGACGACGCCATCGGCTTCGTAGGGGAGCTTCTCACGGCGCTCCTGCATCTCGCGATAGAACTCTAAAGCTTCGTCTATGTTCTTGCAGACTTTATAGATGGGGCAGACGCGCAGCCCGTAGAGGGGCAGCGTCTTCAATAACTCTTCTTGTGTGCGGAACTCGATCCCAACGGTCTGGCCCACGTCGTAGCAGAACATGTGAAGTTTGCGTTGTGCGGTGATCTTGGGATCGAGCTGTCTGAGCGACCCAGCCGCAGCGTTGCGGGGATTGGCAAAGAGCGGCTCGCCGCGCTCTTCGCGTTCTTCATTCAGTCTGCGAAAGTCTTCGATCTCCATATAGACTTCGCCGCGGACTTCGAGCTTTTTGGGGATAGGGAGATCTTTAGGCTGGCGCAGCTTCAGCGGGATGCTCTTAATAGTCTTAAGATTTTGTGTAACGTCCTCGCCGGTCTCGCCATCGCCGCGAGTTGATCCCAATACGAAGACCCCATCTTCGTAGACGAGCTCGACGGCGAGTCCGTCGAATTTGGGTTCAGCGACGTATTCGATCTCTTCTCGCTCGGCGAGCTTCTTCACACGGGCATCGAACTCGCGGACTTCGTCGTCGGAGAAAGCATTGGCCAGACTCAGCATGGGGATGGAGTGTCGCACAGTCTTGAACTCCGTCTGCGGCGGGGCGCCGACGCGCTGGGTCGGGGATGTCGGTGATTTGAATTGGGGGAACTGCTCTTCAAGCTGCTGGAGCTCTCGGAGCAATCTATCGTACTCGGCGTCGGAGATCGTGGGTTGATTCAAGACAAAGTAATTATAGTTATGCTGCTCGATCTCCTCGCGCAACTGTTCGATGCGGCGGCGGGCCTCTTCTGGCGACAGCTTCATACTACAAATACTATCGCTTCTTGAGGCGATCTTCCAGTCGGTCGATGAGCTTGGCGAGTTTTGTAAAGACAATAAGAGCGCCGACGGCGATGAGCAGCGCCGAGACCGCGAGCACCGTCCACGCGAAGCTGGTGACCAGATCTGTCAGCGTCATGCTGTGCATTATGACAGATCATGGGCGGGGAAGTCAAACATTATACAAACTCTGCTGGGGCATATTATAATACAATCGTTCGCAAAGTCTGGTGAGGAGAGGAGGCAATTATGGTGAAGTGGTCTCTCATCACTATGCTGTCGGTGCTAGTAGCCGTGAGCAGCGGGCAAGAGCAGCCCCCGTGCACAATAACAGTGCAGCCAGGGCAGTCTATTCAAGAAGCGATTGACAGAGCCCAAGAGGGCGCGGTCATCTGCGTGAGCGAATATAATTTCCCGTATATGGAGCATCTAACGATCACGAAGAGCCTGACGCTGCGCGGCGCTGGCAGAGAGAAGACGTTCCTGACGGGCAAGGAGATCGGCGATCAGCCGATTATCCATATCAAGGGCGACAGAGCGATAGAAGTCGTTCTTGAAGATTTCACGGAGTCTTGGCTGCCCGGTAGCGAATTTCTGCCTGGGCTTTTCGGCGTTTACATTCAAGGTCAAGCCAAGGTTACGATCCGCAATATGGAGATTCGCCGCAATAGTTATGGCATTGTCGTCGGGGATACGGCCCAGCTTCAGCTTGACAACGTGTACATCCACTGGAATACGTGGAGAGGTTTGTTGGCTACACATTCTGCTAAAGTGACTGTCAAAAATTCCTTGATCGTCGATACATGGTTTGGAGGGGGAATCATGGCAGTGCATTCCGCTCAGGTGACCATTGTTAACACTACGGTGAGCGATAACAACAAGGGGCTTGCTGTGACAAATTCCGCACGCGTAGAAATCCAAGAGAGCCGTTTCTTGAACAACAGGGGCTGCGGCGTAGGAGTTTGGACGCCAGAGGCTCAGGTCATAGGACCACCTCAGGAGTTCCAAGGCAACGGGGCTGATCTGTGTGGCTATGCTCCTGCTTCGCTACGGAAGCCTTTGGCCTCACAGACTGAGAAGACTGAGTTGACTGTGCCTGGTGATTACGCGAACCTCCAAGAAGCTATAGACGCCATTGCCCCTGGCGGCACGATCACCATAGCCTCGGGCACCTATGAGGCAGGCTTGACGCTGTGGAAGCCCCTGACGCTCCGCGGGGCTGGACCAGAAGAGACAACCCTGAAGGCTTTACCTAATCGAGGGCTTGTAGGCTCGATTATCGCTGGGGTTGCTGGAATAGAGCTTGAGAATTTGGCGATTACTACAGAAGGGCATGGGACGGCTCTGTCTATCTCTGGCCAGGGACGCCTCAGCAACGTCAAGGTCTTCGA
>JAUQPG010000010.1:0-15669 GCA_030550495.1 Candidatus Bipolaricaulota bacterium | reverse complement strand
ATCTTGGGAAAGCTGATGGGCCGGCCGTGCTTCATCGCGTGCAGCGTCGCCACGAAGGCTTTCTTAATCTTCTCAAGTTCTGCTAGAGTGAGCGGCGCCTCCGCGAGCTGCCCGTCTTCGATCTTGTCGCGAATCACCTGCTCGACCAACTCCTCTAAGCGCGACCCATTCTCTACCGAACGCGACGCCGCTTCCACTCCATCAGCGAGCATCACGATAGCCGTCTCTTTGGTCTTGGGCAGCTCGGCATCGTAGCGAAAGTCGTCCATCGAGCACTCTTCTTGGCCTTCACGGAGAGCTTTCACGTAAAAGTAGCGAATCACAGACGTCCCATGATGCTGTGGGATGAACTGCAAGACGTCTTCTTTCAGGCCGTAGCGCCGTCCCAGCTCGATCCCTTCGCGGATGTGTGCTGTGATGATCGTCTTGCTCAAGCTTGGAGCCAGATTATCGTGAGGGTTGGCACCGTTTTGCTGGTTTTCTAGGAAGAACTCCGGGCGCTGGATCTTGCCAATATCGTGATAGTAGCCGCCAACTTTGGCCAAGAGCGGGTCTGCCCCGATGGCTTCTGCAGCGGCTTCGCTCAGGTCAGCGACATTGAAGCTATGATGGTACGTTCCCGGCGCCTTCTCGCGCAGCAGCTCTAATAAGGGATGCGAAGGATTGAGCAGCTCCATCAGCCCTAGAGGACTTGTCTTTTGAGTTATCTGCTCCGCAAGCGGCAGCAAACCCACAACGAGCAAGGCCGTTAAGGGGCCGCTCAGCACTGTCCAGAGAAGGGCGTCGGGGCGAAAGCCTCCCCAGAGCGCCGTCCCGCTCCCGTAGACGAGCGCGTTCACTAGCGCGATCTCTAGACCCCCTAAAGCTAAGTCCGAGAGCTTGCTTAAGCGCGTCACGCAGAAGATCGCGACGAATCCCCCAGCTAGCGCGATCAGCCCGCTCAGCGGCGGCCCAAGGAGCTCTGCTGTCAAAGCCACGATCAAGTTCGCTGCCACCCCCATGGGCAGGCCCACAAAGAGCGTTACCAAGGCCGTCGCTAATGGCATCGGGGCGAGATAGGGAACCCAAGGGCGCAAGAGCTGATCGAGCAACACGGTGAGCACGATCGAGCCCACCGTAAAGCCCAGGAGCCGGGGCGACACCTGCATCCGATGCGCACAGATGCCCAACGCCAGGCCTGCAAGGGCTAGTAACACGCCTTGGGCTACAATCTGCGCCCATGAGACTAGATGCACCTCGAGGGTGGGCGTCAGCTGAAACGCCCCCAGAGCCATCAGGGCTACCCATAGCAGCCCTGTCGCTTCGATGTGAGGGGCGATACGGAACGGTAGGGAGGGCTCCAAGGGACTAACCCTTGCCTTCGCTCTTCTCATACGCTTCGATGATCTTCTTCACCAACGGATGGCGCACGACATCGCGTTTATCTAGGTAGACAAACGCGATGCCCTCGATGTTCTTCAAAATATTCTGAACGTCTTTCAACCCGGACTTGCCACGCTGCAAGTCGATCTGAGTAATATCTCCAGTGATCACGGCTTTGGACTTAAAACCCAAGCGCGTCAGGAACATCTTCATCTGGGTCGCTGTCGTGTTCTGAGCTTCATCCAAGATGATGAACGAGTTATTGAGGGTGCGTCCGCGCATGAACGCGAGCGGCGCGATCTCGATCCGCCCGTTCTCCATCATGCGCTTCACCTCTTCGTAAGGGATCATGTCGAAGATCGCGTCATAGAGCGGGCGCAGATAGGGGCTGACCTTGGCTTCGATGTCGCCGGGGAGAAAGCCCAATTCTTCCCCAGCTTCGACGGCCGGACGTGTTAAGATCAGCCGATGGCACAGCCCGCGCTTCAGATAGTCAATCGCGACAGCCACAGCCAGATACGTCTTCCCTGTGCCCGAGGGCCCAATCCCAAAGACGATGTCGTTCTCGCGGATCGCTTGGACGTACTTGGCTTGGCCGACGGTCTTGGGACGGATCTGCTCCCCCCAGTGCGTCGTCTGGATGGGCTCAGAGAGCACCCCATTCAGATTCTCTGATTCTTTGATTTGCTGGGAGAGATAGCGTACCTCATCAGGGGTGGGGACGTGGCCGCTCTTGACGACCTCGCGCAGCTTCTCAAAAAGATTCTGGATGCGCTCGACCTCGCTGGCAGGGCCCTCGATCCGCACCATGCCCCCCCGATGTGTCAGCCGCACATCTGCGAAGAGCTCTCGAATGACCGCGAGATTACGATCGAATTGCCCTAAGACAGCCGTTGCTTCTTCCCCTAGAGGGATCTCGTGATGGGTACTCCGCTCTACCACCGATTTTCCTCCGTAAAGTATCATACCGACTGGCCAAGGGGTTGTCAAAAGCCTCGAATTTTTCTAAACTAAGCTGCCATGCTGCGCCTGGTCGACCGGTATCTTGTGCGAGAGATGCTCTTCCCCTTCGCGCTTGCGGTCGCGGGCTTTGTGCTTTTTATTATTCTCAATCTGATCCCGCAGCTGTCGGATTTCATGCTCGACCGCAATATCTCCGTAAAAGTGCTCTTCCAGATGCTCGGGTATCGGTTGCCGGAGCTCTTGGTCTATGGGCTTCCGGTGGGGGTCCTGTTTGCGATCTTCTGGGCGTTAGGGCGCTTAAGCCACGACCGCGAGCTGATCGCTCTGCAGGCTGCCGGATATTCCCTGCGCCGACTGATGCTCCCGGTAGTCTTCATGGGCTTGATCACGACCATCGCCGCGTTTGCTGTCGGAGAGCTGTGGATGCCCTGGGGCAACCATCGCTATTATGATCTATTGAGAGAGATATTCTTTATGCGGTCTACTCCGCAGATTCGCGAGTCGACGTTTATTAAGCTGAGCGAGACCGCCTATGCGTATATCGAGCGCTATGACCCTCAGACAAAAAAGCTCGTGAACGTCATGGTCTTCGACAAAGGGGGTGGGGAGTATCTTCCGGAGCTGAATGCGCGCTTCCCCAAGATTATCGTTGCTGCGGAGGGGGTCTGGGATGGCGAGTACTGGCGCTTGCAGAACGGAAGGCTCCATAAGCTCCGCGATGACGGCCAGTTCGAGTACTCGGCGACGTTTGAGCGCTTATCTATTCGGGCTGGGCCCTACCTCCACAGGGTTTTCCTGGAGCAGCGTACCCCGCACGAGATGGGGATTGCTGAGCTTGCGCGCCAGATAAGACTCTTACAAGAGCATGGCTTGGGGGTGGAGAGCCTCATTGTCGACTTACACTCCAAGATCGCTGTGCCCTTCTCTGCCCTAATCTTTGCGCTCTTTGGGGCGCCGTTGAGCTTGATCTTTGTCCAAGGTGGGGCACCGCGCGGGCGCGCCGCTGGAGTGATCATCAGCGTGCTGTTGGTGGCGTGCTATCAAGGGCTCTTACTATGGCTTTCTACGCTGGGCAAGCGAGGCGTGATCTCGCCTATAATTGCGCCGTGGCTCCCCAATGTGCTCTTTTTGGGTATCGGGGTGGTGTTGTTGATCTGGCTTGATCAGCTGAGTCGGCTCGATCTCTTTGCTCGGCTGCGGCGGCTTGTGCCCTTCGTGTTTGTGCTGGGATGGGTGAGCGCACCCGTAACGTGGGCTCAGGAGCCACCCCCCATCTCGTTAGATCTTCGAGCGGATAAGTTAACAGTCGCACGCGATTGGAGCGAGATCGTCGCTGAGGGGCACGTCCAGCTTCAGTATGAGCAGAGCCGTCTCATTGCTCAGCGTCTGAGAGCCCAGCGAACGGAAGCCAGCCAGCGATGGGAGATCGTCGCTGAAGGGAACGTCGTCTGGGAGGGGGAAGGGCTCTCAGGCCAAGCCGATCAGATGGAGCTGCGCCTGGCGTGGGACGGCTCTGCGTGGCAGACAGACGAACTGCTTTTGGGGAGAGCTCAAATCAGATACGACCAAGGGACTCTGTCTGCCCAAGAGATTCGGATCACGCCGTCGTGGGTAGCTCGCGTGAGAGACTTTGTCGGGGAGACGCGCTTTGAGAGCGCGGCGAAGAAGAAAGAGACTTTGCGCTTTCGCGGGCGCGAGGCCCACGCGACATTCTCCCAAGAAGGGCAGCTCCAGCTCTTAGAGATCAAGACCGGGGAAGTGACAACGTGTACGTGCGGCCCCATCTCGCACGCGGATTACTCGATTGCCGCGAGCACCGTGCGCCTTGAGCCCAATGAGTACGTGCTCGCTACGAATATACTGGTAAAAGCGTATGGCTTTCCGGTCTTTTGGGCGCCGCTCTATTTTGCGTCCCTGAAGGAAGAGACGAAGAACCCACTCTTGCCGGACTTTGGGCAAATCCCTGAGCGCGGGTGGTATCTGCGCTGGCGTCTACCCTTCGTCATAGATAAAGACAACACGGGTACAGTCCTGATTGATCTCTATACGAAGCTTCCCGAGGTGGGCATGGGGATCGAATATAAATATAAATTCTGGGAGCAGCAGGGGCAGATCTCGGTCTATCGCTTGGTGGGGCGTGGGGAGTCCTGGGCTACAGACTGGGCTCATCAGGCCGTGCTACCCCTGAATATGAGCCTCTCGGGAGCGATCTCCTGGCGCACTGGGGTCCTCCAACAGGAGGCGCAACGGCTCTCGTCGCGGATTACCTTGACGGCACAATGGTGGGGTATGGTGCGCTGGAGCGTCCTCTGGAGCCGCGATCAATATCTGGTCCTGCCGGAGCCCGACAGCGAAGAGTCCGTTCTGTATCGCTTCTTAGAGAAGAGCCCCGAGCTTTCCTTGGCTCTGACGCCCGTGCGTCTGGGGCCTCTGCCCCTCTCAGCGTTGTTCACGCTCAGTTGGGGACGCTATCGCGAGAAGAAGCTTGATCGAGAGCCATTAGACGAGAGTGCGCGCTGGGATGCTCTTGTGGGCGTGCGCTCACTAGCGCTAGGAAGCGGACCCTTCACGGTGCAAGCGAGCGCTACTTATCGGCTCTCGCTCTACGAGCCTCAGCAATATCGTCGTGATGCGTACGAGCTGACCGTGGGAGTGAGCGTGCGCCCCTTTTCAGGAGTGAGCGCCGATGCTACGTATTCTTACCGACAAGTGAGAGGACAGAGCCCATTCAGCTTCGATCAACTCAGCGTGTTACACTCTGTCACGGGGCGTGCGACGTGGGCCACTGTGCCCCTCAAACCTGCCTTCTTTGTCGGCTACAACTTCGTGCAGGAGACCTTCGAGCCGCTCCGTATCTCACTGAGAGACGTCTTCATGGACGTCGACGTAAGCCTCAATCTCGAATACGATCTGAACACCCAGGTGTGGCGCCGAGCTGGGTTGTCGCTGAGCACGAGCTTTCTCAACATTCAAGTCTCTACGGCCTATCTGTTTACGGCGCGCTCTTTTGAAGACACTATCGTGAAGCTGAGCTGGGGCGACCATCGCCTTGGGGCGAACTTCGATCTCAATCGCGTAGCGCTCAAGCGGTTCAATCTCGAGACAGGCTGGCAATGGGGTGACTGGGAGCTGACGTTCAAAGGGGAATACGATCTTGGCGTGCAGCAGTGGACAGCGTTACAGCTAGGGATAGTGAAGAAATTCTGTCGGGCGTGTTGGCAGCTAGGGCTCTATAGCGATAGGCAACGGGTTTGGCTTCAAGCGCAGATCAATGCTTTTCCCACGGCGTGGGTGCGCTACTCCCCCACCGATAGCCGACTCTCGTTTGGTTCCCCCTAGCTGCACGTCGTGGGTTTTTTCAGTATACTGAATGGGGTGATTTATCTCGTATGGAAGTCCGGACTGTTTGTTTTGTGGGCCATGCCAGCTCGGGCAAGACTGCACTCGCTGAAGCGCTCTTGAGGAAGGGCGGCTACGAGGCAAAATTCGATTTCACGCCGGAGGCCAAAAGCCGTGGGCACTCTGTCGATCTTGGGGTGGGCAGCTTCGTGCAGGGGGAGAGAGTGCTTCAGATTCTCGATACCCCGGGCTTCAGCGAGTTCGTCGAAGAGGTCTATAAAGCCCTATGGGCCTCCGAGACGGCTATCTTGGTCGTCAACGCTGAAAAAGGGGTCGAGGTCCATACCGAGAAAGCCTGGGAGCTGATTCGCAAGTTCAAGAAGCCCGCCTTGGTAGTGATCAATAAGCTCGACTTGCCTAACGCCGACTTCTTCAAGGCCGTTGAATCGGTGCGCGCCATGTTACCAGGGCGCTTCGCGTTTTTGCAGATCCCTATCTATGAAGGGGGGAATCTTGTCGGCTACGTCGATCTCATCGAGACCAAAGCTATCTATGCTGATAAGCGCAAGGGTGAGATCCCCCAGAATCTCAGAGAGACTGTGGCTGCTGAGCGCGAGAAGCTTCTAGAGATCTTGGCCGAAGCCAACGATGAGCTGATGGTGCGCTTTCTAGAGGGCCAGGAGATCTCTCCCGATGAGATGCGGCGTGCATTGCAGGAGGCCCTGCGTCAGCGCCTCTTCAGCCCTATTCTCTGCACCTCGGTAGCGACGGGCTTAGGAATCGATGCTTTCTTAGAGATACTCCACAAGGCAACCCCGCCGTTCACCGCGACGCAGGGAGAGGCCTTTATCGCCCAGGCGTTCAATCTCTTTTCTGATCAATATCTGGGGAGGCTTGCGTTCCTCAAGCTCCTTGGGGGCCAGCTCTCCGAGGGAGAGACTGTTATCAATGTGAACACAGGGGCGCAGGAGCGCGTCAAGGAGATCTTGCGCTTCCACGGGGATAAGCCTGAAAAGATCCCCCAAGCTCACGCTGGCGAGATCATAGCGCTGGCCAAGTTGAGCGACTGCAAGTTGGGTGAGACGTTTGCGACCAACGCCGCCGCGCAGCCGCTACCATGGATTGAGTTTCCCAAGCCGGTCTTCGCGCGAGCGGTCACCCCGGAGACCCAAGCCGACGACGAGAAGATGAGCAGCGCCCTCAAAGAGATCGCCAGCTTAAAAGCCACACTCGATTTCTATCGAGATAACGTAACTCACGAAGCTATCCTCGCGGGGTTAGGGGACACGCATCTGAACGTCTTCGTTGAGCGCTTGAAGAATCGCTACGGGGTCTCCGTGAAGATGAATCGTCCGCATGTCCCGTATAAAGAGACGATTCTCAAGGTCGCCCAAGGGCAGTATAAGCATAAGAAGCAGAGCGGTGGGCGTGGCCAATACGGGGAGGCGCACTTGCGCGTCGAGCCCATCCCAGGGAAGACCTACGAATTCGTGGACGAGATCAAGGGCGGGGTCATCCCAAAGGAGTTCATTCCCGCTGTGGAGAAGGGCGTTCTCGAAGCGATGCAGCAAGGGATCTTAGCCGGATATCCCATGACCGATATCCGGGTCGCCGTCTATTACGGGAGCTATCATGAGGTCGACTCGAACGAGATATCATTCAAGATTGCCGGGGCGCATGCGTTTCGGCTAGCGGCCCAGGCGGCCCAGCCGGCTCTCATGGAGCCCATCTATAAAGTGACGATCTGGACGCCTTCGGAATTCACCGGGGATATTATTAGCAATCTCAACGGCAAGCGCGGCCGGATCTTGGGCATGGGCATGGACGAAGAGTCTACCGATGGGCACGTGAAGATCGACAAGATCGAGGCTGAGGTCCCCCTGGCAGAGATGCTCGACTACGCTCTGGAACTCAAATCGATCACGCAGGGGCGGGCGACGTTCCAGATGGAGTTCGTGCGCTATCAAGTGGTGACGAGCGAGAAGCTCGCGGAGGAACTGCTCAAGCGCGAAGGGAAGACCCTAGCCAAGCCAGCGGCGCAATAAGCTCAGAGATGGCGCTGAAGCGACTGTCGATTAAGACGCAAGCCAAGCAAGAGCTGATCGACATTACGGAGCGGGTCCAGCGCGCCGTGCGCGAGCTTGGCGTGAGTGAAGGCGCTTGCGTGATCTTTGTCCCACATACGACGGCGGCGATCACGATCAACGAGCACGCTGACCCTTCTGTGAAAGAAGACATTCTCATGATGCTCAGTAAGCTTGTTCCCGCAGGGGCGCACTACCAACACGTGGAGGGCAATGCTCACGCGCACATCCGTGCGAGCTTGCTGGGGCACTCGGTCACCGTGCCTATCGAGGAGGGAAAGATCACTTTAGGTACATGGCAGGGGATCTTCTTCTGTGAGTTTGACGGGCCGCGCCAGCGCGAGGTCTGGATCACCTTGGTTTGACTAGAGGTCTGGAGGGGGCGTAGCGCTGGGCTTGCCAGACTGCTTCGCGGAAGGCTTGGCCACGCTCTTCATAGCTGCGAAATTGGTCGAAGCTGGCGCATGCTGGGGAGAGGAGACACGTAGCACCAGGATAGCGCAATGCTCGAGCGACTGCTTCCGAAAAATCTCGCACATATGAGAACTGGGTGATGTGGGCTGCTTCTAAAGCACGGGCGATCTGTGGTGCAGCCTCGCCTATAAGCAGAATCTCGCAGATGGGCTTCGAGCGCAGGGCTTGCGCCAACGGCGTAAAATCTAAGTTCTTGTTGCGCCCCCCTACAATTAAAACTAACGGCCCTTCAAAAGCGTTGAGCGCTGCGAGTGTTGCGTGAACGGTCGTCGCTTTGGAGTCGTTGTAAAATTTCACCCCATCGATCTCAGCGATGAACTCTTGGCGGTGGGGCAGTTGGGCCTTGCGCACGAGCTCTTCGCTGGGCGGGGGAAGGGTTGGGACGAAGACGCGGCAAGCTGTCAGAGCAGCAGCGGCATCTTCTTTGAGATGCTGGGGCATCGTGAGAGAACTCAGCTCTGGGAGAAGCTCGTCATAGTAGAGCACGTGCGATCGAGGGCGCTTGGGCAGAGTGAGCTCTTTAGAGAGCACGAGGACGTCGTGCTCAGTCTGATTCTCAAAGATGCGACATTTAACAGAGAGATACTCTGCTAAGCTCTTATGGCGATCAAGATGGTTCGGCGCAATATTCAAGAGCACAGCGACTGTGGGGCGAAAGCTCTCGATGGACTCTAACTGAAAGCTGCTTACTTCGAGGACAACGATAGTTTCAGGGGTGATCTCGTTCAGACGAGCAATGAGTGGCGTCCCAATGTTACCAGCGCTGATGGCTCTCGCACCGTTTTGAGTGAGCAGCTCTTCTATTAATCGTGTGGTCGTGCTCTTCCCGTTGGTGCCCGTCACAGCGATGATCTTCTTGCTGGGGCAGAGACGATACGCAAGCTCCAGCTCGCCCCAGATGGGGATATTCAGCGCTCGAGCGCGCTGCACGAGAGGCGCTGTGATGGGGACTCCTGGGGAGAGAATGACAAGCTGTGCCCGGGAGAGCGCGCGCTCCGTGTGCCCGTTCTCTTCAAAAGGGATACCAAGCTGAGTGAGCTCTGCTCGCGTCTGGGGGGAGAGCAGAGCTTGCTCGCTGACGAAGACTTCTGCTCCTAAAGAGCGTAAGACGCAAGCCGCGGCTATACCGCTGCGCCCTGCTCCGACGACCGTGACGCGTTTTCTGAAGAGAGTCACGGCTGCACATGGTATCAGCGCTTGGCCCGGTACAGAAGGAAGCAGTTCAAGATTCTTCGAGACACTGGGCAAGGCGATTCTCTAACACTTGGTCATAGCTGAAGTTCTCTAATCTCAGGAAATGCTCGGCGACTTGGAGCAAAGCGGCTTGGGGGACAAGCCCGACAATCTCGCTGCCCACAATGGGCACGCCCCAGCGGTCAGCCTCGCATTTGATGAGCTCAAAGACTTGGTAGATTGGGGTCTTCTCGAAGTTCGTCAAGTTCATCGAGACTTGAACGATGCCCCGTCCTTCAAGAGCAAATCCGAGTGCTTTGACATAGCGCAAACCGCCGTCAGAGCCGCGCACGGCCTTAGCGATCTGCTTGGCGATATCTAAGTTATTTGTGCCCAAGTTCACGTTGAACGCGATCAAGGGAGGGCGGACACCGACGGCGCTCACCCCTGCTGTTGGGTGCACCACGCGCTCGCCGAAATCGGGAGCCCACTCAGGTTCTTGAATCTTCTTGGGGAAGTTCTCGAATTCCCCCTTGCGAATGTTCGCTAAGTCACGGCGCTCCGGGCGGGTCGCGGCCTCCTCGTAGAGATAGACTGGGACTTTAAAACGATCCCAGATGGCCTGACCGACGCGGCGCGCCAGCTCAATACACTCTTTCTTCGTTACCCCTCGCAAGGGCACAAACGGGATGACGTCGACCGCGCCCATGCGCGGATGTTCCCCTTTATGTTTCGTGAGATCTATCAGCTCGACAGCTCTCCCGACTAGATTTAAGATAGCTTTCTCAACGCTCTCCGGTTCTCCGACAAACGTGATCACCGTACGGTTGTGATCGGCGTCGGGGTCGACGTCGAGCACGATAGCGCCGGGGGTCTCTCTCACAGCCGCGACGATTGCTTCGATCTTGGCGTGATCGCGTCCTTCGCTAATATTAGGCACAGACTCGATCAAACGTTTCATAGTCTGTCTACTCCGAGATCTCCTGAGCAATAGCTATGGACAAAAGCGCCTCCGCGACTACAGTGCCCTTAACGGTAGCACAAGCCCAGGCGCGATAGAACCCTTCGCGACGGCGCCTAAGTTCGGCCTCATAGATGAGCTGATCCCCGGGTTGAACGGGGCGTCGAAAGCGCGCTCGGTCTACTCCAACCAAGTAGCCAAAGCGCCCCGGCTGCTCTCGGCTCACTAAGAGCCCTACTGTTTGAGCCATGCCTTCTAAGATGAGAACTCCAGGCATGAGGGGGCGCTCTGGAAAGTGTCCTGCGAAGAACGGCTCGTTCTGGGTGACGTTCTTGAGCGCGCGCACGCGCCGCTCGCCCCACTCTAGCACCCGATCTACGAGCAAGAACGGGTAGCGGTGCGGCAAGATGCGCCGGATCTCATCCTCGCCCATGGGTCGCTTATTGCCCTTGATTGAGGATCTTCAGCACATCGTACGTGATATCTTCGATCTTGCTGGGATTTGCGTAGAGGACGACATCCTTGCGCTGGGTGACCCAGTCGTAGCCGCGCTCCTTGGCGATCTGCTCGACTACTTTGATCATCTCGGTTTGGATCTCGGCAGTCAGTTGGAGATCGAGCTGTTGGAGCTCTTGCTGGAGCCGTGCGGCCTGGCGCTGGAACTCGTCCTCGCTCATCAGCCCTTTCTTGAATTTCTCTTGGAGGGCCTTGAGCTCGTTTTGCTTCTTCTCCGCTTCAGCTCGGAATTTCTCCACGGCCTCCCCGGTCTTCTTATAGTCTTGGAAGACCTTCTCGGCGTTGATATACGCGATGCGCAAGCCTGCTCCGCCCCGAGCGAGCTGCGCTTTGAGGTCTTGGACTTCTTTCTCGAGCTGAGCGACCTTCGCGCGAAGATCGTCAATGTTCTGCGCCCCGCCTTGCGATTGGCAACTCACGACTAGAAAGATCGCGGCCAACAGCCCCAGTCCCATCAGCAGTTGTTTCATACGCGTGTTCCTCCTTTGCGATAGAATTTAGAACATGGTGCCAAAGCCAAACTGGAAGACCGGCGCGATCTGGAGCCCGGTCTCGTAGAACGGCCATGCGATGACCAAGCGCACGTTCCCCACGAAGCCTGTCACCAGGCGCATCTCAAAACCGAGAGACTGTCTCCATCCCACCTCCTTTGCCCAGCCGGTATCGTAGTAGAAGACACCCCAGATGTTTTCGGCAAGCTCCATGCGATATTCGAGGTTCATCAGGGTAAACTGATCCGTAGACTGCGTTGCCCAGCCGCGCACCGTCATGACCCCGCCGAAACCAAAACGCTCTTGGGAGGGCAAGGTCAGCCCCATAGCTCCATAAAGACGTACTGAGAGCGTCTGGCGTTCTAGGGTCAGCCAGTGGTGCGTCCAGATTCCCTGCAGTTTAGAGAACTCCGTGTTAGCCACGGCGAACTTCCCCGCTTGCTCCCCCATGAGAATGATCTCGCCACCGGAGGTGGGGAAGGTTGGGTTATTCCTTGTATCGTACACGATATCCATCCCCACAGAGGCGATAAGACCCTTCTCGTTGAGGGGGGCAGCCTTCCAGACGTTCTCATAGCGTAGGCGCAGCGTCAATGTCAGATCTGATCTCACAGGGTAGCTCAGAGCTACAGTCACACCCGATTTCGTCATCTCGTGGGGTTGGGGCTCGGTCTGCTGTTGTGTATTATTGAAGAGCGAGACCTCGACGGAGTTATACTCTTTGAAGTACGCCGTCGTCTTGTAATTGAGCGAGTAGTTGAGCACGTCCTTGCGGACGATCAAGCCGCGATCCACGGAGAGATCGATATCTTGAGCTGTTCCTAAGATGTTCTTCCAGCCCAAGCTGAGCTGTCCCACAAGCCCTACTTGGGGGTTATAGCTTAAGCCGCCCTTGAGATTACCTAACTGGTCCTCTTCGACAACGCTGACTGCAAGCTCGACCTCGCCAGTAGACGCGTCTAAGACTTTTGGTTGGATGTTCACCCCGTCTTGCTTGAAGTACCCTAGCTGTAAGAGATTTCTGAAGCTATCGCGCAAGGGGTTCTCGTTGACGAGATCGCCCTCTTTGAGGCGGAGGGCTTTGCGGATGACCAGCTCGGATGTGCACTGTCTTGGGAATTCTAAAAGATTGGGGATGATCACGGACTTGGCGCCGGGCTTGCACGCATTGGAGATCGTGATTTTTGTGATCTTCCCCTCGGTGACGCGCACGGTGAGCACGCCGTCTGAAAGGCTCTCTTTTACGAAGTTCACGAGCATATAGCCCTCGATACGATAGAGGTCGTAGACACGCTTGAGCGCCTTCAGCAGCTCAAAATTATTGACGGGGCCCTGCGGAAGCTTCCCGATGAGCGCTTGTAATCGAGGCAAAGGGTAGACGGTCGCTCCGGTGAGCTGGATCGTGCGGATCTCTGTGGGTTCGTCCAAGAGACGGCGCTCCTTGAGATTCCAAATGATCTTGACGGAATTGGGTTTGCTTCCTGGTTCGACCCCGATAGTGCTCTCGTCGGCTTGTTGGAAGTAGACCGAGCGATTGATCGCTTTGATCCCTTCTTGGATAGGAGCGATCTTGACGGGCTCACCCACGGGGAGCTGCAACAAGTGCTTGATTTCGGACTCCGGGACCTCTTGTAAGCCACGAACTTCTACGGAGTCAAGCTTGCCCTCGACGATTTGGATTGTGAGAGTTTGCTTGTCACGATTGAACGCCGGATCAACCCCGATGAACGTGTATCCCTTCTTGAGGTAGAACTGCGTGATTGTATTCTCGATGATCTTGTCGTCGAACCATCTGATATTAAGGGGTTTGTTCTCCTCGACCTTGGCGTCACGCAGCGCATCAATCAGCTCATCGCGGCGCGCCAGCTTCATCTTATAGGGGATGAGTTTGATCCCCCAGATGTCGATGAGATAGAACTGATAGCTCTCGTTTCCCGTAAACTCGATCTTCTTGACGATGGGGTTCTCTACGACGCGATAGATCACGCGGATGCCGTTCTTTAAAATTCTATAATCGGACTCGACTTTTTCTAGCGTCCCCAGAGCCCGCAGGGCTTGGGCGCCCCTCTCTATATCGTCGAGAGTGATGCGCGAGCCGATGTTGAACGGCAGCGCGTCGTAGATCTCGCGCTTGGTCAGGGCTTTGTTGCCCATGATCACGACCTCGCGCACGGTATAGCTCGTCTCTTGGGCTACCCCAAGAGCAACTCCGAGCATAACCAACCCGACCCATACGCCGGCGAAGACTGTAATCTTGTGCAGCACTTACATACCTCCTTCGAGTACGCTCTCTTCTGAGC
Organism: Candidatus Bipolaricaulota bacterium; assembly: GCA_030550495.1. Lineage (GTDB taxonomy): Bacteria > Bipolaricaulota > Bipolaricaulia > RBG-16-55-9 > DRXL01 > JANXCC01. The sequence goes on along the minus strand of JAUQPG010000010.1, from coordinate 2,006 downwards.
TGCGATACTGGATTGCTTCTGCTATGTGCGCAGCTTTAATTATCTCTGATTGCTCTAGATCTGCAATAGTCCGTGCGACCTTCAGCACACGGTGATATCCCCGCGCGCTGAGATTGAGATGGTCTATCGCTCGCTCGAGCAATTGTTGCGCATTCTGTTCCAGCGGGCAATAGAGGCGCACTTCACGAACTCCCATCTGCGCATTGGAGAAGATTCTCTGTCCCCGGAAGCGCTCACTCTGAATTTGACGAGCTCGCTCCACCCGCGCGCGAACGCTCTGAGAGCTTTCGCCCATGGGCTTCCCCATCAATTCTTCCTTGGTCAGTCGTGGCACCTCCACGAATATATCTATTCTATCAAGAAACGGTCCGGAAATCCGCCGACGATAGCGCCGCACATCGAGAGGGCTGCAGCGGCAGGGCTTTTTCGCATCTCCCCGGTGGCCACACGGGCAGGGATTCATCGCTGCGACCAACATAAAATTCGCCGGGAACGTCAAAGCCGCAGCGGCCCGCGAGAGCGTGATCTGGCGCTCCTCAAGGGGCTGGCGCAGCGTCTCTAGGACATCGCGCTCGAATTCGGGCAGCTCGTCTAGAAATAAGACACCGTGATGAGCGAGAGAGATCTCGCCGGGGCGGGGCAGGCCGTGCCCGCCCCCGACCATCCCTGCGTAGGAGATCGTGTGATGCGGGGCACGAAAGGGGCGCGCCAGCATCAACGGGCGATCTGCAGGCAATAGCCCAAGAATGCTGTAGATCTTTGTGACTTCTAACGCTTCTTCAAATGAGAGCGGCGGCAAGATCGTGGGCAGGCGCTTGGCGAGCATGCTCTTGCCCGACCCCGGCGGGCCGATTAAGAGAATATTATGTCCCCCGGCGGCCGCGACTTCGAGGGCGCGCTTGGCTTGCTCTTGCCCTTTGATCTCGCTCAGATCACAATCATAGAGCGGGCCGTCACCGGCTAGTGACAGCGGCTCAACAGTTGTTGGCTGTATGCGCAACTCGCCGTTGAGGAACGCGATCGCTTGCTGGAGATTTTCCACGGCGTAGACTTCCAGATTCGAGACGATCGCGGCTTCTTTGGCGTTGCCCATGGGGACGATGACGCCCTTGAGATTATTCTTTCTGGCGGCTAAAGCGATGGGCAGCACTCCCTTGACCGGGCGCACTTCGCCGTCGAGCGAGAGCTCCCCTAAAACTAAAAACTCTGTGAGACGTTCTCCGGAGATTTGGCCCGTCGCGACGAGAATCGCCAACGCTAAGGGCAGATCTAGCCCGACGCCTTCTTTGGGCAAGTCTGCGGGGGCTAAGTTCACCGTGATTCTCTTGGCGGGGAAGTCGAAGCCCGCGTTTTTCAGGGCGCTGCGGATGCGCTCGCGGCTCTCCTGGACTTCTTTCTGGGGCAGCCCAACGATAGTGAAAGTTGGCAGCCCAAGGGCAATATCGCACTGGACTTCAATCAGTTCAGCATCGATGCCGACGACTGCCCCGCTGATGGCCTTGGCGAACATAATTGTTTGGCTCATGTATAGCACAAATGGGGCGACTTTACAAGCGTCGCAGGGCAAAGCCGATGACGTCGTACGGCGTGCGCCCTGTATACTGAGGGGCAGTCTTATTAGAGTAGTACAAGCTCATGACGAGCCCTTTCAGCCCTAGCTCGATCATGCGCAGCGTCGGCGTCCACTGAGTCTGACAGAGCTTCAAAAACGCGCGCAGCAGCGGGCTGGGCAAGAACGAGAGTATTTTCAGGAGAGTCTTAATATCATCGCGATCCTTGGGGTCCATAAAGCGCAAAAGATCATCTACGAACGCGATGCAACCCGTCTGAGAGAACGATGGGAAATCTGAATCTCCAGGAAGCATCAGATCCCCGATGCGTTTGAGGGCTGAAAGCTCTCTTGGCCCAAGGAATTGAGACATGCTCTAGCATTATATGTTTCAAAGGAGATTAGGTCAAGCTTGAGCAGAGCTGGGTGCGGTAAGCCCTAGCAGCGATTCACACGT
>JAUQPG010000009.1 GCA_030550495.1 Candidatus Bipolaricaulota bacterium | reverse complement strand
AGTCAACTTCCTCACGATTGAGCACGCGATTGTTGCGGAAGATGAAGCCTTGGATCGAGCTGTAGACCACATCGGTGTAGACCGATCTTTGGACTAGGCCCGCAGCCTGCTGCAGGGTGAAGCCCTCGATGCGTACCGTGCCTAATGTAGACTCATCCCCCACTTGGATCAGGGCATAAGCTGGGCCACCAGGCATCAGGCGCACTTGGGCGGGATCGGCCCCAACTAAGCTGACGGACTTGGTGATCTTGAGGTTCTCTCTGTAGACTCCGGGCCCGACGGTGATCGTCTCTCCGTCCTTGGCGGCATCGAGCGCTGCTTGGATCTTGGAGAACGGACATCCTGATGGACAAACCGTATAGGGCTGAAAGCTCAGAGACTCAACGCTGATCCCGATCACACTTACAACCAAGACGACCAAGGCCGCCCCGACTCCGAAAAGCTTCACCACGCGCATCATGGTTGATCCCTCCTTCGGCGGGGGTGCGCTTACTCCCACATTATAGCCCAGTGTGAAGTCCATGCCTGTTCGAAATCGAACAAATGTCTGAAATTGAACAACAAATTGAGAGACCCCTGATCTGTTCGGGTTTTCCCATAGCCACTTGCGCCGGATCAGTTGGCCCTCTAAGATCAAAGTACCCTATGACCCTGCGCAAGCTCGTCGGCCGCTACCAACCAAAAGATTCGTTCTTGCACAAGCTCGACCCGCGCACCAAGATCTTCGCAGCGTTTGCGCTCGCTATCGCCGTCTTCTTTCTGCACTCTCTGTGGGACTATCTCATCTTTGCTGGATTTATTCTGATCGCGGTGCTCGCAGGGCAGATCGGCTTCTGGCCCCTAGTGCGCGCTGTCCAAGCCCTGACGGTCTTGATTCTCTTGAGCGCGCTCTTGCAGCTCTTTGGTGCCCCAGGAAACCCTATCTGGCAGTGGGGACCACTGAAGATCTCGGACGAGGGGTTCCGAGTCGGCGCAATGCTCTCTGCACGGCTCATCTACTTCGGGCTCATCAGTGCGATTTTAGGCGTGACCACGTCGGCTTTGCAGCTCGCCGACGGCTTGGAGGGGCTCTTGCTGCCGTTAGCAAAGCTGAGAGTGCCCGTGCGCGGCCTGGCACTGATGTTCAGCGTCTCGCTGCGATTTGTCCCGTTAATTCTCGACGAAGCCGATATGATCATCAAGGCGATGCGCGCCCGCGGCATAGATCCCTTTGAAGGGAGCATCGCCGAGCGCGCGCGCAAGATCGTGGGGATCTTAGTGCCCTTGCTGAGAAACACGCTGCTGCGCGCCGAAGCCCTCGCCGAAGCGATGGCTGCGCGCTGCTATGACCCGGATCGACCACGCACCCGGCTCTACCAGCCGCGCTTCACGTGGAGGGACGGGACAGCACTCGCAAGCTTAGGCCTGCTTGGAGCGCTGCTGTGGGTGCTTTAGCGAAAGAGCCGGTAGCGCACAAGACCAAAGTGTATGGGCTCTCCCCGATCAAAGCGGTCAATACGCAAAGGGACCCCAGCATCGTCAACCCACGTGTGGAGGAGCTCTCGCGCCTGAGAGAGCACCGCGAACTCCTTCACAAAGAAGTTCCCCAGCTCAAAAGTATGAGCATGGTCGAAGAGTCGCGTGCACGTGCAGCGCTCCAGCGTGGGCTCCAGCGAAGGCAGGGCAAAGCGCATAACGCGGCCAGGAGCGCTATCGCCAGGGGCCAGTTTGACGTGCTTGCAGAGCGCGACGGCAAAGAGCCCCGACGGATAATCCCACAGGGCTCCATCCCACGGGTGAGCAAGCTCCACAGGACGTCGGCCAGTCCCTTCGATTCGCGCTCTCACGAGTTCTCCATCGAGCTGATAGCGGGCTAGGGTAAGGTGCCCTTCGGCTTCTAATTCGATACGTGCTGCACGATAGCGCCAGGTGGGATCGAGCTCAAGGGTGATGCGCTGGACGTGGGCCAACGGCCACTGCAGCACAGCGGCACTTTGAAGATGGTACCCTTGGCCATGGGGTAATTCAAAGAGCTGGAAAGATTCTTCGCCGAGCTTGCGTTCCCCTTGATGCACGTAGTAGAGCCCCGTGGCTATGAGCCCTTCAGCGGGTGGACAGCGTTTGGTAGCAATCATTCCTCTCATCCCCGGTGCTATCATAAACGATCTTCCCTCCCAAGGCAAATCGAGTATAATACCGCCATGAGAACGCTGGGGATTCTCGGGCTATTGGGTGCGCTCGCGCTGTATAGAGCACAGCCCATAGACTGCACAGCTATCTCGCTTCAGGCGATCATTGACACTGCGCGCGATGGCGCTACGATCGCTATCGCTCCTGGGGTGTGCGCAGAGAACCTTATCATCACAAAGAACCTCACCCTCGAGGGCGCAGGAGGAGGGCAGACGGTACTGCGCGGGAGCAAGCCCGGCTTTCCCGTCGTCCTCGTGCAGAGCGACACACCCATCACTGTGACACTGAAACATTTGACGCTCGCCAACGCGCCGAAAGCGTCAGACACCCCCCAACACGGCAGAGAATGCGCGCTCTTTTATCCCGAACTGCTCTGCCCTTCAGGACTCCAAGTGCGCGGCGCAGCCCACGCCATCGCGGAATCGGTGCGCATCGTGCGCAATCCATGGGTTGGCGTCTACGTGCTCGACACCGCGCAAGTCCTTGTGCACAGTTCAGAGATCATCGAGAACGGCTGGGGAGTTTATGTCTCCCCAGATGCGTCTGTAGAGCTTCGCGACAGTCGGGTCGAGCGCAGTCGCGAGAACGGCCTGGAAATTTGGGGCACGGCTTCTGTGCAGAGAACGCTTATCAGATCAAACGGGCGCTCCGGCGTTGAGAGCGTCGGCACTGTAGGAGTCTTCGACAGTGAGATCGTGCAGAATCGCGGGTCTGGGGTCTTGCTCGTGGGAGCGTCTCGGACAGAGCTGATCGCCAACGAAATAGCCCAGAACGGGCTCTGGGGAGTAGCAGCGCAGCTGCGCACGTGTGGGTATCTCGCCGATAACTTTCGCGGTTCAGCGGTGCTCGACCAAAACAGAATTTTCGGCAATAGACTTGGTGCTGTCTGCTTGCCGTAGCGCGTGCTCGATGATGCCACCCCCAAGGACGCGCTCGCCCTCGTAAAAGACTGCGATCTGCCCCGGAGTGACGGCGCGCTGGGGCTGGGCGAAGCGCACGCACACGCGCTTGTCATCTAAGAATTCTAACGTCGCGGGCACGCGCGGGCTACGGTAGCGAATCTTCACATCCACGGAAAGCTGAGAGCTGAGAGCTAATGGCTTATAGATGAGATTCACATCGGTCGCGATCAGCCCTTCCGAGAGCAGTGCGCGCTCATCGCCCACAATCAATCTATTGTTTTCGTAATCGAAGCCCACGACGTAGACGCGCTGCCCCAGCGCGATCCCCAGCCCCTGGCGCTGCCCGATCGTATAAAAAGCCAGCCCTTCATGGCGTCCTACGACGCGCCCCGATGTGTCGACAATCTCCCCTGGGCGCACAATGCCATCGAGCTTCTCTCGCAGATATGCGCGATAGTCGCCCCCAGGGATGAAGCACAAGTCCATGCTCTCTGGCTTGCGGGCTGCAACTAAGTTATGTGCCCTGGCGATCTGCCAGACCTCGCTCTTCAAGAGATCCCCCACAGGAAAGAGAATTTTGCGCAGCTGCGCTTGAGTCAAGCCATACAGAAAATACGACTGATCTTTGATGGGGTCCCTGCTCGTCAAGAGATAGTAGACCCCGTCTTCGACGGCGATGCGAGCATGGTGCCCCGTCGCTAAGTAGTCACAGCCGAAGCGATCCGCAAGCTCTAAGAGAATCGGGAAGCGCACGAGGCGATTGCACCGTCCGCAGGGGCTAGGGGTGCGCCCCTGGGCGTGCTCCGCGAGAAAGACATCGACGACGCGCTCTTTGAATTCACGCCCAGCATCAATGAAGTGATGTTCGATTCCCAATTGCTGCGCAACGGTGCGCACTTCCAAAGAACAGCATTCGTTATACGGCTCCTGGCGATCTTCGTAGGACCATAGATTGAGCGTGACGCCAATGACTTCGTAGCCCTGCTGCTTGAGCAAGAGTGCTGCAACAGAGCTATCCACGCCGCCGCTCATGCCGACCAAGACGCGCTTCATAGTAAGAAGACTTTACACGATCGCGAGCATTCGCTCAATTGCTCTTCTGGCTTTGCTTGCGGTTGGCTCCGGCACGCGAATCTCGTAGATCTCTTCACGCAGTGATCTCAAGACTTTATCGAGCGTGATCTTCTTCATATACTCGCAGATCGCGCGCTCGTTGGCCGGATAGAACGTCTTGCCCGACGTCTCCTTCTTGAGTCTGTGAAGAATCCCGATCTCTGTCGCGACGATAAATTCCGTTGCTGGGCTCTGGCGCGCGTGCTTGACCATCCCCTCCGTCGAGAGAATGTGCACCTCGCCCTTCAGGTCTCCCGTCGCTTGATAGTACATACACGAAGACGAGCAGCCACACTCAGGGTGGACGAGCAGCTCAGCTTGGGGGTGCGCGGCGCGCATCGCGTCAATATCTCTAGGCCGAATCCCCGCGTGCACGTGGCACTCCCCAGGCCAGATGTGCATCTTCCGTCCCGTCACCTTCTGAATGTACGCGCCCAAGAACATATCGGGCAGAAAGAGAATCTCTTTGTCTGGAGGGATCGCTTGGATGACTTTGAGCGCATTTGTTGACGTACAGCAGTAATCTGATTCGGCCTTCACTTCTGCTGTTGTGTTCACATACGCAACGACGACGGCGTTAGGATGCTCAGCTTTCCAAGCGCGAAGCTGCTCAGCGTTGATCGTCGCGGCGAGCGAGCAGCCCGCTTCAAGATCGGGCAGCAAGACGCGCTTCTCCGGACAGATGATCGAAGCCGTCTCGGCCATAAAGTGCACGCCGCAAAAGACAATGAGATCAGCATCGGTCTTGGCCGCAGCTTGCGACAGCCCCAGCGAATCCCCGATAAAATCAGCGATGTCTTGCACTTCCGGCAACTGATAGTTATGCGCCAAGATCACAGCGTTCTTCTCGGCTTTGAGCTTTTTTATCTCTTGCGCGATCTCTAAGTGTTCGACGACGGTCATGGCGCAAGCACCTCCAGATGCATATCAATAGCTTTCACAGAATGCGTGAGCGCGCCGACGGAAATAAAATCGACGCCCGTCGCAGCGATCTCCCGCACGTTCTCTAAATTCACGCCGCCAGAGGCTTCGAGCAAGGCGCGCCCGTGCGCGATCTTCACAGCTTGGCGTATCTCCTCTAGCGACATATTGTCGAGCATAATTATATCTGCTCCGGCGTCCAATGCTTCTTGCAGCTCTTTGAGATTTTTGACTTCGACTTCGATCCTGAGCGTCGTTGGGGCAGAGCGTCGTGCGCGCTCGATGGCTTTGGCGATGCCCCCAGCAGCGCGGATGTGATTGGTCTTGATGAGCACGCCGTCGTACAAACCCATTCGATGGTTCTGCCCACCGCCAACACGGACAGCATATTTATCGAAAATTCTCAACCCTGGCGCGGTCTTGCGCGTGTCTAAAATCTTTACTGAAAAATCTCTGACGGCTTCGACGTAGCGCGCTGTTGCCGTCGCGATTCCGCTTAGTCTCTGTAAAAAATTGAGCGCGATGCGCTCGCCTGTCAAGATCGTTCGCAATCGTCCATCAAGCTCAGCGATGATCTGCCCTGCATTGAGTCGGTCACCGTCGCGAACGCGCGACGCAAATCGTAGCTGAGAATCGAGAGTTTCAAAGACCATCTGAGCGATGGGCACTCCAGCGACCACGCATGGCTCTTTCGTGCGGATGACAGCTCTGCCCACCTGATCTGGCTCGCAGATCGCGTCAGTCGTCACATCCCCAGAGCCGATGTCTTCTCTCAATGCCCTCTCGATGATCTCCCAGACGACAAGAGTGTTCAGTTCGCTCATGGCGACCCCGCTTGTAGCTGTTTCTCCAAGCGCAAGGGGCGATCTTTGTGCACGATGATATGCGCCTGCCAGGCGGGATCTTCGTTGGGGAAATCCGAACGAATGTGAACCCCGCGCGTCTCAGTGCGCAAGAGCGCGCTCTGGGCGATCAGCCGCGCGACCAACGCTTGGTCTTTCAAAAGCCCAGAGCTTCTCGATTCGAGACGGCTTAGCTCGTGGATAGCGTGCTCCAGACCCGCGCGGTCTCGCACCAACCCGACGTACTCGGTCATCACACGCTTGATCTGATCTAGACAGTGCTCCTCAGAAGTCAGCCCCATGCTTGTACCTTGACGCTCGCAATTTTTGAGCTCAGAACTTGCAACTCGGAACTCTGAACTCTCTTGTCGCACAGCAGCTTCCACGGCGCGCCGCGCAAAGACCAAGCACTCTAAGAGTGAATTGCTCGCGAGGCGATTGGCCCCGTGTACCCCGGTGCATGCAACTTCGCCGATAGCAAAGAGATTTTTCACGGTCGTCTCGGCCCAGAGATTGGTGCGCACGCCCCCGATCGTGTAGTGCGCCGCCGGCGCCACTGGGATGAGATCGCGCGTCAGATCGAGCCCGTACTGACGACACGCCTCGTAGATATTCGCAAAACGCGAGCGCACGAGAGCAGGCTTCAAATGCTTCAGGCTGAGAAAGACGTGATCGGTCTTGGATCTTCGCATCTCTTCAAAGATCGCGCGGGCGACGACATCGCGCGGGGCTAGCTCCCCACGCTCATCGTACTTGAGCATAAAGCGCTCCCCATCAGGGTTTAACAGATACGCGCCTTCTCCCCGCACGGCTTCACTGATGAGAAAACTACGCGCTGTAGGAACGGCGAGCGCTGTCGGGTGAAACTGGATAAACTCTAAATCCGCAAGCTCTGCTCCAGCACGATAAGCTAAGGCGATGCCCTCGCCGGTGGCGCCGGGGGGATTGGTCGTGCGCGCGTAGAGCGCTGCAGCTCCCCCAGTCGCCAAGATCGTCGCGCGGGCAAGTACAATCTGTTCGGTCTGCTCGCGCACGACCTTCGCCCCAACACATGCCCCATCAGCTGTCAGCAGTTCGATGACGGGTGAGTGCTCGATCAGGGTGATATGGGGATTTTGCAGGACAAGCTCAGAGAGTCGGGCGACGACGCGCTGCCCTGTAGAGCTTCCCCCAGCGTGGACGATGCGGCGGCGGCTGTGCCCCCCCTCGCGCCCGAGCTCATAGCCTGAGGGCGTCCGGTCGAACGCAACCCCTAAGCTCTCTAAGTCTTTGATACACTGCGGTCCCTCGCGCACTAAGACATCCACAGCGTGCTCATCGCATAGTCCCCGCCCAGCCTGGAGCGTGTCCTCTCGATGGAGCTGCGGAGAGTCGCTCTCGTCAACGGCCGCGGCAATGCCCCCTTGGGCCCACGCGGAATTCGTTTCAGAGATGCTTGTCTTGGTGAGTAAGCATACACGTCCGTACTGAGCTGCCCCCAGCGCCGCGTAGAGCCCGGCCAGTCCCGCACCGATGACGAGAAAATCGCTTTCGGTAGCGTCCATACGTGTCGCCCCATTATATAGATATATGTTGTATTGGCGCAAGGACTCGCGTTTTGATATAAAGTAAAAGATCTATGGAGAAGGTTTTAGATCGTCTGGCTGAGTTACACAAGAGATATTATGAGCTTGAGCGTCAGCTCAGCCAGCCGGAGACTATCAATAGTGCTCAATACATACAGCTCTCGCAGGAGTACGCGCGGCTGAAGCGTCCTGTCGAGCTGTATGAGCGTTTGCAAGGCCTGGAGAAGTCTATAGCTGAGGCGCGCGAACTCTTAGAGAGCGATGGGGACCTACGCGCTCTCGCGAAAGAAGAGCTGGAGCGTGCCGAGGCCGAGCGCGCTCAGCTCCTCGACGAAGCGCGGCTCCTGCTCGTCCCTGAAGACCCACGCGATGCGGGCGATGCGATCGTAGAGATTCGCGCCGGGGCCGGCGGGGAAGAGTCGGCGCTCTTCGCTGCCGATCTGTTCAGAATGTACAAAAAGTACGCAGACGCCCAGAACTTTCGCATAGAGATTCTGGACGCGCACCCCACGGACTTAGGGGGATTTAAACAGATCGTCTTTGAGGTAGCGGGGCCGGGGGCGTTCGGCAAATTTAAGTTTGAGAGCGGGGTCCATCGGGTTCAGCGCGTCCCAGAGACCGAAGCATCAGGGCGGATTCACACGAGCACAGCTACGGTCGCGGTGCTCCCGGAGATCCAAGACGTTCAAATCGAGATCCGCGATGAAGACATAGAATTTGAAGCGTTTCGTGCCGGTGGCCCCGGCGGCCAGAACGTCAATAAAGTTGCCACAGCTGTGCGCTTAGTTCACAAGCCCACGGGGATCGTCGTGACGTGCCAGGAGGAACGCAGTCAGCACAAGAACCGAGAGAAGGCGATGAAGCTGTTGCGGGCGCGCCTCCAAGAGAAGTACGAACTCGAGCAACAGCGCGAGATCACCCAGCAACGGCGGATTCAGATCGGCACCGCCGCGCGCAGCGAGAAGATCAGAACATATAACTTCCCGCAGAATCGCGTCACGGATCACCGTATTGATCTGACGCTCTATCAACTCGATCGCATTCTTGAGGGCGAGCTGGACGAACTCATCACTGCGCTAGATAGAGCCTATCGAGAGCAGCAGTTGGCAGAGTTGGAGAAGTAGGCCCTCACCCCCAGACTTCGCCTGGACCGTATGCCTTGGCCGGCCGTGGGCCGGCCAAGATGAAGCCCACGCGCAGCGTGCGGGAGAGGGGCTGGGGTGAGGGCCAATGACCCCTTCAGCATCCCTTGCGCTTGGCCAGCATGATCTGCGATTGTCCCAAATCGCGGCCTCCGCGCGCCCAGGCGACGTAGACGTTCCCTTGCGCGTCTACAGCAATAGCCGTCTCAGAAGCGTCAATCCCAGGGCCGCGTAACCCCAAAAAGACAAAGTTCGGCCCAGAATCAGGGATATCATCGCGCGTCCATGTCTGGCCGCCGTCCGTCGAGCAGATGAAGCCCGTCGGCTCGTCGCCGACAATGCTGGAGAAGCTCACGTAGAGACTCTTCCCGTCCGTAGCGATAGACGGGAACGCCCCGTCTTTCGCGATGACGACGCTGGGGTTCCATGTCTGGCCGCCATCGGGAGAGACCGTGAGCATAATATCGGCGCTATCGGGGGCCTGCTCGGTGTCATCGTTGACGTTGTAGATAGTGGTATTAATAAAAGCCCATTCGGGCGCGTCAGAGAATCCGGGATTCTGAGTGACTTGGATCGGCCCTTCCCAACTCGCGCCACCGTCAGCGCTCTTGAAGAAATAGACGTCAGCTTCGTCGGTGTTCAGGGCCAGCGTGTACGCCAGATAGAGCGTGCCATCGGGCCCCTGGGCCCAGTGCGGCCAGCGCAAATAATCGAACGTCTCCAAGAGCGTCTGAAACTCTGAGAACGTCTGGCCGTCGGAGGATTTGCTCCAGACGAGCTTGGAGAAGTCTTCAAACCATGCGACGTAGACGGTCTTTTGGGCATCGACGAAGACGTCGACGTTGCCATCCCACTCACCCTGAAGCTCATGCTGCCCTGAAGCTGCGTCGGTCTCGGCGACCTTTACAGGAGCGCTGAGCCACGTCTGAGCGCCGTCGTCGGAGCAGCGAATAAAAATATCTCCTCCAAGATCGTCCCAGCCCTCCCAGACGACGCAGAGCCGCCCGCCGCCCCAAGAGACTGCAGGCGCCACTGGCCAATCCCCGCCAGCACCTCCAGAGACATTGATGGGATCTCCAGGCTGCAGGGTCTCCCCTGGAGGGACGACGCTGAGCATGATATCGCCGCCAAGATCAGCCCAGACAACATAGGCTGTCCCGTCCGGGGCGACAGTTAGGTCTGAGTTATAGACGAGATCACCTGAAGCAAAGCCGGCTTCAGCAAGCACGACCGACTGCCAAGCTGACTGCCGGGCGTGGCTGCCCCAGCCCACACCAAGAAGAACGAGCACGAGCACCGACCACTTCCACAGAGTTCGAGAACTCATACTTTCACCTCGCAGGGGAAAAGTGTACAGTAATTATATAAACGTGAGCGCTAAAGGCAACCTTGACAACAGAAGCTGATAGTGCTAATATAAATATGCTTTCTGGGTCTATAGCTCAGTGGTAGAGCGCGCGCCTGATAAGCGCGAGGTCGGAAGTTCGATTCTTCCTAGACCCACCAGGGACAGTTCCAATTTACCTAAAATTTTTTTGCCAATATTGAGAGATTTGAGGAGATCAAAGCTTCGTGAACTTTCCCCATATTGTGCGTGGCTCCTACGCCGAAGTGCGAAGCTTGCTCTATTTCCATTCGGTATCTAAAGTCCGCGCAGTAGTTTCCTCAGACTTGAACTTTGAACTGGAAACTGGTAACTTAGAACTGTCCAACTGTCACGTGGGGCCGTAGCTCAGTTGGGAGAGCGCCCGCTTTGCAAGCGGGAGGTCGGCGGTTCGACTCCGCTCGGCTCCACCAAAACCCACCGATCTTGTCTTCTCTCAGCAACCCGTGTATACTCTCAGTGCGATGGCTTCCGACTAGGCAGCGAGGGCAGCAGGAGGGACCTATGCAACGCTACGGTCTACACATCGGAGGCCACTGGCACGAGACACCTTCACACTATCAAGTCCGCAACCCCGCTACCCAAGAGCCTATCGCTGAGTGCGCTGTCGCTACTGAAGCTGACGTAGATCGCGCCGTGCGCGCCGCTGCCGAAGCTTTTCCAGATTGGGCCGCGCGCTCCTATGAAGAGCGCGGCGAGTTCTTACGCGCTATCGCAAATGCGCTCAAAGAGCGCTTTGACGAGCTTGCGCTCTTAGAGTGTCAAGAGACCGGGCGCCCCATCAAAGAGATCCAAGCCCACGATATCCCCGCGACGATCAGTCTCTTTGAGTATTTCGCCGGGATCGGCCCGGCAGTCATGGGCGAGACGATTCCCGTTCCAGGAGAGTATCTCACGTACACGCGGCGCGAACCCTTGGGGGTCGTCGCGGCGATCACGCCCTGGAATTTCCCGTTATGGCTTGCAGCGCTCAAGATCGCTCCAGCGCTCGCTGCCGGAAATACTATTGTCATCAAGCCCGCGCCGACAACGCCAGTGACAACACTCGAGTTAGCCAAGATTGCTGAGAGTGTTGGGCTGCCATCGGGAGTCTATAACGTTCTTACCGACCCGACTCCCGCAACCGTGGGCAGCGCCCTCTGCGCGCACCCGTTAGTCAATAAGATCGCATTTACGGGCTCGACGGCGACGGGGACAAAAATTATGCAGCTTGCTGCGCCAAACATCACGCGCGTCTCGCTTGAGCTTGGGGGCAAAGCCCCGTTCATTGTCTTCGCTGACTGTGACTTTGAGAGAACTCTCGCGCAGGCGCTCCTGGCGAACTTCTTCGCCCAGGGACAGATGTGCACTGCCGGAGCGAGATTGCTGATCGAGCGCCCGATCTATCAAAAGTTTTTGGACGCGTTCGTCGAGCGCGCGTCCAAGCTGAAGATGGGCGATCCCAGCGACCCCATGACCGAGTTCGGCACGCTTCATTCCCACGCCCAACTTGAGAAAGTCAAGCACTACGTGAAGCTCGCTCAAGAGCAAGGAGCACGTTTGGTCTTAGGAGGCAAGCAGCCCCAAGGGGCAGAATTTGCGCGGGGGTTCTTCTTCGAGCCGACGGTCTTCACCGAAGTACAGCCGACGATGGCTCTCGCGTGCGAAGAAGTCTTCGGCCCCGTCGTCGGGGTATTCGCTTTCGATGGCGAGGATGAAGCCGTACAGATCGCGAACTCTGTCGAGTACGGCTTATCTGCGGGGATTTTTACCCAAGACATCAGCAAAGCTCTTCGGGTTGCGCATCGAGTGAAGGCCGGAAGAGTCTGGGTGAATTGTTACAATATGCATCCAGCAAGTGTGCCCTATGGGGGCATGAAGAAGAGCGGCTTTGGGCGCGAGGCAGGACTGCACTGCTTGCTCGATCTCTACACGGAGATCAAGAGCGTGCAGATAGATATTAGCCCGGATTTCTTCGATTGGTTTATGTAATCTAGGGGTGCACAATGCAAGAGATCTTCTTCAGTTTCGAGCTACCTACGCGAATTCTCTTTGGTATTGGCGCTTTGGGCAATCTGCGCTTAGAGTTAGACACCCGCGGCTGGAAATCTGTGCTCGTCGTCACGGATCAGGGGGTGCGTAAAGCTGGGCTACTCGATGCGCTCACCGCGCAGCTTGAGGGCCTCGACTACGCCGTCTACGACGGCATTCTCCCAAACCCTACGGTGCAGTGCATTGAGAACGCGTTAGCTCTTGCTCAGGGGCGTGATGTGCTCATCGCTATTGGCGGCGGCAGCGTCATCGACAGTGCTAAAGCGCTCAATGCCGTCAAGACGCACGGCGGCTCAGTCTTAGACTATGAGGGCAACGATGCCGTGCCCGGCCCCTGCGGCCCGCTCGTCGCTATCCCGACGACTGCAGGCACGGGCAGCGAAGTGACGTTTATCTCGATGGTCACCGTGCCGGAGCGTAAGCAAAAACTCCCCTTGGTCAGCCGATATCTTGCTCCAACGCTTGCGATCATTGACCCAGAGCTAACGAGGACGCTGCCGCCCAGCGTGACGGCGCACACGGGGTTGGATGCGCTCACGCACGCTATTGAGACTTTAGTGTCGATCTCAGCGCAGCCCATCAGCGATCTGCTAGCACTTCAAGCGATTAAGCTTATCTCCGAGCATCTGCCCCGTGCGGTCAAAGACGGCTCTGATATGACGGCGCGGGCGAGCCTCTCGTATGCCGCGTTGATCGCGGGCATAGCGTTTAATAACGGCTGGGTGGGGCTGGCGCACGCCATAGCACATTCTTTAGGCGGGCTGTACGATCTGCCGCACGGGCTGTGCTGCGCGTTGGCGTTGCCCGCTGTGATGGAGTTCAATCTCGACGTTCAGAGAGAGAAATACGATCAGATTGCGCGGGCGCTTGCAGTCTCTTCAGCCGAAGATGGGATCGCGCGCGTGCGGGCACTGATGACTGAAGTTGGCATCCCGTTGCGCTTGCGGGACGTGGGCGTGCGCGAGAGCGATCTGGACAAGATCACAGAATTGGCTCTAGCCGACGGCTCGGTGTTGTTCAATCCGCGCCAGCCCACCCTTGAAGAGTTGCGCGCGCTGCTGCAGGAGATCTTTTGAGATACAATCTGGTGATCGCGAAGGAGGTACATGCGATGATCTACGCAGCGCAGCGTTTCGGGTCGGCGGCAGCTCTGGCGCTCGTGCTGGGGCTGCTGAATCTTCTGAGCAGCTCAGAGCCTTTTGCGCAGGGCCAGCCGGACTGCACCGTCACGGTTAAGCCGGGTGAGTCAATTCAAAAAGCGATCGATGAAGCGAAAGAGGGGGCGGTCATCTGCTTGGGTGCAGGATATTTCTTTGAGAGTTTGGTTATCAAAAAGAATCTGACTTTGCGAGGCATCCCGTACGCGGGACATCTCAGAAACCCCAAGAATGAAAAAGCAGTCATATCAATCCAGAGCGACAACCAGATCACTGTGTTGATTGAGAATATCTCTATAACAGTAGACGCCTCCGGACAACCTGGTGTCGTTGGGATATATGCCACCGGTCAAACGAAGGCTATACTGCAGAATACAACAATTCAAGGTATAGCTTACGGCTTTATCCCCGACATGAGCTGGATGTCCCTTGCGGCTGATGGTTCAGCTCAGGTTGAAGTTATTGATTCTCGCCTTACAGGTGACGGCTACGGTCTAGGGATATGGCTGGCAAAGTCAGCATACTTGTCCGTCAAGAACTCGACTATATCAGGCTACCCGCAGGGGATAACAGCGACCATGGATGCACGTGTGAGCGTCGAGAACTCTGTCCTCTCTAAGAATATTGTTGCGTTTGCTGCGTGGGAGTGGCGCAATCAAATGGATATCCAGCGAACATCAGTTATAGGTAACACATACGGCTTCCGAATAGGAGGTAAAGGCCGTCTTACCATATCCCGATCTCGAATTCTTGGGAATGAAGTGAGCGGCTTGATAGTCTTCGGGGTAACAGACTTGCAGATCAAGGAGAGCCTCATCATGGGCAACGGGACTCACCCAAGGTGCTGGGAGCCAGGTGCAGCAGGATGGTGGGAAGGAAAAATATGTAATGGAATTGAGCTGGCAGAAGAAGCGCAGCTAGTAGTGAGCGATTCGACCATTGTGAGCAATGCTGATTGGGCTATTACCGTTCCTCACGAGAAATGTGGATATATCCCAAATCAGTTCAACGTTTTCAGAGGGAAAGTTTCATTTTTAGGGAAGAATAAAATAGAAGACAACAATCAATCAGGCAACCAGAACGGCATGGGTAACCCAGGGAACCACCCCTGGAACCACCCAGATGTGCCCGACGGCCAAGTCTGCTTACCGTAAAAGCTGTCAGAGATCGGCAAAGACAAGGACTTGAGCTGCAAGCTGAGTGCCAAAGTGCTACAATCGAGGCGGTGAGCGCACTATGAAGATTGCCGAGCGCATCGAAGTCGACCCGAACATCTGCCACGGCAAGCCACGCATCGCCGGCACGCGCATCATGGTTGAGCAAGTGCTGGATCTCTTAGCTGCGGGGATCTCCATCGCTGAGATCACTTCCGAGGAGTACTTTCCCGATATCTCCAAAGAGGATGTCCTAGCGTGCATCGCGTTCGCTAATAAGTTTCTCAAGGGTGAGGAGATACACGTTTACGAACCAGAGGTCTCTAGCCAGACACCTGCATGAAGATCCTCGCAGACCATTGTGTCTATGGGAAGACAGTCAAGCTCCTGCAGGCCCAAGGACACGAGGTGATCACTCTTAAGGAGTTGAACCAAGCCGACGCGGAGGACTCTCAAGTGTTAAGTCTGGCGCAATCGCTCGATGCCGTGCTGGTGACTAACGATAAGGGATTCGGCAACATCTTGATGTATCCTCCAGCACAGTATAGTGGGATTATTCTGCTTCGGATGACTGCTGCCAATCAGCAACGAGTTCACCGAATCCTGCTTGATTTCCTCAAGACACATGATCGAGAAGCATTGCGCGGAGCACGTGTGGTTATAGATACCCACACGTATCGCATCAGGAAGAGAGTGAGCTGACGGCTGATCGCTAACAGCTTAATATTGAGGAGGTGCGTATGGGCTTCCCATACACAGACCCGCAACAAGCGAAGCAGTTCGTGCTGGAGTTCGCCAACCGTCTCAAAGACGTCAAAGAGATCTATGAGGGCTGGTCAGCGCTCAAGATGCTGATTGGGATTCACATCAAGCAGCCCGATATTGACTTTTGGGTCGACGCCCGCGGCGAGGCTATGCAGATCTGTGAGACCCACCCTGGCGGCGAAGAGGGCGCGTCTCTGACGCTCACGGCAGATCTCTTTCACAAGCTCTATACGGGCCAAGAGAACGCGATGCTCGCGTTCACCAAGAGACTCATCCAGCCCAAGGGCAAAGTCAGCGGCATTATGCAGCTCACGCGCACCATGCCTCAGGCCATTGAAGTCTATAAGAAATTCTTGGCCGAGAAGGGAGTGCAGCCCTAGTGCGCATCACTAATGTCACGGTCAAGCTCTTAGAGTACCCTTTGGAGCAGCCGTTCTATCCCGCGTGGCTGCCAGGGTATCCCCAAGCGTTCCACCGAGTCAATCTCGTGATTCTTGAGACCGACGAGGGGATTAAGGGCTACTCCGCGGGGTTCGCCTTCGGGCAGGAGGGCGCAAAGCTCGGCGAGCTGCTTGCGCCGTTTCTATTGGGGCGAGATCCGTTCAACGTCGAAGAGATTATAAAAATCTTGCGCTCGGCGACGTTTCTCGGGCTGAGATTATGGTACGTCGAGCCGGCGCTGTGGGATATTATCGGCAAAGCGTTGAACGTCCCAGTCTATAAGCTCTTAGGGGGCTATCAAGAGCGCATCAAAGCCTATGCGAGCACGGGGGAGCTGAAGGGCGTCGAAGAGCGCTTAGAGTATGTCGAGCAGATTCAGAAGATAGGCTTCCGTGCAGTCAAGCTGAGATTTCACAGTATGGATTGGCGTGACGATATGAAAGTTGCCCGCGCGGTGCGCGAGCACTTCCCAAAGATAGATCTGATGGTAGATGCGAACATGGGCTGGCGCGTAGCGGGCCTGGGCGAAGCCCCGCATTGGGATTTGGCGACAGCGCAGCGCGTTGCCGAAGAACTCAAAGAACTGGGCGTGCTCTGGCTCGAAGAGCCGTTAGAGAAGAACGACTATCACAGCTATCGGCTGCTGCGTCAAAGAGTGGGGATCGCGCTCGCTGGCGGGGAGATGAACTCGGATCTGCACGAGTTTCGCGAGCTGATTCTCAATCAGTGCGTAGATATTCTGCAGCCAGATGCCACGCTCTCTGGCGGTATTTTGACGGCGAAGAAAATCGCGTCTATGGCCGAAGCTTTTGGACTGCGCATCGCTCCCCATACGTGGACAAGCGGACTGGGCTTAGCTGCGAATCTCCAAATAATGGGGGCGTGCCCAAACTGCGAGTGGGCCGAGTTCCCCTACGAACCGCCAGGCTGGACGCCCCAAGCGCGCGATTTCTTCTTGAAGAAGCCCTTGACGGTTGACCCGGACGGCTATATCACAGTCCCGTCGGGGCCGGGGCTTGGGGTCGAACTCGACGAAGAGGCGATAGCGCGCTCCGCCAAGGGGTGACTTGCAGAAGCCCCCAGCAAACGGCTAAGATAAACAAACAGAGTGCCGGAGGAGGACGAGCTATGAGGATGAATCGCCGTATGTTTTTGAAGGCGCTCGGCGTTGGGGCAGGGACGCTAACGCTGAGCTCAGTGTTGGGCTGGGGCCAACAGCCTCCGGTGAAGGTCGGGCTGATCGGCCCTATTGATCTGTTGGATGTGGGGCGCGCTATGGTGCGCGGCGCTCTGTTGGCCATCGACGAGATCAACAAATTAGTTGACGACAAGAAGCTTCCACCGCCCAAGCTCACCATGGACGGGCTAATTCGGGACGACCAAGTCCTTCGTGGGGATGTGGCACGCGCGGCCTACGAAGAGCTGGTCCAGAAGGGCGCTCAAGCCATTGTTGGGGGCTTTCTCGATGAGGCAGTCATGGGGATTATGCCCTCGCTGGCGCGCCTGAAAAAGCCCTTCTTAAATACGGGCACTAGCGGGAAGCAGTTCAGCGAGCTGGTCAAGAGCGACTATGAAAAATATAAATATTATTTTCGTCTGATGCTCAACAGCGAAGTTCTGGCCCAAGACACCGTAGGCATGGTCAAGGGCCTGATGAAAGATGAGCTTGGGGTGCAGAAAGTCGCATTAGTGATGGAGGACAGCAACTTCGGGCGGGATTTTCTCAAGCTCCTCCAAGAGCGATTGCCATCGGAAGCCGGGGTACAGATTGCCAAGGCGATTAACTTCCCCATCAACAACCCGGACTTCAACGCGATCCTTCAGCAGATCGGGGATTCCGACGCCGATGCGATCATCCCGGGATTTGCGTTCAACCCGGGGGTGCCCTTTGTGGGCCAGACGTACGAACTCAAAGTCGACGCGCCGGTCATCGGGATCATTACGGAAGGCCAAGCGTTCGAGTATTGGAAGAGCACCGGTGGGCGTGTGATGGGCCATGCCTATGCTGATGCTGCTACCGGCGAGACGCCCCTCACACCCAAGACGCTCCCGTTCTTCCAAGCGTATATAGAACGTTTCGGGGGATCTGCGCCGTCCCGCCCGCTCTACACGGCGTTCACCACATACGATGCGCTCTTTATTCTCAAAGAAGCGATGGATCGCGCCAAGAGCACCGATCCCGACAAGCTCGTCGAAGAATTGGAAAAGACGGACTACGTCGGCACAGTGGGGCGGGTGCAGTTCCGAGATAAGAACGATATCTATCCCCACGACCCCAAGTATGGATCTGACTACGTAGTTGCTAAGTGGGTGCTGTGGACGACGCTTGCGAAAGATCCCTTGAAGGCGAACCCCGAGAAGGACCCGCTGCGCGTCGTGATCTGGCCCAAGCAGTATCGGCTGCGCGCCGATGAAGAGGGCAACCCCGTCAGCATAGACGCGTGCATCAGTGCAGCAGCTACAACATATAAAGCAGCTGTCGAAGATTGGAAGAAGAAGGGCAAGCCCAAGGGCGGACGATTTGAAGCATGGCAGGCGTTCGCCCGCAGTGTGGCAAAATGCTTCGTTGGATAAGCCAGTAGGGGCGTACGGCCGTATGCCCCTACTAAAAATTATGGACCAAGTGTTCGTTATCGCTGAACGCATTGTTATCTATTCGGTCTTAATCAGTGCGCTCTACGCCCTTGTGGCTCTCGGGTTTACGATGATCTTCGGGGTCGGGCGTGTCTTGAACTTAGCCCACGGGGCGTTCTTGATGGTCGGCGCGTACACCGCGTGGTTCGCCCAGCAGTATCTCCACTGGAATTTATATAGCGCTTTTGCGCTGGCTGTCGTGGTCTGCACACTGTTGGGGATAGTGCTCTATCACGGCTTAGTCCGTCATGTGCAGCGCTCGCCCATCGTCACGCTGATCGCTACGCTCGCCTGCGCACTCCTCATCGAAGAGCTGATAAAAATCTTCTTCACCACCAATACCCAGCTCTTGGCGCCGTTTGTAAGCGGCAGCGTCGAGATTCATAAGACGACCGTCATCACGAATCGCATCATCGCGTTTGGTGCGTCGTGGCTTGCGATTCTGCTCTTTTGGCTCTTCGTGCACCGCGCGCGCTGGGGCAAGGTCATACTAGCTACAGCCCAAGACCAAGAGGGCGCAGCCCTTGTGGGTATCGACGTGAAAAAAGTCTACACGCTCACGTGGGCGATCTCCGGCGCGTTAGCGGGGATCGCCGGGTTCTTTTTCGCTTCCTGGGTGAAGCTCGACCCGTTCATGTGGCGTGATCCGTTAATTATCAGTTTCGCTATAGTAGTAGTTGGCGGGCTGGGGAGCCTCAAAGGGTCCATCGTTGCGGCGTATCTCATCGGGTTTCTCGAAGTGCTCATGACTTATTCACCGTCGGTGCGCGTCTGCGCTGCGGACTTCCGGTGCTTTGAGTTTCTGGGATCGTCGTGGGTGGGAGTTTCATCGCTCTTGGTCTTGATCGCGATCTTATTCATTAAGCCCGAAGGGCTGTTCGGGAGGACGGAATGAGCCTGCGCACGCTCAAATTCGTCCTCTTAGGACTGACGGTGATCGTTGCCGGTGCGGTCGGCCCCTTCTTGCCCTCCAAGTGGATGACCACTCTGATGTATGCCCAGCTCTTCGCGGTGTACGCCATGGGCTGGGATATCCTCTCGGGGATGACCGGGCAGATCAGCTTCGGACATATATTTTTTGTGGCGGTCTCCGGCTATACGGCAGGGTTACTCAATCTCTATCTCAAATGGCCCATCTGGGCCACGGTGCCCACCGGGGTCAGTATGGCCGTGCTGGCGGGGTTGCTGTTCAGCGTGCCGGCGCTGCGCCTGCGCGGCCCGTATTTCTCTTTAGTAACGCTGATCTTGCCCCTGGCTGCAGCGCGCTTAGTGATTATCTTAGCGGACTGGACGGGGGGGGAGCTAGGAAAGTTCGGGGTGACACCGCTGTGCCAAGATTCTCTGCTCAACACTCTTGAAGGATTGCTCTCTCGCCTGCACATCGACTCGTTCCGGCTCTATCAATACTGTAATTACTATTTCTTCTGGGTGCTGATGACTGCTGTGGGGGTGGGCCTGGTCTGGCTGAGCACCTCGCGCATCGGTAAAATATTAGAAGCGATTCGGGAGAACGAAGAGGCTGTCGAAGCCGCAGGGATCAATGTCGCGAAATACAAGATCTTTGCGTTTGCAGTCAGCGCGTCGGTGGTCGGTCTAGGAGGTGCGCTCTCCGTGCACACGAACGAGGCCGTGTTTTTCAACTCCCTGCTCTCCCTGACGTCGTCCATCGAGATGATAGTCGCATCCGTGATCGGTGGGATGGGGACGATCGTAGGGGCGTTGTGGGGCGGCTTTCTCGTGCGCGGGGGCGAACAGCTCATCCGCGAGATCGCCCAGTGGAAGCTGCCTATTGGGGCAGAAGGGCTGGCACTCTCGTTTTTGGAGCGGTGGGCAACGTTCATCTTCTTTGCGCTTCTCTTAGTGTTGTTGTTCTTTGCACGCCAGGGGCTGTTGCCGCTGCTTATGGGGCTTTTCAGACAGAGGCGAGGGGAGATCCGAAGAGGCTGACATCATGGCACTCTTGCGAGTCGAGAACTTGCGCAAGTCGTTTGGGGGCCTGATGGCCGTCAAAGATTTATCATTTCATGTCGAACCTCAAGAGATCTTAGGGCTGATCGGGCCCAACGGCGCGGGCAAGAGCACCGTCTTCAATCTCATCATGGGAATACTCAAGCCTGACAGGGGCCAGATCTTCTTTAAGGGGCAAGAGATCACCCATTGGCCGACATATAAGATCGTCAACGCCGGGATCGCGCGGGTCTTCCAGATCGCTCAGTATTTCCCGCGAAAGACCGTCTATGAGAACGTCGAGATCTCGGCCATCCCCAATGAGATCTTCACCCGCGCCATCGATCCCACTCCAAAGACACTCCAGAGCTGTGAGCGCACCGGCCTGTGCGAGCATTCTTCCGATGAGAACCGCTGTATCTGTCGCCAGGAGCTGCCGGGGATGCTCCCTCAAGGCGGGCTGAGACGCTTAGAGCTTGCTCGCGCCATCGGCACCGACCCGGAACTCCTGCTCCTCGATGAGCCATTTGCGGGACTGTCCCACGCCGAAGTCGACGAGATCTCCCACTTGATCGCGAGTCTTCGGGACGAAGGCCAGACGATCATCTTGGTCGATCACAATATGCGCGGGGTGATGCGCTTAGTCGACCGAATTGTCGTCCTTTGCTTTGGGGAGAAGATCGCTGAAGGCACCCCTGAAGAAGTTGCACGTAACCCCCAAGTCCAAGAAGCCTATCTCGCCGGTGGTGGATTCTAAGGTGTTGGTCATCGAGGATCTCAACGTGTACTACGCCAAGGCGCACGTCTTGAAGAACGTCAGTCTGAGGGTTGCGCAAGGGGAGTTCGTCGCGATCATTGGGCCCAATGGGGCGGGCAAGACCACGCTCTTTCGCACGATCTCTGGGCTCAAAGACGGGGAGGGCCGCATCAACTTCAACGGTGCTCCCCTACCGCGCGATCCCGCCAAGGTTGTGCAGCTGGGAGTGATTCACTGTCCGGAGGGCCGCCATCTCTTCCCAGAGATGAGCGTCAAAGACAATCTCTTGATGGGTGCGTTTCGCTTCAAAAGCTTCGACCCGGAGAGCGAGCTGGAGAAGGTCTATCAGCTCTTTCCCATCTTGCGGCAGCGCGAGCGCCAGATGGCGCGAACGCTCTCTGGGGGTGAGCAGCAAATGCTCGCCATCGGGCGGGCGCTGATGGGCCGTCCGGAGCTCTTGCTCTTAGACGAGCCGACGCTGGGGCTGGCCCCGATTGTGCGCAAGGCGATTGCTGAGGCGCTCAAGCAGATCAACGAGTCTGGGGTCACGATTCTCTTAGCTGAGCAGAACGTGCCGTTTGCCCTAGCCCATGCGCACCGGGTCTATCTGCTGGAGACGGGCATGATTGTAAAAGAGGGCACGCCTGAAGAATTCCGCGCGGATGCGCACGTACAGCAAGTCTATCTGGGCGGGGTCTGATAACGGTCATTTCTGAGATACACTGTGCGCACCGGAAACGGGATCTCGATGCCCTCCTCACGGAGTCTCTTCAAGATTCTCTTGCGCAGCTCGTGCTGCGCACTGAACTGATCGTCAAACGTCTTGGCCCGCACGACTAAGAGAAAATCAAGCGAGAAATCGCCCATATTGGTAAAACGCACCACGGGAGCAAAGCTCGGGTCGAGCTGGGGCATCTCCCGGATCGCTTGCTGCCCGATCTCTAATAAAACACGCTCGACATGCTCTGGGTCGGAGCTGTAGCTGACGCTCACGGGGATGCGAACCGTCACGGGTTTGTCCGGCATATAATAATTCGTGATGATGCTTTGAGCGAGCTTGGCGTTCGGAATAATAATGAGATTGTTGGAAAAATCGCGGATGCTCGTGGTGCGCCAGTTGATATCCGTGACGTAACCCTCTTGCCCAGTGTCTAATTTGATATAGTCGCCGACGCGGATCTGACGAGCCATCGAGACGTTGAACCCCGCAAAGAGATTAGTCAGCGTGTCTTGCAAGGCCAGCGCAACGGCCAAGCCTCCGATCCCAAACGCTGTCAGAATGGGTGTGATCGAGATCCCTAGTGTGGACAAGAGCACGAGCAAGCCGACGATGATCACACCGACCTTGATAAACGTTCTCGTCAGGCTTGTTGCTGGGGCTTCGACCTCCCCTCGTGCCACCGCCCGCTGAAAGAGAGCGCTCACAATATTCGCTAATACAAGCGTCATCGAGAGCACGACCAAAGCGAGGAGGATCTTCCCCAAGAGTGCGACAAGTTCGTCCGGCAGCTTTGAGAACTCTAATGCGAAATAGATCCCCAGCGCGACGACCCAGAGCACGAAGGGCCCGCGCGTTGCATTGATAATGATATCGTCGAACTCCCAGGTCGTGCGCTGCGCCCAGATGTGCAGATAGCGAAAGAGATAACGCCGCCCCACTAGCCCAATGACCAAGGACACGATCAGCAGGAGCGTCGGAATCAGATAGTCCCAGAGAGAGATCTGTGCTTGCATACTCTTAGATTTTATAGCAGATTGAGCTTGCTTTCGCCAGCCAGGCTTCGCCTGGACCGTACGCCTTCGCCGGCCAGAGCCGGCGAAGATGAAGCCCACGCGCAGCGTGCAGGCGAAGCCTGGTTGCCAAAGAGAGCCTCCTGTGCTAGACTCACTCTATGATCCCGCTGCGCGACTATAGACATAGCAGCTCGTTTCCGGTCGTCACCGTCGCGATTATTATTATAAATATCTTGGTCTTTCTCTATCAGTTCTCGCTGAGCAACACTCCCGCGACAGAGAACACGCGCCAGTGGGTACGCGCGTGGCAGCAGGCCGGCTGCGAGATCCCCAGGGCTTTGGCAAGCCAACTTCGGTTCTCGGTGATCTCTGCCGAGGACGAGTTCACATTCCGCTTCGGAGTCACGCCCTGCGAGATCACCAGGGGGACTGACTTGCCTCCACTGGTGCCCTTCACGATCTGGCTGACGCTGCTGACGGCGATGTTCATGCACGCGGGGTTCTGGCATATCTTGGGGAATATGTGGTACTTATGGATCTTCGGCGACAACGTTGAGGACGTCTTCGGGCGGTTCGGGTATATGCTCTTTTATCTTTTATCGGGCATAGCTGCAGCCTTCGCGCAGATTCTCACGAATCCAAACACGGTGATCCCGATGGTCGGGGCCAGCGGGGCGATCTCGGGGGTGTTAGGGGCGTACTTTGTACTCTTTCCCTATGGGAGAGTGCTGACGCTCGTGCCGCTCTTCCCGTTCTTCGTCAGATTGATCGAGCTGCCGGCGATCTTTCTGTTGGGCTTCTGGTTTATCTTGCAATTTGTCGGGGGAATTTCCAGCCCGGTCGAGGGCGGCGGGGTCGCGTACTGGGCACACGCCGGAGGGTTTATCACTGGGGCACTCTTGGCCCTGCTTGTGAGGCGCCGCGTCAGGCCGTATTATTTCTTATAATACTGCGCGTTGATCTCAATAAAATTCTTCCATTGCTCAGGGACGTCTTCTTCGGGGAAGATCGCTTGCTCCGGGCAGACGGCTGCGCAGGCTCCACAATTGATGCACGTGCTCGGATCGATATAGAGCTGGCGCACGTTGGGGAAGTCGGGCTCATCCGGGCGCGGATGAATGCAATCCACAGGGCAGACCTGAACGCAATCCGTATGCTTTTTGTCTATGCATGGCTGACAAATAACAAATGCCATACTGCCTCCTTCGTTCACGAGCAATCAGCTTTTGCTGATCGCTGAAAGTATAGCAGACTATTTTTGTCTGGGCAAATCAGAATCTCGCAAAGCTCATCTTCTCATCTATCTGAGCGACCGTATGGGCAATAAGTGTGTACGCGTTCTCCAAATCCGAGAGCGAGACGATCTCGCAGGGGCTGTGCATATAGCGATTGGGCACGGAGACCAACCCCGCCGCGATCCCCGCGCGGGTCATCTGCATGGCGTACGCGTCGGTGCCCATGCCGCGTGGTTCGCCGTTCAATTGATACGGGATCTTGTTTGCTTGGGCTGTCTCTATTAAGAGTTCGACAACTTTGTGATTGTATGTAGGCCCGCGCCCGATCATCGGGCCCTGGCCGAGCTTTGCTGCGCCCACGCGCTTTTGTTCTTCGGCCATCGTGGGAAAGTCTGTCGCGAAGCCGACATCGACGGCGATCCCAACTAATGGGTCAATGCCGTACGCGCTCGTGTGGGCACCGCGCAGCCCAACTTCTTCTTGGACAGTTGCAACAGCATAGACTTCGGCTTTGGGCTTGAGCTGAGCAAGCATCCGGGCTGCTTCAAGCACGACGAACGCCCCCGCCTTGTCGTCGAACCCCCGCGAGACGACTAACCCATTTCTTAGCTCCATAAACCCGTAATCGATGACGGCAGGGTCGCCGATGCGCACTAATTTCTCAGCCTCGGCCTTGTCTTTGGCGCCGATATCGATCCAAAGCTCTTCGATCTTGGTGACCCGATTGCGATCTTCTTCTTTAATTAAGTGAATGGGCTTTTTGCCGATGACGCCGGGGATCTTTCCGTGTTGCGTGCGGATCCAAACGCGCTGGCCCTGGACGATCTGGGGATCCCACCCCCCGATCTGTCCGAAATAGAGAAAGCCCTGGTCGTCAATATGAGTGATCATAAACCCGATCTCGTCCATGTGCCCAGCAAGCATGACTCTAGGTTTTCCGCCCTTATTGACGACAGCAATGACGTTGCCTTGGGTGTCAGATCGTACTTCGTCGGCGAAGGTTTTCGCTTCCGCAGCCCAGACCTGGGCAGCTTCATCTTCATATCCAGAAGGGCTGACGGTCGCTAAAAGCCGTTTGAGAAAATCGAAGGAGCGCGGTTCCATGCGTCGACCTCCTTAGCGTAAGCTCTGCAAGTACGCGACCAACGCGTGCAAGTCTTCGTCAGAGAGGGCATTGAAGCGTGGCATAGGCCAGGGGATTCCATCGGTCGGGCCTATTACGTAGACAGAGAGCGGGTCCTTCAGATGCTGGAGCTGCCACTCATCGGTGCGCCCATGCGCGCCGGCGTGGGTGAGGTTCGGTCCGATGGGCCCGCCACTCCTACCAATTATGTGACATCCCATGCAGCCTTGACTGGTGAAGAGCGCCTTGCCGCGCTCGACTTGCTCTGGCGTGAATCGTTCTGGGATCACGAGCGTTGGCTCCTCCACAGGATCATGCTGTGGGGTAAACGTCTGCTTCACGTAGGCTACGAGAGCGTCCAGTTCATCGCTAGGGAGATAGGCAAACGAGTTCATCTTGCTACCGGGGACGAGCTTCTGCGGGTCGATATAGTGCTCGCGCAGCCACTTGTCGTCGCGGCGCATCCCGACGTTACTCAAGCTTGGCCCGACGGGAAAGCCCACCAACGGCCCCCCAGGTTCTAGGCGTGCCAAGTGACACGACGTGCATCCTCCTGCTTGGAAGACGAGCTTACCTCGCTCCACTCGATTAAGCTGAGCCAAGGGGGAGGTTGGCTCTTGCTTCTGGGCGCTTGCCACGGGGGCATACCAGAAGCTCTGGAGCAGCGCCATGGTCTTGAAGGCGAAGACCCCAAGCCCAACCAAAAGAAACACGACCAAGAAGAAGTTATACCAGCGTTCGCGTCTCATCGTATCACCCTCAATGATGTGATCGTAGTATAAAGAACGCGCGCACGCCCTTCAAGGTGTGTCTGGGTTGTGCGTGCTCGAGAGGGGCTTGCACGCCTAATTGCGTTTGATTACACTTAAGATCTGATCCCTATGAACGAGAGATGGACTGCCGCTGCCGTGCGCCGAACGTTCTTAGACTACTTCCGTGACAAGGGGCACACGATTGAGCCAAGCTCGTCGCTCGTCCCCGATGACCCGACGCTGCTTTTTACCAACGCTGGGATGGTGCAGTTCAAGAAGCTCTTTTTGGGCTTGGAAAAGCGCGCGTACACCCGCGCCGCGACGGTGCAGAAGTGTATGCGCGTCTCAGGAAAGCACAATGACCTAGAAAACGTCGGGCCGTCCCCAAGACACCATACGTTCTTCGAGATGCTCGGAAACTTCTCGTTCGGCGACTACTTCAAGCGCGAGGCGATCTCGTTCGCGTGGGAGCTGCTGACGGAAGTCTATGGGCTCGACAAAGCGCGCTTTCACTTCACGGTCTACAGAGATGACGAAGAGTCCTTCACACTCTGGCAAGAGATTGCCCAAGCCCCCAAAGAGCGCATTCACCGTATGGGCGAGAAGACGAATTTTTGGATGATGGGCGACACCGGCCCCTGCGGCCCAAACACGGAACTCATCTGGGACAGAGGGCCGGAGTTCTGCGACTGCAAGCGCCCCGATTGCTCCCCAGCTCTCGATAACGACTGCAATCGCTGGTTTGAGGTCTGGAATCTAGTCTTTATGCAGTTCAACCAAGAGCCCGATGGGAGGCGAGCTCTGCTCCCCAAGCCCGGCGTGGATACGGGGATGGGGCTAGAGAGGATCGTCGCGGTCTTGCAGAATGCTTCTAGCAACTACGATACGGATCTCTTTCACCCAATCTTCGAGGGCCTGCGCGAGCTGACCAAGCACAGCTTCGCGCAGATGCGCGAGCACGCCGTGCCGTATCGCGTCATCGCTGATCACGGACGGGCTATGACGTTTCTCATCGCTGACGGGGTGCTGCCCAGCAACGAGAAGCAGGGCTATGTCTTGCGCATGATCATGCGTCGGGCGATCCGATTTGGCAAGAAGCTTGGGCTCCCAACGCCATTCCTGCCCAAAGTTGCCGAGCTGGTTATTGAGACGATGGGCGAGCACTACGCTGAGCTCAAAGCCCAGAGAGATTTTATTCTGAAAGCTGTCGCGCACGAAGAGGAGCGCTTCGAGCGCACACTCGATCAAGGGCTTGAGCGCGCCGAGAAGATCATCTTTGAGTTACAACACAAGGGCGAGAGGCTCATCCCCGGCCCGGAGGCGTTCTTCCTGCACGACACCTACGGGTTCCCCGTGGAGATGCTCGAAGACATCGCGCGTGAACATGGGATGCACGTCGATCGAGCGGGCTTCGAGCGCGAGATGAATAAGCAACGCGAGCGCTCCCGCGGCCTTGAGCCGCGAGTCGAGAAGATCCTGAGAACTCAAGCTGCTGTCCCGCCCACACAGTTTGTAGGCTACCAGCATTTAGAATACGAATCAGAGCTTCTCCTAGCCGAAGAGCAGCTCCTGGCGTTTGCCGAGACGCCCTTCTACGCCGAAGCCGGGGGCCAAGTCGCTGACACGGGCTGGATCGAGAATCGCTCGCGCCCCGGCAAGGCCAAGGTTCTCGATGTGCAGAAAGACGAGCGCGGGGTCTATCTCCATAAAGTTCGCGTCATCGAAGGAGAATTTCGCGTTGGAGATCGATGTCTCCTGAAAGTCGACGGCGAGCGCCGTGCCCGAACCATGAGAAATCACACAGCGACGCACATCCTGCACGCATCGCTGAGAAGGGTCCTGGGCTACTCTCAGGGGATTCAAGCGGGCTCGCTCGTCGCCCCAGATGAGCTGCGCTTTGACTTTAAACACCTCGCGCCATTGACAGAAGAGGAGATCGCTCGTATCGAAGAGTTAGCGAACCGCGCCATTCTCGCTGACCTGCCCGTGACTATCTCTGAAGAGCCCCTAGAAGCAGCGAAAGCGCGCGGGGCCATGGCGCTCTTTACCGAAGACTACGCAGGCAAGGAGAGAGTCCGTGTCGTCACGATTGCACCCTTGCCCGGCGACGAAAGCCCCTTCAGTGTGGAGCTCTGCGGCGGCACCCACGTGCAGCGAACGGGCCAGATCGGCTTGTTTAAGATTATCGGTGAGCAAAGCGTCGCCGCGGGGATAAGACGCGTGCACGTTGCCGTCGGGGAGAATCTCTTCAAGTATTTGAAGGAGCGCGAGATGAGGGAGCGTCAGCTTGCCCAGATGCTCAAGACGTCTGAAAAAGATCTCGCGCCAAAGCTCGAAGCTCTGCTTGCCGAGCGCGAAGCGCTTGTCCGGGAGCGCGATGCCCTCAAGCGCCAACTCCTTCTCTTTGAGAAAGATAAGCTCTTACAGGATCGTCGCATGGTGAACGAAGCATCAGTCATCTGTGCGCGGCTCGATCTTCCCCTGGAAGACCTCAAAACCCTTGCTGACCTAATCGAGCCGGAGATTGCGCCCGGGGTTGCGTTGCTTGGGGGGGTGTACAATAGCAAAGCTGCGCTCGTGTGTAAAGTGAGCGAAGCGCTAACGAAGAAACTTCATGCCGGGCAGATTATCAAAGCGTTAACGCCCATGATCGACGGCGGCGGCGGAGGCAATGCTCGCTTTGCCCAGGGTGGTGGCTCCAACCCTCACGGATTAGCTGAAGCCCTCCGACTCGGCGAGGAACAGATCCGGGGGAGACTCTAGACTCTATTCGTCGTCTTCGTCCTCGTCCCAGTCCTCGTCATCCCAATCTTCGTCGTCCCAGTCGTCTTCGTCCTCGTCGTCTTCGTCATCCCAAGGACGCTTCTTCAGCTCAATCTCCCATAAGGCTCTCATCACCGATCACCCCTTCACTGTGGTGCGCCTGAGTTTAGAAAACTTTTAGGGAAAATTCAAGTCATCGCCCGATCACGATGAACCGCCCTCTCATCGTGGTGGGATTGAGCGGGTCATAATAGAGAAACTCTCCGACCCGCGGCGCGGTGAACTCTACGGTCACAGACTGATTGGGGCGCAGATATTGTGTGAGCTTGACGTCGTGGTTACTGATCGCAAAATCGTGCAAGACCAGCTGGCTCTCCTTGTTCTTGAGGGTGATCTTGACCTTATCCCCAACTTGCACGACGATGTCGGGGTTCTCCACGCCCGCGATCGCCAGAGGGCTCTCCCCAATAAAGCGCATATCACTCATTACTAAGACAAACTCCCGTGCTGCTCCCGGGGGGAGAGGCTCCGCCGGGTTGCACCCTATCAGTCCAACGCCGACCAGCACACTGAAAACAAAGAATACCCTTACTCTCATCGAAAGACCTCCCTTTCCCTAAGCAGCATAGCACACTTTGCTCTAAAACGCAAATGAGAATGGACTTGCATCGCTCCCCTGCTTTCACGTATAATGAGCGAAACTTTGCGCGAAGGGGTGTTCCGTTCACTCTATGGATTTCGTGTATGCAGCAGGTGCGGTTGCCGTGCTGACGTTAGGGTATGTGGGATACTTGGTCGTTCGCCTACGGGGCTTCGATGAGGGGGAGGAGCGCATCCGGCAGCTCTCCTCCTATGTGCGGGAAGGGGCTGAGGCCTTCCTGCGCCGGCAGTATATGGTCGTGGCGATCTTTTTACTGACACTCTTTGTTATTCTGTTACTCATGAGCCTTGGCCGCTTGCTCAGTCCCTGGGCGCCGTGGGCCTTCCTGACCGCAGGGGCGTTCTCTGGGCTTGCAGGCTATGTAGGGATGAAGATCGCCACCACAAGCAACGGACGCACGACGGCCGCCGCAAAACAGAGCCTCAACCGAGCTTTACGAGTTGCCTTCGAAGCCGGCAGCGTCATGGGCTTCTCCGTTGTGGGGCTGGGGCTTTTTTATATCACGCTCTGGTTCGTGATTCTCTACACCATTGGGGTGGGGCTCCAAGAGATCGCCCAGGTGTTATTAACCTCAGCGATGGGCGCGAGCTCTGTGGCACTCTTTGCTCGTGTGGGTGGAGGGATCTTCACGAAATCTGCGGATGTTGGGGCAGATCTCTCCGGCAAGGTCGAAGCCGGAATCCCCGAAGATGACCCGCGCAATCCCGCTGTCGTCGCTGACCAGGTCGGCGATAACGTTGGGGACGTCGCCGGCATGGGCGCCGACTTATATGAATCGTACGTGGGCGCGATCATCGCCGCGGTCGCCTTGGGGATCTCAGCGTTTATCGGCAAGGAGCTCGTCATGCAGAGCGTCGCCTATCCGATGCTCATCGCTGCCGTGGGCATTATCTGCTCGGTCTTTGGAAGCTTCTTAGTCCAAGCGCGCGAAGAAGCTTCGCAAGGCGAACTCTTGCGCGCCCTGCGGCGCGGCGTCTATGCCAGCGCTGTGCTCATCGCGCTGTTTTCCTTGCTCATTACGATCTTACTCTTTGGGTCATGGAGCTACTGGGGCTTGTACGTCGCGTTGGTCTTGGGGTTGGCCGCGGGGCTCGTGATCGGCTTTTCCGCAGAGTACTACACGTCATCGCAATACCAGCCAACGCGACAGATCTCGATGACAGCGCAAACCAGCCCCGCAACGGTCATCATCAGTGGGCTGGCCACGGGCATGCGCTCGACGGCTATCCCAGTGATCGCTGTTGGGATCGCGATCATCGCCGGATACTGGGCGGCTTCAACAGCGAGTGCCGCGTTAGCCGGGCTTGACCCCATGAAGATGGGGCTCTACGGGATCGGCATTGCTGCTGTGGGGATGCTCTCGACTTTGGGTATTACCTTGGCCAGCGATGCCTACGGCCCAGTAGCAGACAACGCTGGGGGCATCGCTGAAATGTCTCATCAAAAGCCCGAGGTGCGCAAGCGCACCGATGCTTTAGATGCTTTGGGCAACACCAACGCAGCCGTCGGAAAGGGCTTCGCTATCGGGTCAGCAGCGCTCACGGCCATGGCACTCATCAGCACCTATCGCGATCAGATTGCTCTTCAGTTAAGCGATCTGGGTGGCAAGGCCGTGACAGTCTTGACGAAGCGTTCTCTCGAGCTAGCTGAGCTTGATCAAGTCTTCTCCCTCTCCAATCCTTATGCGCTGCTGGGGCTCTTCGTCGGCGCGATGTTGCCCTTCCTCTTCGGCGCTATGACGATGAGCTCCGTGGGTCGAGCTGCTGGCGCGATCGTTGAGGAAGTGCGCCGGCAATTTAGAGAGATCGCTGGACTCTTAGAGGGGAAAGCGAAAGCTGATTACTCCAAGGCCGTCGAGATCGCTACGAAGACGGCTCACAAGGAGATGATCATGCCGGCGCTGCTAGCGATCATCTCTCCGTTGATAACGGGGATTCTCTTTGGCGTGACGGCGGTGATGGGCGTCCTTGTCGGGGCGTTGGTATCTGGATTTGTGCTCGCGTTGCTGATGGCCAACGCGGGAGGGGCCTGGGACAACGCCAAGAAATACATAGAAGAGGGGCATTACGGAGGCAAGGGCTCGCCTGCGCATAAAGCCGCGGTCGTCGGCGACACCGTAGGCGATCCGTTCAAGGACACCTCTGGCCCATCGCTCAATATTCTCATTAAGTTAATGTCCATGGTCGCGCTGGTCTTTGTGGGCTTGGTCATTCGCTTCACGCTCTTTTAATCGTCTTGCGCGGCCGTAGGGCTCTGGGGTATAGTAGGGAGGGGTGAATTCGCCCTTCCCTAATGGAACATTACTATTTAGAACGAGATGGCCAGGTCTTCTTGATCTCGGAAGGCGGGCGGCTCCGCTTTCCCACAGCGCGCTCAGAGATCCCCTGGGAGTTTGAGATCATCCATACGATGAACCTCCGGGGGGAGAGGGTTCACTTCTGCAAGCCCCATCTGGACAGACACCCCGAAGACTGGTGGCATAAAGAGCAGATTCCCGGACTGGACGAAGCCTTGCCTCTTGTAAGACTGGCCGTGAGCGCGACCCTACCGCGCTTGACGGCCAAAGCTATTATTCTCAAAGAGAGCAAGCTCTTGATGGTCAAACCCAAGCGGGGGTACAACGCTGGGCAGTGGACTCTCCCAGGAGGCTTTGTGGGATATGGGGAGACTCCGGAAGAAGCCGCCCTGCGCGAAACGACTGAAGAGACTGGCGTCCCGTGCCGGATCGTGCGCTTCTTGGGGACGGAATCGCATCTGGGGCGGACGACGAACTACCATTGGCATACGTTCTTTTATGAGATACAGCTAGAGCACGAGCACTTTTGCCCTGCCCCTGACGAGATAGAATCGGTTGCGTGGATAGACATAGACCAAGCCCTCTCGTTTGTGAGCTTCTACGAGGGGCTGCGGGAGAAGCTTCGGGGGGTTATTCGCTGAAAAGCATTCTAAATTCTATCTTTAGAAAAAAGAGGAGGGGGACTTGACAACCTGGTAGAAAAGTAGTATAATGCAGCTTAGTAGCTTGTGACAATAATAGCACAATGGTTATAATTCTACATAGCAGACAAAGGTAACCTTGGTGAAGGAACTATGATGGTAAAGGACCCAGAGGCCTACAAGACGATCAAAGTGCCGGCGTGGGTGTATATCAACGCCAAGGAGGCCGAACTCGCCTTGATGCGCAAGGGGGTAGGGCGCCTGCCCGAGTCCGTCCTCAACCCCACCAAGTGCCCTATCTGCAAGAATGAGTTAAATACCATGAAGATCGAAGAGAGCGGCGGCAAGACCTATCTGCTCTGTCCCAACTGCGGCTACACTCAGCCGAAGTTCGAGGGGACGATGGAGGGGATCGCCCTGGGAACGGCGATTGGGATGGGATTAGTTCATCTCTTAAACACGCTCTTTGGCAACGGGCGTCAGGCACAACCAGAAGCGGGGACCGGGTAGTCCTCCTTAGGGTGGTGAGAGGAATGGGGGACTTTGTCGCTGAGGAGAACTGACCCGGTCCCCCTTCTTCTGGCTGCATGGGTAATTATACCAAGTAGGCCCGAGGCCTCCAAGTCAAGCTGACGCACTCTTCCCCTTGGAATCGACAACCCCTTGGAGCAGCTGCTGGGCCAAGGTGAGCGCCTCCTCACGGGTTGTGATCCTTCCTGAGAAGATCTGCTCATAGACAGCATCTAAGATCTCGCGAATGCGCGGACCAGGGGAAAGCCCCATCTTGATTAAGTCATGGCCATCAAGAAATTTGCGCGCGCGCTCCCGCTCCGCAAGCTCCCGCACCCGGAGCAACAACGGGGGTACAGCTTGCACGACCGGAAGCCATCCTGATGACTTGTGCGCGCTTGCCTCACAATCGCAGATCATCAGCGCCACAAGCTTCATAAAGAACGGGAAGCGCTCCGCCGGACGCTCACACGGCGCTTCGGGATTCTCGTGAGTCTTCAAGAGCGTGGCACGTTTGCCAGGGCTCATCTTTGCAAATCTCCCGATACGTAAGTGCTCTCGCACTAAAAATTTTATGAGCTTGATCTCATCGGTGCTGAAGCGCAGCCGGCGACAGATTCGTTCAGCCATCTGCTCGCCAATCATTTCATGACCCCCGGCGTGCTCATAGTTATTTTTCTTTAAAGCAATGGGCTTGCCCACATCGTGTACTAACAGGGCGAACTTCACCAGCGGATCGCGGACTATCGCGTCGGCGCACTCTATGGCTAAGAGCGTATGCGTATACACATCCCCTTCGGGATGGTACTTTTCTGGTTGGGGCACCCCCTTGCAGGCGACGAGCTCGGGCAGAATCAGCTCTAAAATCCCATGCTCATCGAGCAGCTTGACCCCCTTGGTCGCACGCGGGGTCTTAAGAATCTTCAGAAGCTCATCCCGGATGCGCTCTGCCGATATCTTCTTCAGCCCCTCACGATGGCGACGTATGGCGTCGCTGGTCTCAGGCGCAATCGTGCCATCGAGGACGCACGCCAGCCGAATCGCCCGCAATATTCTCAGATAATCTTCGGAGAAACGCTTATTAGGATCGCCGATGGTTCGAATGATCTTTGCCTGGAGATCAGAGATCCCGCCGACGCGATCAATGATATGCCCCTCAAGGGTCGCTGCCAAGCCGTTGACCGTCAGATCTCGACGGTGAATGTCTTCATCGAGGGTGCGCACGAGCGCGACGCGCGCGGGCCAGCGCCCGTCGTACTCGCTCTCAGTGCGAAATGTCGCGACTTCATACGAGTGCCCATCAGGCGCAACGACGATCACGACGCCGAAGGCCTCGCCTACTTCGAAGATCTTCCAATCTCTAAAGAGTTCTTTGATCTCATCAGGATAGGCCGACGTCGCGATGTCGACCTCGTCGGGGGTGAACTCATAGTCGGGCTCAAGCTGAGCACGCACAGCATCGCGCACGACCCCTCCGACCATAACGGCCTCAAAACCCGCTTCGATCAGGCGCTCTAAGATCGTCCGGGCAAAGGGATGGACACGAAAAATTCGCTCTGTAGCTATAGTCATAGCTTGATGAGCACGGGCTCGCCAGTATGGGCACGCAGGCGTTGAGCCGCACTGCCCAAGTTCATGGCGATCTCGACCTGGCCATGACTGCCTACTGTGACTATAAGCTCATGGGGCTCGACCTCCCCGTAAGTGCGCGCATAGCGCGCTGAGGCGGCCTTGCGCGAGACCTCGATAGTTACTGAATCCCCAGGAGACACATGCTGCAACAGTTCCCCGGCGATGTTCGTGATGAGATTCCCAAACGGGTCAATGTAGATAACCTCCCCCTCAAGGACGCGCCCGTGTCGCATTCCTTCTCCAAATGAGAGCTTTGTATAGTCTGTGATCTGTGGCCCCAGTTCTTGGGGAGCGAGCCCATTGGCCAGGTGTGCCGCGACCGGAGCAAAGATATCGCGCCCATGAAAGGTCCGCGAGACCGGGGCACGGAAGAATTGCTCGTTGCGGATATGAAAGACTGTGAAACGGCCAAGTCGTTCGGCAGCAGGGATGAGCAGCCCATTATCTGGACCGACCAAGAGCTGGCCTCCCGATTCAATAACGAGAGCGCGCCGCGCTGTGCCCACGCCTGGATCAACCACGGCGCAGTGTACAGTCTTCTCGGGAAAGTAAGGGACAGCCATCCAGAGCAAGAAGGCCCCAGCCCGAACATGATGGCGCTCGACGTCATGGCTAATATCGACGATCTGGGCCGTCGGGCACAGCGACAGAATGACCCCCTTCATCGCTGCGGGGTACCCTGAAGCTGAGCCAAAATCGCTGAGCAAGGTGATGAGAGCCATAGCCCTGTCCCCATTGTAGAAGCGCCGGGACGAGAGTGCAAGAGGGGCTATACGTTGTACACCCGCACG
This sequence comes from Candidatus Bipolaricaulota bacterium, assembly GCA_030550495.1. Taxonomy (GTDB): domain Bacteria; phylum Bipolaricaulota; class Bipolaricaulia; order RBG-16-55-9; family DRXL01; genus JANXCC01. The sequence goes on along the minus strand of JAUQPG010000009.1, from coordinate 12,730 downwards.
ACCCTTCTGGATAGAGCCGTAAGCACGACTTCTGTGAAGTTCGCACCGATCTTGCGCGCGATCTCTTCCGCAGAGATATGAGGTCCGATGAGCTCGACTTCGTCTCCAAGCTTGACTTCGGGGATATCCGTCACGTCGACGGTGATCTGGTCCATGGAGATCGAGCCGACCATGGGGGCGCGCTTGCCGTGAATCACGACTTCGCCGACGTTCGCTAACAGCCAGATCACGCCGTCAGCATAGCCCACGGGGATCGTGACGATCTGTGAAGTTCTCTTTGTCTGGAAGCGACGCCCATAGCCGATAAAACTCCCTGGGGGCAGCTCGTTCATCGTGACGATCCAACTGCGCATTCGCAAGATAGGCTTGATCGGCTCGGTCCATGGGCGTCGCACTTCGGGGTATCCGTAGAGTAAGATCCCAGGTCGGACCATATTATAATAGCCCGTCGTCACGTCATTCTCATATTGAACGAGACCGGAGCTGTTGGCAATATGCCGTAAGGGGGGAAGAATGCCCTCACGGTCAAGCTGAGCCAATAGATCATTGAAGACCTGGATCTGTCGCTGTGTGTATAGTCGGTCTTCTTCTTTCTCGCTATACGAGCAAGCGAAGTGCGAGAAGATCCCAGTGCATTCCAGAGACGGCATCTGGGCAATGGCACGACAGAGCGCCAGAGCGTCATGAGAGAGTACACCGTTGCGCCCCATACCCGTATCAACTTTGATTTGGACGCGCGCGCGTCGCCCTTGGCGCTGCGCTTCGGCCGCAAGCGCCTGCGCAAACTCTAAGCTCGAGATCGTCACATCAACGTCGGTGCGTACCAACTCTGAAATATGAGCAATCCGCGAAGAAGAGAGAATCAAAATAGGGGTCTTGATTCCGGCCTCGCGTAGTTCTTGAGCTTCAGCGATATTGGCGACACCAAAGTAGTCGACGCCCGCCTGCTCAGCTGCTTGGGCTACCCTGACAGCTCCATGCCCGTAGGCGTCAGCCTTAACGGGAAAGAGAATTTTTATGCGCTCCCCAAGGCGCGCACGCACCGTCGCGATGTTGCGCGCCAGCTGCCCAAGATCTATGATCGCTTCTGCCATTGCTGGGCGCATAGCATCAACAGTATAACGTCCCCGCCTGACCTTCCCCAAGAAAGCGCGACCCTTGCTCAGAAGACCAACTCCCGCACCCCAACGGACGCGTGTCTCCTGCAGGCTCAAGCCCTCCCAGTACAATCAGCCCCACATGAACACAGGGGTTATTGGCATCTTAGGGGGCATGGGGCCAGCTGCTACGGCCGAGCTCTTCCGCCGCATTGTCTTGAAGACTCCTGCCCAGTGTGATCAAGATCACATTCCCATCGTGATCGACAATAACCCGCAGATCCCTGATCGCGGGCTGTTTATTCTCAATGGGGGCCCCGATCCGCGTCCGGCACTCTGCCGCAGCGCGAGAAAGCTCGAGCGCATGGGCGCAAGCTTTATTGCTATGCCATGCAATACGGCCCATGTCTTTCTGCCCTACTTACAAAAAGCCGTGCGCATCCCATTCATAGACATGATCGCCGAGACAGCGCGAAGCATCACGGAGCCCGTTGTTGGACTGCTGGCGACGGAGACGACGGTGCGCACACAGCTCTATCACGACGCTTGTGAGCCTCATGGGATCGAAGTCCTTACGCCTTGCTCAGACGACCAAGCTCGCGTTATGGAGATCATCTATGCGATCAAAGGTGGATGCTTCGATCTCGAGATGAAACGGGATTTGCGTGCGATTGCGGCGCGTCTGCGCGAGCGTGGGGCGCAAGCCCTGGTTGTGGGCTGCACAGAGCTCTCTTTAGTAATAGACCAAGACGATTTCGACGGGCCGGTCTACGATGCGTTAGATATCCTGGCGCGCGTTGCGGTGCACAAGGCCCTTCAGCACGGGATGCGCCAGATGCCGCAGCCAGACCATAAGAACACCCAGATAAAGATCAAGACAAGCGCCAGGAGGGCCACCATGAGTATCCCGTAGAGAATCGCTCGTGCGCGCATGAGCCATGCCCATTCTAGCCGGAAGATCTTGACAAGGGAATGGAATTTCGGTGAAAATTACCCTATGGATCTCGCCTGGGAATTGGCCATACGCTTAGCAACGGCGGCGCTGTTAGGGGGGCTAGTAGGATGGGAGCGGGAGCGGGCGCAGCGTCCCGCGGGGTTGAGAACATATATGTTGGTCGCATTTGGCTCAGCGCTCTTTACAGTGCTGTCCGTGACGGCCTTCGGGCCAAGTGCTGATCCTGGGCGTCTCGCGGCGAACATTGTGGTGGGGATTGGGTTTTTAGGAGCAGGCACGATCTTTCGTGAAGGGGAGGTCGTGCGCGGGCTGACGACTGCCGCGGGGTTATGGGCCGTAGCAGCCATTGGGATGGCTGCTGGGCTTGGGCAGTATCTATTGGCCGCGATCTCCACAGCTATTGTGCTCATTATCTTAGCAGGCGTGCGCGTGCTCGAGACCCGTAAGCACTCAGAATAAATAGCAGAGCGCAGCGTGCTTTATGTCGCCCCATCTTCGGCTCATTCAGATCACCAAGAGCTTCTCCCGTGACAGGCTGCCGCTGCTTGTGCTTGACAAGATCGATCTGGACGCGAATCACGGGGAGCTGGTGGCGCTGGTCGGCCCCAGCGGCTGCGGCAAGACGACGCTCTTGCACATCATTGCCGGGCTAATCCGTCCCGACTCGGGAACAATCTCGCTCAACGAAGCTCTTGTCAAGGACTGCCAACGTCATGTCGCGTACATGCAGCAGAAAGACCTGCTCTTGCCCTGGCGCACCGCGCTCAACAACGCTCTGCTTGGTCCAGAGATCGCTCACGAAGAGAGAAAACGAGCCGAGGCCCGTGCAAGACAGCTCTTTGCAGAGTTTGGCTTATCGGGGTTTGAGGGCGCATACCCGGCACAGCTTTCCGCGGGGATGCGCCAGCGCGTCGCCCTCATCCGCACGCTGCTCTCTCAACGGGAAATTCTCTTGCTTGACGAGCCCTTCGGGGCGCTCGACGCTCTCACGAGATCGGAGCTCCACGGCTGGCTCCTCAAAGCTCATCAGAAATCCCCACGAACGACGCTCTTTGTCACCCACGACGTCGAAGAAGCCCTCACGCTTGCAGATAGAATCTATATCTTGTCCGAGCGTCCGGCGCGCGTTAAGGCCGTGGTCCCAGTCCCTCTGAAGCACCCCCGTGACTCGACTCAGCACGATTTCGTCACCCTGAAAGCTGAGCTGCTCCGATGGCTGCGGACGCCTTGACAAGAATCGCGGAGCATGCTAAGATTCTCAGCGTAGGGGAGCTCGGGGAACCGGGCTGAGAGGGTCTCTAGTCCGAGACCGACCCTTGGAACCTGATCCGGGTAATACCGGCGTAGGGAACCTTTCAGCACTCCTCCCGAGATCTCTCCTCAGAAAGACTACAAAGGAGGGATATTTCATGCTGCGTCACGCAGCACTCGTCGTACTGCTCATCGGATCGGTGCTGGCTTTGAGCGTCTCCTTCTCTGTGGCTCAGGCCGGCGAAGGCTCGAAGCTCGTCGTCTATGTCTACGAAAGCTTCGTCTCGTGGGGCCCGGCGAAGTTTATCAAGACCGAGTTTGAGAGGCGCAACCCGGGCGTCGAAGTCGAATTCGTCGCTACCGGGCCAAGCCGCGCTATGCTCGCTCGGCTCATCAACGAGCTCATCACCGGAGGCACACCCGCCGATATCTTCATGGGTGAGATCAACGACGTCCCCCGCCTGAAGAAGTTCAGCTTCCTTATCCCCTTAAGCGAGAGCGACATCCCCAATCTTAAGACTGTCTCTAAAGAACTGCTCCTCGACCCCGATATGACGCTCATCCCCTATGAGCACGGGTTTATCACTCTCGTCTACAACAACGAGAAGCTCAAGACCGAAGAGCTGCCCAAGACGTTCGCGGACCTGACCCAGCCTCAGTACGCCAAGAAGCTAATTATTCAGAACCCGCTGACCTCCAGCGTCGGACACGCCTTCCTCTTCTGGACAATCTACAACTATGGCGACCCAGGCTATCTCGAATACTGGAAGCAGCTCTTGCCCACGATCTTGACGATCCAACCTGGCTGGAGCGCCGCGTACAAGCTCTTCACCAAGGGCGAAGCGCCAATGGTCGTGAGCTTCTCCACAGATGCGTGCTTCGACGCGCGCTACCAGCCCTTGCTGCTCAACAATCAGGGCTACCGCACGATCTTCGGTGCGGGGATCGTCAAGAGCACAGACAATCCAAAGTTATCTCGAGCGTTCTTGGACTTCTTGCTCTCGGTCGAAGTCCAAGAGAAGCTTCCCGATACGGAAGTGATGTTCCCAGCGAACTCAAACGCGAAGCTCCCAGAGAAATGGCAGACGTGTGCAGTCATCCCGCCCAATCCGGTGATGCTGCCCCTCAATTTAGTCGCGGAGCACGACGACCGCTGGCTCGATGAATGGGCTCGGCTCGTCGTCACAGGACGGTAAGAAGCGTGAGACGCTCTAGACGAAAAGGCCCTCACCCTGCCCTGCAAGCACGCTGCGCGTGGGCTTCGCCCGCCTTAGCGGGCGAAGGCGTACGGTCCCGGCGCAGCCTGGGGGGTGAGGGCTTCCTGCTCCCCTTCCCCCTGCTCTTCTTAATAATCTTTTTCTACGCTCCCATAGCGAACTTACTGCGCGAGGGGCTCACCAAAGACGGCGCCTTCTCTCTCGAGTTTGTGCGCAAGATCCTCGCGGACGATTACTTCCAGCATGTCATTCTCTTCACGCTCTGGCAAGCTCTTCTGAGCACACTTGCGAGTATCATTCTGGGGTTACCTTTAGCGTATATCCTGACGCGCTATGACTTCCCGCTCAAAAGAGCAGTTCGTGCGCTGACCATTGTGCCCTTCGTACTGCCCGCGATCACCGTTGCGTTAGGGTTCGCGTTGCTCTTCGGACGTAACGGCTATCTCAATCAGTTCTTGATGAAGCTCTTTGGGCTGAGTGAGCCGCCCCTGCCCATCATGTACTCTCTGACGGGGATCGTGCTTGCACACGCTTTTTACAATGCCCCAATCATCACGCGCACGGTGCACGCCGCGTGGGAGCGCCTCGACCCGCGCTACGAGGAGAGCGCTCGCACGTTGGGCGCGTCGCGCTTTTATGTCTTCAAGGACATCACGTTGCCCATGATCCTGCCGGGGCTGCTCAGCGGCGCCGCGCTCGTCTTTATCTTTTGTTTTTTGAGCTTCCCTATAGTACTCTCTGTAGGCGGCGGTCGGTTCTCGACTATCGAAGTCGAGATCTACACGCGCGTCGTCACGCGGCTCGATCCCGAATTTATAAACTATAAACTTGGCGCAGCGCTGGCGCTCATCGGGCTTATGCTCTCGCTGGGGATGACTTATCTCTATCTGCGCCTGCAGGGAAGCTTTGCTCGCCAAGCCGAGCATGTGCGCCCGCGCTCCACCATACCGCTCTTTGTTGGGGTGAGAGACCTTCTGCGCCCTGCGAAGATTTTGCTCTGGCTCTACGTGCTCGTGAGCGTACTGCTCTTTGTCGGCCCGGTGCTTGCTATCGTCATCGACTCGTTTTGGGAGGACGCCCCAGGAGGTGGGCGCTGGACCCTGCGCTGGTACTCATATATCTTTACGCCCGATTACGAGGCGCTCCTAGGAGATTCTCCCTTGCAAGCGATTCTCAACAGTCTGGGCTTTGGGCTAGGAGCGACAATGATTGCTGTGCCGTTGGGGTTGATCTTCGCATATATGATAGCGCGACTGCGTTGGGCCGGCCGAAGGCTCTTCGATACGCTCCTGATGGCTCCGCTCGCGACATCATCGATTGTGTTGGCATTTGCGCTTTTGCGGGCGTTCAATGCACCGCCGTTCAAGCTAGCGGGCACAGCGACAGCCGTGATCATCGCGCACGCTGTGATTATATTTCCGTTCGTGGTGCGGGCGCTCGTGCCGGTCTTGGAGAATCTCGATATGAAGATCGTCGAGATGGCGCGCAGCTTGGGGGCATCACGCTGGCGGGCGCTGCGCGAGATCGAGCTGCCCTTAGTCGCTGGGGGATTGATCGCCGGGGCGGTCTTCGCGTTCGCGCTCAGCTTGGGCGAGATGAGCGCAACGCTTATGCTAGCTCGGCCGGGATTGAACACGATGCCCGTCGCCATCTATCGCTTTTTGAGTCAGCATTCTCTTGGAGCCCCCAGCGCCATGAGCACTGTAATGATTGCCGTCTCGGCGCTCGCGTTTATACTGCTAGAACGTTGGGGGGAACGAATCTTTAAGCACTTTTAACGCTATGCGCGTCACGCTCAAAGAGATCACGAAGCGTTTTGGTATGACAGTTGCTCTCGAGGGCATCTCCCTGGAGATAACAGAAGGAGAGCTGATGGCCCTGGTCGGCCCCAGCGGCTGCGGCAAGACGACGATACTGAGACTCATCGCGGGCTTTGAAACGCCCGACTCTGGAGATATTCTCTTTGACGGCCAGAGCGTGTTGGGAGTGCTGCCGGAGCGACGCGGGGTCGGATTAGTCTTCCAGAATTACGCGCTCTTCCCCCATATGAATGTCTTTCAGAACGTCGCGTATGGTCTGAAGTTCGCAAGATCTTCCGGAAATGTGAGAGATCGTGTGCGCGCGTTGCTGGAGCTTGTAGGGCTTGAGGGGCTCGAGCAGAGAATGCCCTCGGAGTTATCAGCAGGGCAGCAGCAGCGAGTTGCACTCGCCCGCGCGCTCGCTCCTAACCCCAAAATCTTATTGCTCGATGAGCCCCTCAGCGCTCTCGATGCGAAGCTACGTGAGCGCTTGCGCATCGAGATCAAAAAGATCCAAAAAGCTCTGAAAATCACGACGCTCTACGTCACCCACGACCAAGAGGAAGCCCTCGCCGTCGCGGATAGAGTTGCAGTCATGAGCATTGCGCATATCGAACAGATCGGGACACCCCAAGAAGTCTATCACACTCCGGCAACGGAGTTTGTCGCGCGTTTTATCGGGCGAGGCAATCTCCTGACAGGAAGGGTTGCACAACGTGATGGAGAGAGCGTTGTGCTCGCTGTTGGTGAGAGCGCTATCCGTGCTCATGCTGCTCACGAAATAGAAATTGGTCGACTTGTCACGGTGCTCATGCGCCCTGAGAGAATTCGCCTCAACCAACCCGCAGAAAATATTTTACTCGGGAAGATTACAGAGGTAGAATTTGCCGGAGATACCCTCTGGGTTCACGTTGAAGCCGCTGGCAACACACTCATCGTCAAAGCCAACGCGCTCGATAGCTCACTTCATGAGGGCGACGTCGTGCAGCTAGGATTTGCTGCTTCAGATCTTTATATTCTGCCTAGCGATCGAAGATCGCCACCCACACCGTCACCAGAATTGTGACAGCGATAAAGACCCAAACGTTAAGAAACCACACGGCTGCGACAACGCTGTAAATAAACCCACGACGCCCAAGGGTGTAGCTATCGCTGCCGCGCATAAATAGATCTGTCAGATATTTCGTAGGCTCGGTGCCCTCCATCTCGGTAAGAGCTTTAGGCGGCGCACTAATGAGCATAGACAAGAGATTGAAATAGCGCAGGGCCGTCAAGAAGCTGAAGAACGAGACGGCGAGCGTAAAGATAATAGTCCAAATGGGGTAATCGTACGGACGCAGCCCGCGACTGGAGAGCTGAGGGAGCTCTAGGATCGTCTCCCAGACGCCGCTGAAACTAATAATAAAGCTCAATAACAGCACGCTCGCCGACGCCAAAAACGTCACGGACATGATAATATTGCGCAACTGGTGCACAACCAGAAGGTGATCGCCCTCCTCGATGGCTTGCATAAGAGCGCCAGCGACGGCTTGGCGCATTCGGCCCTTGCGTGTGGCATGTGTGTGCCGACGCGATAGATAAAAATAGACAGAGTGATACCCATAAAAGCACCCAAAAAACGTGATCAAAGCGACTATCGTCTCTGGGGTGAGCGTTTGCATAACGATCACTTTGTTATACCGTGCCGCGAAGATCTTAGCAAGGGATGCCTTGACATGTCCCGACAGCGAAAGTAAAATCTCTCTCTGAGATTCTCCCATGATGACTCCAGCAGGGTTTGAGCTGACAGAACTGCAGAAAGCCGATTTACCTGAGATCATCGCGATATTGCCCTTGAAAAATACAGTCGTATTTCCCAACTCTGTTTTGCCATTGGCGGTGGGGCGCGAAAGCTCTGTCAAATTGATCGAAGATGCGTTAGCAAGTACGAAGATCATAGGGGTCTTGACCCAGCGTGATCCCTCTATTGAGCATCCTTCTGCTCAGGACGTCTACACGGTAGGCACAGTCTGTCGGATCGCCCGCGTGACCAAGACCCCTAATAATGCACTTTTGCTGTGGGTGCAGGGGCTGCAGCGCTTCACCGTCGAGATGTTCACCGCCGAAACGCCATATCTGATGGCAAAGATTCAGCTCTTGGAGTCCGTCGTTGAGAAAGATATTGAGACGGAGGCGCTCAGCAAACAAGTTACAGCGCTCTTCCAGAAGATGCTCTCCCTCCTGCCCAACCCCCAGCCCGAGATCCACACTATGGCCTTGAGCCTGACGGATCCGGGGCAATTGGCCGACTTCATCGCGGCCAATCTCGACATCGAAGTTGAAGCGAAACAGCAAGTCCTAGAGACCCTTAACGTCAAGGAGCGCCTGACGCTCGTCTTGCGCCTCCTTGAAGAAGAGAACGAGATTTTAGAAGTTGGCTCGCGCATCCATACGCGCGTCCAAGAAGAGATCGGGCGGTCCACACGAGAGAGAATCTTACGCGAGCAGCTCGAAGCGATCAAGAAGGAGCTCGGCGAAGAAGAGGGCCCGGAGATCGAAGAGCTGCGCCGCAAGATCAAACAGGCCAAGATGCCCAAGGATATCGAGAAAGAAGCCCTGCGCGAGCTGGAGCGCTTAGCACAAATGCACCCCAGTTCAGCGGAGTACACGGTCTCACGCACGTATCTGGATTGGCTGATCGCGCTCCCTTGGTCCAAGACGACGAAAGATATGCTCGATATCGCGCGTGCACGTCAGATCCTCGACGAAGATCACTACGACTTGGAGAAAGTCAAGGAGCGCGTTTTAGAGTACTTAGCCGTCCTGAAGCTCAAGAAAGACATGAAGGGCCCGATATTGTGTTTGGTAGGCCCTCCGGGGGTGGGGAAGACGTCGCTGGGGCGCTCGATTGCCCGCGCGCTCGGGAGAAAATTCGTGCGCATCTCGCTTGGAGGTGTGCGTGACGAAGCTGAAATTCGTGGGCATCGCCGCACCTATGTTGGGGCGCTTCCAGGCCGAATTATTCAGGGGCTGCGGCGCGCTGGCTCGAAGAACCCCGTCTTCATGCTCGACGAGATCGACAAGATGAGCAGTGATTTCCGGGGCGATCCCGCATCAGCGCTGCTCGAAGTCCTCGACCCAGAACAGAACAATAATTTCACCGATCACTATCTCGATGTGCCGTTTGACCTTTCGCGCGTGCTCTTCATCACAACAGCGAATGTTTTGTACACGATCCCTGCGCCGTTGCTCGACCGTATGGAGGTGCTCGAGCTCCCCGGCTATTCTGAAGACGAAAAAGTCCAGATCGCCCAGAGATATCTCATTCCCAAGCAAATCAAAGCTCATGGGCTGAGAGCCAACCAAGTCGAGTTCAGCGATAGCGCGCTGCGCCAGATCATCCGTGACTACACCCACGAGGCCGGGGTGAGAAATTTAGAGCGTGAGATCGGGGCGGTCTGCCGCAAGATCGCGGTCCAAGTCGCAGAGAAGAAAGATCGCTCCAAGCGCTTCATCCAACCTGAAGATCTGATGAAGCTGCTTGGGCCGCCGCGCTATTTCTCTGAAGTGTCGGAGCGCTTAACTAAGTCCGGGGTCGCGATTGGGCTCGTGGTCACTCAAGTTGGTGGCGATATCGTCTTCATCGAAGCGACGAAGATGAAGGGCAAGGGCGAGCTCAAGCTCACAGGGCAGCTGGGCGAAGTGATGCGGGAGTCGGCGCAAGCCGCGCTCAGCTATATCCGTGCCAATGCTGAACAGTTCGGGATCGACCCGGATTTCTTCGCCAATCACGACATTCACATCCACGTGCCAGAGGGAGCGATTCCCAAAGATGGGCCATCGGCAGGGGTGACGATCGTGACGGCGCTCGCGTCGCTGCTGACCGATACTCCTGTCCAAGCTGATTTGGCGATGACTGGCGAGATCACCTTGCGGGGGAAGGTCTTGCCCGTCGGAGGGATCCGCGAGAAGGTTTTAGCAGCCCATCGCGCGGGCATCAAGACGGTGATCTTACCCAAGCGCAACGAGAAAGATTTAGAAGAACTCCCGCAGAACGTCAAGGAAGCGCTCCGCTTTGAGTTTGTCGAGGAGATCTCGCAAGTCTTAGAGATCGCTCTACCACGCCATGTCTCGGTTGCCTAAGCAGCGTGCTCCGCGCGTGCTCGTGATCGCTCCCCATCCCGATGACGAGGTGCTAGCTACCGGGGGAGTGATCCAAGAGCATCTGCGCAAGGGGCATGTCGTTAAGGTGCTCTTAGTGACTTGCGGGGACGGGCAGCGCCGTGGGCTGCTCTTGCCCTCGCGGCACTTCTTGCGCTTAGGAGAGCGGCGCTATCATGAATCACTCAAAGCGCTTCAGATCCTTGGGGTGCACGAGAAGCGTCTCATCACGTTAGGATATCCAGACCGAAGCCTTATGCGTCTATGGAGTGACAGTTCCAAGCCCCATACGTCGCCCTATACGAAAGCCTGTACAGTTCCCTATGAGTGGGCCTATCGGCCGGGTGCTCCATACACTCACGAGGCTCTGTTAGCTGATCTCAAAGAGATCTTCACCAAAGAGCATCCTCAAGTGATCTATCTTCCGCATCCGCGAGATCGTCACGGCGATCATCACGCGGTCTATCTCTTCACGCGCGCCGCGCTGCACGAAAGCAAATTACATCCTCAACTCCGACACTATCTCATTCATTATGGGGCCTGGCCACTCCCCGCGGGGAAATGCTCTGATAAACCCTTGCTGCCCCCACGCTCCCTGCGACAAGGAACTCACTGGGTTATCCACGAGCTTCGCCCCGAACAACTCGAGCGCAAGTGCCAAGCCATACACTGCTATCGCTCCCAGATGCACTATATTGAAGACCATCTCTTCAGCTACGCCCGACGCAATGAGCTCTTTGATCTGCAGCCCAGTGCTTCCCTCACTGTGCCGACGCGTCTGATTCGTCTTCCAAGGCTGCTAATTGGGCTTCGTCGAGGCCAAAGTAGTGTCCTATCTCGTGAATGACGGTGATGCGCACCTGGCGCCGGATCTCATTGGGATCGCCTTGAGCGACAGACTCGATATTCTTTTGGAAGATATAGATGATATCAGGCCTGATCTGATCCGAGAAGACGGAGCGCTCTGTCAGGGGCACCCCTTCGTAGAGCCCCAACAGGGTCTCATCGGGAGGATCGGGTTCGTCCTGAACGACGATCATGATGTTTTGTAAACGCTCTTTGAAGAAGCGGGGCAGGCTGTCCACTGCTTCCCACACAAGCTTTTCAAACTCCGCGCGCTTCACGCCTGCAGTATAGCGAAGCAAAGCGTATTTGACAAGACCGAGCCAATCATAGTACAACTATAGTACTCATGAAGCGACTGCTCATAGCGGCGTGTATAGGGCTAGGGATTCTCTGGAGTTCAGGGGAAGCTGTAGGGCAGCCCCAACCAAGCGATTTCTTCATAGAGCAATTTGTGTTTGGGTTGCTGGGAGGGTTTGTTGGTGGGCCAACCATCGAACTCATCTACGTGACGACGCTGTGCCGCGAGGCTTCTGATCCTAAGCTCTCTGAGCTCTGTCACGGGTTGGGATTTGCCGTCATGCAAGTCGCAGTGTATACGCTGACTCTTCCCCTAGGAGCAAGCGCAGGGATTATTGTAGATGGGTTCTGGCGCGGTGTCACAAGCGATCCCCTGGATTGGTTCTTCACCTATGTCTATGCTATGGTAGGATCATGGTCGGGATGGCTCCACGCTGCAGGCATCGTGAAGGTCTCAGAGCTTTTGGTAGAGCACTTTGGCTGGAATTTAAACATTACTAATATCTACACGATAACCCGCGTCTCCCTGCCTATACTCTATGCCGCGCTCTCGGGAACTTTAGGATTTAACTGGGTTGCACGCCCCAGCGGCAGCCATATGAGCAGACCAGCGTGGCGGCTCTCGCTCTTTAGCGTGCGCTTTTAGAGAGCTTCTCAGCAAGAGCGCGCTCCACACACTTGGGCACAAAGCGCGACACATCCCCGCCGTAGCTTTTGACTTGGCGCACGATGCTCGAACTGATGAACGAAAACTCTCGGCTCGTCATCAAGTAGACGCTCTCGAACTCCGGGTCTAAATCTCGGTTTGTGAGTGCTAATTGAAACTCGTACTCGAAGTCGGTGCTCGCGCGCAGGCCCCGCACGACGGCGTGGACACCGAGCTGACGCGCCAGATGCACAAGCAGCCCGTCGTGAGCGATGACTTTGATCTCGTCGTTAAGCCCGACCTCGCGCAGGGCTTCGATCACTAAGCGATGGCGCTCTTCGAGCGAGAAGAGCATAGGTTTATTGGGGTTGCGCATCACGGCGACGATCAGCTCATCGAAGATCTTTTTCGCTCTGCGGATGATGTCGATGTGCCCATAGGTGATGGGGTCGAAGCTACCGGGGTAGAGTGCTTTGGTCATA
>JAUQPG010000047.1 GCA_030550495.1 Candidatus Bipolaricaulota bacterium | reverse complement strand
GCTAAGAGAATCCCCCCAGCAAGCCCCAGCCCAATCGCCAATATCGTTAACTGAAACGTCGTCGCTGTCCCCTGAAGCAGTCGGGGCGCGATGTCGCATGCTAAGCGCAAAAAACTTCCCTCACCAAGCCCGTGACAGAGCTGCCCCCACGTATTCATAAGTTTGTTCCCCCATAGAGTTCGCTGATCTTGCTCAAAAACTGTTGCGTGCGTGGCTGCTGTGGGTGCAAAAAGACTTGCTCTGGCGGCCCCTGCTCGACGATCACGCCCTTCTCCATAAAGATCACTTCGTCGCACACAGACCGAGCAAACCCCATCTCATGCGTCACTACAATCATCGTCATGCCCTCTTCGGCAAGCTGCTGCATCACTTGTAAGACTTCGCCGATGAGTTCGGGGTCGAGCGCGCTTGTGGGCTCGTCGAAGAGCATGAGCTTGGGGTCCATCGCTAACGCCCGCGCGATCGAGACCCGCTGCTGCTGCCCGCCCGACAGCTGCGCCGGATACTTGTGGGCTTGGTCGGCTAACCCGACGCGCGCCAGCTCATGCATCGCCCGCTCCGTCGCTTCTTTCTTGGAGAGCTTCTTCACTTTTAATAACCCCAAGCGCACATTGTCTAACGCTGTTAAATGTGCGAAGAGATTGAAATCTTGAAAGACAAACCCGATCTGCTGACGAATCTTATTGATGTCCGTGTGGGGGCTTGTGATTTCTATATCTTCGAGCCAGATCCGCCCGCGGTCTGGCTCAGTGAGTCTATTGATACAGCGCAACAGTGTGCTCTTGCCTGTCCCCGATGGCCCAATGATTGCTAACGCTTCGCCCTGGCGCACGGTGAATGAGACCCCCTTGAGGACCTCTTCAGCCCCGTAGCGCTTATGGAGGTCTTCGACACGCACGATAGTCTTAGATGACACGGCCATGCTCCTCCCGACGCTGTCCCGTCAAGCCCGGCACGCCCCAGAAGCGCTCCGCCAGCTCCAGCAGCCACGTGCCCAGATACGTCAAGAGCAGATAGATCAGAGCAATAACGATGAACACGAGAAAGACTTCGCGGGTGTTCTGGATGATCTGCCAGCCTTTGCGGGTCAGCTCTGTGACCCCAATAGCAAAGACAAACGACGTGTCCTTCAAGACCCCAGAGTATTCGTTCGACCAACCGGGGATCGCCAAGCGCAGCGCCTGAGGGAGCACAATATAGCGCATGGTCTGCAGGCGGGTCATCCCTAGCGCTCGCGCTGCGAGGAGCTGGCCGGGCTTGATCGCGAGGATCGCTCCACGAAAGATCTGCGACTGATACGCCGACGAATGCAAGCCAAACGCCATCACAGCAACGGCAAAGGTCGGCAACCGCAGCCAACTCACATTATATATATCTGCCGCAAACGCTATGCCGTAGTTGAGCACGATCAGCAGGACCAAGATGGGCATCGCGCGGAAGAAGCGCTCATAGGCAGACATGAGCATGGCGATGGGGCGCGGGCCATACACCTGCCCTAGAGCTACTATGACCCCTAACACGAGCCCGACCCCCAGCAGGCTCACCGTCAACTCCACGGTGACGAGCATGCCTTCGAGCAGTTGCTTCCAGATGTCCCAGTCTCCTAGGAGTTTAAGGCTTTCGATGGACATCGTTTAAAAAAGCGAGGGCACGCCCGCCGCCGGGCGCACCCTCGCCGCTCTGTACGTCCCCTGTAGAGCACGACTCTACGGTTTCTTATAGGACTCCCCAGCCATGCACGCCGCGAGGTTCTCGGCATAGGCTTCGGGTTGGTTCTTGTCCAGCCAGCCCTTCAGATCGGCCCAGCACTGGGTAATGCGCTCCAAGTTGACGTCCACGCCAAAGTATGCTTCAACGAGATTGTTCCAGATGCCCTTCTTCTTCATCTCCTTCATGCCGTCATTGATCCGGGGCAGGAGCTTCAAGGGGTCGCCCTTGCGCACCAAGAAGCCAAACTGCTCCTCCGTCATGATGATCCCGACGATCTTGAGCACGCCCTTGGACGCCTTGACGGCGACTTTGGCAGCCGGCTCGTCCTCGACGACCGCTTGGATCTGCTTATTAATTAAGTCTTGTTCTGCCAACGGGTAGGTCTCGTAGAGCTTGAGTTCGACCTTGATCCCTTGATTGATCACGTTATCTTCGACCCACTGGGCGCCGGTGGTGCCGCGCTGCGCCCCGATCTTGTTGCCTGCTTTAAATGCCGTGATAATATTGAGCCCAGAATCGGCGCGCACGAGCACCGACTGATTGGACTCCCAGTAGGGATCAGAGAAGTCCACGACCTTCTTGCGCTCCTCAGTGATGGTGAACCCCGAGGCGCCGATGTCGCATTGCCCGGCTTGCACCGCCGGGATGATCGAGTCGAACCCCAAGTTCTGAATCGTGATCTTATAGCCCTTCAGGATCGCGATGATGCGCATCACATCCAGATCGAACCCGACAAACTCCCCCTTGGCATCGACCCATTCGAACGGCGGCCACGCGATGTCCGAACAGACCTTAAAGACTTGAGTCTGGGCTTGCGGGGCAAGCCCGCCGATCCCCAACGCCAAGGCCAACACGCCGACAACCACAACCCATCTGATAATCGCCCGCATAGTCTGCGCCTCCTTTTCTCCAGCGATTATACTCTCGTCGGGTAGCCCCAGTCAATAGCCCCTTGACGCTCAGTTGCCTCCTGTGATATGATACTCGCCACAGCGATGCACAAGTGAGGAGTTATGCGCTACAGATTCGTGATTCTCGGGCTTCTTGTGCTTGGTGGCTTTGTGCTTATTGGCGCCGCCCAACATGAGCTTCAGACCGGCACCTGCGAACAGATCTCTGCAGATTTTGGGATCGCTATCGTCTCGGAGAGCACACGCGATTTCGACAGCGTCGAGTGTGCGACACTCTATGCGATCTTCAAGTCCTTGCCTGTTCATATTCGCTCCGCCGTGACGCTCGTCAAGCGCTTGCCCCGAGATCCCGACGCGGCCGGACGCGCCTACGGCTCCACTATCGAGCTCTACGACGGCTTAGGGTGCGAGACCATCGCCAATTGTCGAGATTTCATGGTCGTCGTCTTCCATGAGATCGCACACGTCGTGCACTTCCGGGTATTTACGCCGCAGCAGGTGCGCGCGTATCGGCAGCTTTATCTGCGTTCTGGGTCCGAGCCCGCGAACTTCATCGGGCCGTTATACCGCGGGCGTCGCTACGCGACTACGAACGAATACGAAGACTTTGCCGAGCTCTTCGCAGCCTACACCGAAGACACCCAGCGGGTCGTCAACTTCGTGCGCGACCGCCTCTCCAAGAACGAGACGATCCTCTTTGAAAAATTAAAGATCTTATTCGACGTGTTGATGCGTCAGACCAACCCGCCGTCGGTGTTGGTCTATCGCAGCGAAGTCTGGGATGGGGCCATGCCCGATGGGGGCTTTCGCGGCGTGGTACGCCGGGCCCTGCTGCCCCGCGATGCGCAAGGGTTGCCCATCATCCCCGATGAGCCCGACTGGGAAGATTTTTAGTTGAGATAGCTCATAACCCCCTTGCGCACGATCATCACTGCGATTGCTGCTAAAATTAAGCTCGCGATCTTGGAGAGCGTGCGCATCCCGGTCTCCCCAAGAATGCGATTGATCGCATCGGAAGCCCAGAAGACTATCCCCGCGATGAAGATATTGGCGACCGTGGCCAGCACCGTCGGGATCAAGCCGTACTCGTCAACCAATAAGAGACTCGTCGTGAAGACCGCCGGGCCGGCGATCAAGGGAACTCCTAAGGGCACCGCGCCGATACTCTCGTGATCGCTCAAGAGATGCTTGCGCTCACCAGCTAAAAGGCCGCGCAGCGACAGCAGAAAGAGCAAGACTCCGCCCGCGACCATGAAATCAGAAACGGTGATCCCTAAGAGCGCGAAGACCCCCTTGCCCACACCAAGAAATGCCAACGCGACAGCAGTAGCTGTCAGGAGCGATTGCCAGATGATCGTGCGCACGCGAGCGCGCTCTAGCCCCGCCGTCAAACTGATAAAGATCGGCAGCGTCCCTAAAGCGTCCACAGCGACAAAGAGCGGCACAAAGCAGAGCCAAAACTCTACCATTGTCCCTCCCTCACGTCGTTGCTCCAGATTGCAATCCGCTCCTAGGCTGATTATACTGAAGAACCCCCAACTTGGGAATACGCAAAGGAGTCTAACCGATGAAGATCGCTCAGCTCTCTCGGCAGAATCTTTCGTTCAAAGACGGCACGGCTGTGATCTATCGTCTCGAAAATTTAGAAAAATCGGGCGTCGGGAAGATCGCGCACTTGCCGTTCTCGTTAAAAGTTTTGCTTGAAGCGTTACTGAGACATTGCGACGGGCGGGTCATCACCGAAGACGACGTTACAGCCCTCGCCCAATGGAATCCCAAAGCCGGGCGAGAGCTCCCATTTAAGCCTGCGCGTGTTTTACTTCAAGACTTCACAGGAGTCCCAGCCGTTGTCGATCTTGCGGCGATGCGCTCCGCAGTTAAAAGACTCGGCGGCGACCCCACCACGATCAATCCCCTTGTCCCCGTCGATTTGGTCATAGATCACTCCGTCCAAGTTGATTATTTTGCGTCGCGCTTGGCGCTCCAGCGCAACGCCGAGCTCGAGTTTGAGAGAAACCGAGAGCGCTATGAGTTTTTGCGCTGGGGGCAGAAAGCGTTCCACAATTTCCGGGTCGTTCCCCCAGCAACGGGGATCGTCCATCAAGTCAATTTAGAATTCTTAGCCCAAGTCGTGATGACCCGCAGGGAGAACTCAGAGCTGATCGCATTCCCCGACACGCTTGTGGGCACGGACTCGCACACGACCATGATCAACGGGCTAGGGGTGCTGGGCTGGGGCGTGGGAGGCATCGAAGCCGAGGCGTGTATGCTCGGCCAGCCCTTGTATATCGTGACCCCCGAAGTGATCGGATTTAAGCTCACGGGGCAGCTGCGCGAGGGAGTAACTGCAACAGATTTAGTCTTGACCGTGACGCAGATGCTGCGCCAAAAGGGCGTCGTCGACAAATTCGTCGAATTTTACGGGGACGGCCTAGCCCAGCTGTCGCTTCCTGATAGAGCGACGATCGCCAACATGGCTCCGGAGTACGGGGCGACATGTGGGTTCTTCCCCGTCGATGACGAAACCCTCAGATATTTGCGGCAGACGGGGCGCAGCCCAGAGCTGATAGACTTGGTCGAACGCTACTGCAAGGAGCAGGGGCTGTTCCGAACAGCTCAGACGCCCGATCCCCTATTTACGGACACGCTCGAACTGAGATTAGAAGACGTCGAGCCAAGCGTCGCTGGGCCCAAGCGCCCGCAAGACAGAATCCGACTCTGGGATGTGAAGCGTGAGTTCCGTAGAGTGCTCACCGCGCCTGTGAAAGAGCGCGGCTATGAACTGAGCCCGGAAGCGCTCGCTCAGAAGAACGAACTGCAGCATGGCTCGGTCGTCATCGCGGCGATCACGTCCTGCACCAACACTTCCAACCCGTCGGTGATGATCGCTGCGGGGCTCTTAGCCAAGAAAGCCGTGGAGCGCGGGCTGAGAGTGCCCCCGCACGTCAAGACGAGCCTAGCTCCCGGCTCGAAGGTCGTCACCGAATACTTACAGAGGTCCGGGCTGATGCCCTATCTGGAAGAGCTGGGCTTTCACGTGGTGGGCTACGGCTGCACGACGTGCATTGGGAATAGCGGGCCATTGCCCGAACCCGTCACCAAGGAGATCGTCGAGAAGAATCTTGTCGCGGTGGCCGTCTTGTCGGGCAATCGCAACTTTGAGGGGCGCATCCACCCGTTAGTGAGGGCGAATTTTCTCGCGTCGCCGCCGCTGGTGATCGCCTATGCGCTCGCGGGCACAATAGATATCGATTTGGCCAACGAGCCTTTGGGCACCGACAGAGACGGAAAACCCGTCTATCTCAGAGATATCTGGCCCTCCCAGGAAGAGATCAGCGAGGTCATCGCTCACTCTATTGACCCCAAGATGTTCACGAGGACATACGCGAAGGTCTTCGACGGAAATCCCCAATGGAACGCGATCACCGGCGTCGAGGGCGACCTCTATCGCTGGGACCCAACGTCCACATACATTCAAGAGCCTCCATATTTTAAAGATTTTTCGCTCACGCCCAAGCCCTTGCAAGATATCTACGGTGCCCGCGTCTTAGTGATGCTGGGCGATTCCGTCACGACGGATCACATCTCGCCAGCGGGGGATATCCCCGTAGAGAGCCCGGCGGGGCAGTATCTGATCGCGCGGGGCATCGCGAAGAAAGATTTTAATTCTTACGGGTCTCGCCGGGGCAATCATGAAGTGATGATGCGCGGGACGTTCGCCAACGTGCGTCTGAAGAATCTCTTGGTGCCGGGAGTTGAGGGCGGGGTGACGGTGCACCTCCCTTCCGGGGAGCGTATGAGCATCTATGATGCCGCCATGCGCTATCAGGCTGAGGGGGTGCCTCTGATAGTGCTGGCGGGCAAAGAATACGGGACAGGCAGCTCGCGCGACTGGGCGGCGAAGGGACCGGCGCTCTTGGGCGTCAAAGCGATTATCGCCGAGAGTTTTGAGCGCATTCACCGGAGCAACTTAGTGGGGATGGGCGTCTTACCGTTGCAGTATCAAGAGGGGCAGAACGCCGAGAAGTTGGGGCTGACGGGGCATGAGCTGTTTGACATTGTGGGCATTTCTCAGATTACAAAGCCCAGACAAGAGCTTGTAGTGCGGGCGAGAAAGCCCGACGGCAGCGTGACGGAGTTTCGAGTCATGGCGCGGCTCGACGTGCCCATCGAGATCGAATATTACAAGAACGGTGGGATTCTGCCGATGGTCTTAAGGCAGGTGCTTGCGCGCTAACACTCTATCTTTGATCGATGGGGATATAGTGTCCCAAGGGTGGGCCGACGTAGCGCGTTGTGGGGCGGAAGAGCCGATTGTCCTGGAGATATTCAAGGATGTGGGCCATCCATCCCGCGATGCGGCTGACGGCAAAGATCGGGGTGAGCAAAGCCGGCTCAATGCCAAGATAATAGCAGACCGTTCCCGAGTAGAAGTCGACGTTGGGGAAGATCCCTTTGGCTCCTAGGGCATCGATGACGAGCTTCTCCACGATCTGTTCGATCTCAAAGAGGCGCCTATCTCCTCCTCGCGCTGAGAGCGTCTGCACGTGCTGTTTGAGGATACGGGCGCGGGGATCGTAGGTCTTATAGACGCGATGGCCAAAGCCCATGATGCGCTCGTGGCGCGCCAACTTCTCTTTGATATAGGGTTCGGCGCGGGCGGGATCGCCGATCTCTAGGATCATGTTGAGGACTTGCTCGCTGGCTCCCCCGTGCAAAGGCCCCTTGAGCGCTCCCAGGGCAGCTGAGATCGCTGAGTAGACATCGCTGAGGGTCGAAGCAACCACGAGGCTGGCGAAGGTCGAGGCAGGAAACTCATGATCGGCCTGCAAGATCAAGAGGACATCGAAGATCCGGGCTGCCTCTGGATCGGGCTTCTTCCCGGTCACCATATAGAGAAAGTTGGCGCTGTGGGAGAGCGTGGGATCGGGGGGAATGGGCTCTTGGCCCTGGCGGAGGCGCCCGATAGCCGCGGTGAGCGTGGCTATTTGCGAGATGAGCTTCCTGGCCTTCTCCTGGAGGTGTGGGAGTGCCACGTCATCGGAGGCTGGATCAAAATGCCCCAAGGCTGAAACCATCGTGCGCAAGAGTGCCATCGGAGGGGCTTGGCGAGGCAACGTGTTCAAGATAGTAAAGATGTGGGAAGGCAAGGGGCGGTAAGCTGCTAAGGCCTCGCTAAAGTCTTGCAACTCTGATCGCGTGGGCAATCGTTTATGCAGCAATAAAAACGCGGTCTCTTCAAACGTCGAGAACTCTGCAAGCTCTTCGATGGGAATCCCCACATATGC
Organism: Candidatus Bipolaricaulota bacterium; assembly: GCA_030550495.1. Classification (GTDB taxonomy): domain Bacteria; phylum Bipolaricaulota; class Bipolaricaulia; order RBG-16-55-9; family DRXL01; genus JANXCC01. The sequence continues at coordinate 2,907 of JAUQPG010000047.1, read as the reverse complement.
TAAGATCCCCTTCTGTCCGTCGATATACGTCAAGGCGCTCTCAGCAGCGATGATACCCTCTAAGCCGCGGGAGAATGTCGCTTCAGTGCTCATTGTGAGTCAAGATTATAGACCCTGACATAGCGCCGTGCAAGAATTTAAAACCCTAGGATTGTCTCTGGCCGTAACCAGTGACACGTGTAGCCGTCGGGGTGTTTTTGTAAATAGTCTTGATGCTCTTCTTCGGCGCGCCAGAACGGGCCGGCTTTCTCGACCTGGGTCACAATGGGCGCGCCCCATTTGCTATATTTATTCAAACGCTCAATGAATTCTAACGCGATCCGGCGCTGTTTTTCCGTGTGATAGAAGATCGCCGAGCGATAGGACTCGCCGATGTCGTTGCCTTGACGGTTGGGCGTCGTGGGGTCATGCATCCGGAAGAAATAGCGCAAAAGCTGCTCAAACGGGAGTTTTTCACTGTCGTAGATGACTCTGACGGCTTCAGCATGCCCGGGGTGATAGCGATAGGTCGCGTTGGGGGCTTTTCCGCCGGTGTAGCCCACATCGGTGTAGACGACCCCTGGGATTTTTCTCAGAATCTCTTGCATTCCCCAGAAGCAGCCCCCGGCAAGATAGACAACTTCGCGGTTGGGGACAAGCCCCGCGAGAATAAACGGCTCTAAATAGCGTGCGTAGCCCTCAGCTTCCATCCGTAAGACGTGCACGAAGCGCAGCGCTGCTGAGTTAATACAGTAGCGCTTATACGTGGGCGGCGGGCCGTCGTCGAAGACGTGTCCTAGGTGCGAGTCACCATGCTTAGAGCGCACCTCGGTGCGCACCATCCCATATGAGTAGTCCGGCCTCTCGACGATATTTTCTGGCTCGATGGGCTGGGTGAAGCTGGGCCAGCCCGTGCCCGAATCGAACTTATCAAAAGACGAAAACAACGGCTCGCCGCTCACGACATCGACGTAGATGCCCGGCTCGTGATGGTCCCAATATTCGTTCTGAAACGGGGGTTCCGTGCCGCAGTTGCAGATGACCTCAAACTGCTCCGGTGTGAGAAGGCGCTTCAGCTCTTCTCTCGAGGGCTTCTTATATTGCGTCATGGAGACCTCCTGTCTCCACGTATTATACTATGTTGGCACACACGCTGACTATCGCTATAATCTCTGTGACCTGGTATGCGATTCTTTGCTCTTGGTGCGCTGGTAGGTCTCTGGGGCGTTGTGCCTGGTGTAGCCCAGTCTCAGGTGGTCTTGGTTTTGGATTGGCTTCCCAATCCCAATCACGTTCCGCTCTATGTCGCGCAAGAGATGGGCTTTTTCGCTGCTGAAGGCCTTTCGGTTTCGCTCCAAGCACCGACGGCGTTTGACCCCAGCGATCCAGCCAAGCTCGCCGCTGCAGGACGAGCAGATGTAGCGATCACGACGCCCATCAATCTCATCGTCATTCACTCTCAGGGCGTGCCCTTGACCGCTGTGGGCTCGCTCATCCAGAAGCCTCTCGGGGGGCTCTTAGCCCTAAAAGAGCGCGGCATTCGCACGCTTGCAGATTTTAGGGGACGTAAGATCGGCTACTCTTTGGAGCCTGAGGAGCCGGTCCTGTGGGCGGCGATGCTTGAGACTGCCGGCCTCAAGCCCGGCGATTATCAATTAATAAACGTGGGCTTCGACACGTTGCCGGCACTGCTAACGGGACAAGTCGACGCCATCGGTGCGTTCCGAAACATCGAAAAGATCTTAGTAGAAGTCCAAGAGCGGAAAGAGACGGTCTTCTTTGCCATGGAGGAGCACGGCATTCCTGATCATCCCCAGCTCGTCTTCATAGCTAACGAGACAGTGACCCAACAAAAATCTGAGCTATTGCGAAAATTTCTTCGGGCTGTCAGCCGTGCCGTCGCGCTGATTATGCAAGACCCCGATCGCGCGTTCGCGCTCTTTCTCAAAGCTAATCCTGATCTGCAGCGCGAAGCCGATCTCAACAGAAAATTCTTCGACGCGACGTGGGCGCTCTTTGCCGGCGCGCCCTGTCATAATGAATTAGAGAGATGGGCCAAGCTTCAGAATTTTCTCTTCGAGCGCAAGCTCATCACACGCCCAAGCGACCTCTCTCGACTCGTCTCTGTGAATCTCTTGCCCCCGGAGTGTGGCCGATGATCAAGGTCGGGTTTTATCAGTTCTGTCCGGTCTTTGGCGATGTGCGCGCCAACCTCCACAAGATCGCCAACACGCTAGAAGAAACTGACGCTGATCTTCTCGTGCTCCCGGAGCTGTGTACCACGGGGTATCTCTTCACCTCCCAAGACGAAGTGAATGAGCTTGCCGAGCCGATCCCCGGCCCGACCACGCTCTTTCTCGAGGACCTCACGCGGCGCAAACACTGTTGGATTGTGCTGGGCATGGCCGAGCGCGACCCCGTCTCAAAGAAGTGCTACAACTCCGCGGTGCTCATCGGGCCTGATGGGTATACGGCGACGTATCGCAAAGTCCATCTCTTCTTTGAGGAGAAGCTCTACTTTGCCCCCGGGGATACGCCGTTTCGCGTCTATGATCTGGGCATAGCTAAGATCGGGATGCTCGTCTGTTTCGATCACTTCTTCCCCGAAGCGACGCGGGCGCTGGCGCTTGCAGGAGCGCAGATTATCTGCCATCCGTCGAACTTGGTACTGCCGGGGAAGGGGCAGCAGATCACGCGCGTCCGAGCGATAGAGAATCGAATCTTCTGGGTCTTAGCCAATCGCTGTGGGACAGAAGAGCGTAGGGGTAAGAAGCTCTCGTTTACGGGAGCGAGTCAGATCGTCGCGCCTAGCGGGGAGCTGCTAGCGCAGGCCCCGCCCGAGGGAGACTCCCTGCAGATCGTCGAGATCAGCCCTGCAGAAGCCGATGATAAAAAAGTCACAGCGCTGAACGATCTCTTCGCGGATCG
>JAUQPG010000046.1 GCA_030550495.1 Candidatus Bipolaricaulota bacterium | reverse complement strand
GTGCCCATGCGAAAGCTCGTGCTCCTGCTGCTCCGTGCCTGAACGGGCACGGAGACCCCCTCATTTGCTTCTAGCTATCCCTTTGACGACAATACTCCTAGCTCTCTCTCAAAGTGAGGTGCCTTATGCCGAGAATCGCCAAGTACGACTTCAAGAAGATCGAAAAGCGCTGGAAGGACTTCTGGGACAAGCAGGGGTTCTTCAAGGTCGATACGAACAACACCGAGAAGAAGTTCTACTATCTCAACATGTTCCCGTACCCATCAGGGGTACTGCACGTCGGTCACGGGAGAAACTATATCATCGGGGACGCGTTCGCCCGCTACAAGAAGATGCGAGGGTTCAATGTGCTCAACCCGATGGGCTTCGATGCGTTCGGGCTCCCCGCAGAGAACGCGGCCATCGAGAACAAGACCCACCCTAGAGACTGGACGATCGCCAACATCGAAGGGATGAAAAAGCAATTCCGAGAATGGGGCATCGTCTACGACTGGGATCGTGAGATCAGAACCTGCGAGCCAGAGTATTACAGATGGAACCAATGGTTCTTCTTGCAGTTTTATAAGCGTGGGTTAGCCTATCGCGCTGATGCTATTGCGAACTGGTGCCCCGGGTGCGAGACGGTCTTAGCCAACGAACAAGTCATCGACGGTCGCTGCGAACGCTGCGACTCTATAGTAGAGAAGCGCAAGCTCACCCAGTGGTTCTTCAAGATCACCCAGTATGCTGAAGAATTGCTCAAAGACTTAGAGAAGCTGGAGCACTGGCCGGAGCGCGTCAAGAAGATGCAATACAATTGGATTGGGCGGAGTGAGGGCGTCGAGGCGGACTTCGCTCTCGAAGGCTCGTCCAAGACGCTGAAGATCTTTACGACCCGCCCGGACACGATCTTCGGGGTGACGTTCATGGCTATTGCGCCGGAGCATCCTCTGGTCGAAGAGTTTCTCGCTCAGGAGCGCGATCCCCACAAGCGTGCCCAGATGGAGGCGTTTGTACAAAGAGTGCTCCAGCAGGGCGAGATCGCGCGCAGTGCCGTCACCGTCGAGAAGGAGGGCTTCTTCACAGGACGCTACGCCATCAACCCCGTCAATGGCGAGAAAGTCCCAATCTATATAGCGAACTATGTGCTGATGGAGTACGGCACCGGGGCGATCATGGGCGTGCCCGCACACGACCAGCGCGATTTTGAGTTTGCTCAAAAGTACGGGCTGGAGATCCGCCAGGTCATAGACGGCAGCATCTTCTCCGAAAAATCCGTAAACGAAGCGCGCTGGGAAGACGAAGGCGGTCCAGCACGCCTTCCCCAACTCCCCTACGAAGGCCCTGGACGGCTCATCAACTCCGGGGAGTTCACGGGACTCACCAGCGAGCAAGCCTTCCGCAAGATCGGGGAATTCTTAGAATCTCGTGGTCTGGGACGCTTTGCCGTCAAATATAAGCTGCGGGACTGGCTCATCTCGCGCCAGCGCTACTGGGGCACACCCATCCCCATGATCCATTGCGAGCGCTGCGGGATCGTTCCCGTGCCCGAAAGCGAGCTGCCTGTGCTGCTTCCTGATGTGCCGTTCATCGGCAAGAAGGGCTTAGCTGAGATCCCAGAGTTCTATCAGACGACCTGCCCGCAGTGCAAAGGCCCAGCAAAGCGCGATACCGACACCATGGACACGTTCGTCGATTCGAGCTGGTACTTCTTACGCTTTGTCTCGCCGCACGAACAGACACGGCCGTTCGATCCCGATGCCGTCAATAGATGGCTCCCGGTCGATCAATATGTCGGCGGTGTGGAGCACGCGATCTTGCACTTGCTCTACTCGCGCTTCTTCACGAAGGCCTTGCGCGATATGGGGCTGGTGAAGTTTGACGAGCCGTTTGCGCGGCTCTTCACGCAGGGGATCATCGAGCATCTGGCGTATCGCTGTCCTGAGCACAACTGGATCCATCCCAGCGAAGTCAAGGAGGGCAATAAGTGCCCCCACTGCGGGCGCGAGCTCAAGGTTGACTTGCATAAGATGTCCAAGTCCAAGCGCAACACGATCTCCCCGCAGGACGTGATCGACCACTACGGGGCCGACACGGAGAGACTCTATACGCTCTTTATGGGGCCGCCGGAGAAGGACATCGAATGGAGCGACGAAGGCGTGCGGGGCAGCTTTCGCTTCTTGAATCGCGTCTGGAATCTCGTGCTCTCACAGACGCGCAAGCTCACCGATGTCGGAGAGCTCATCCCAGCTCAGTTCACCGAGCGCGAGCGCAAAGTCTGGCAGAAGCTCCACCAGACGATCAAGTCCGTCACTGAAGACATCGAAGGATTTCACTTCAATACAGCGGTCTCGGCGATCATGGAGCTGACCAACGAGCTGACGGACTACGTGAGCGAGAACCCGAAGAAAGTCAATAAAGCGTTGATGAAACGCGCTTTGGAAGACTTGATCTTGATCTTGTCGCCGTTTACGCCGTTCATCTGTGAAGAGCTCTGGCGACGGCTTGGCCATGACGACGCGATACTCGAGCAGAGCTGGCCCAGCTATGATCCTCAGGCGCTGCGCGCGGCCGAGCGCGAGATCGTCATTCAGATTAACGGGAAGGTTCGGGATCGGCTCACTGTTCCCGCAGAGATCAGCGAAGATCAAGCAGAGCTGGAGAGGCGCGCTCTAGCGCAGATTCAGTCGCGCTTAGACGGCAAGCAAGTCGTCAAAGTCATTGTCGTCCCTGGGCGGCTGGTCAACGTGGTCGTGAAGGAATAGAATTGAGACGAGGAGGTGCACACTATGCAGAAGAGAGGCTGGGTCAGGCTCGTAGCTGCTGTCGGGTTAGCGTGCGTACTTGGAGCAGGGTGGGCCTTGGGCTCATCGTGCGTACAGGACGTGCAGCAGCCCTCGGTAGAGATCCCGCTCTACGAAGGGGCTCAAGTCGAGTGGGAAGCGCATCTGACTGCGCAAGAGATGGCCAAGGGGCTTGGTGAGTGGGTGCAAGAGCTGTCGGTGCTTCGGATTGCTGGGTATACGATTGAAGGCGAGCGTGCTCTTGAGGTGCTGAGCTTCTACGATCAGGCACTGAGCGAATGGCGGCGGATTCTCTGGACTCAGCCTAGCGAATCGGGAGGGGTACGGCTGTTTGCAAGAAGCCCACGTTCAATCGTGCTCTCCAGGGTGCGAGCTGTTTTGCAGCAAGATCCTCTAGTGAAGAGGCAAGAGGTCCAGCTCGGATCATTTCACGTTATCGGGGCGGGTAAAGCGAGTCTTTTAGAGAAAGAAAACTATCTCTTCATCGCGGTTTCTAAGAAGTACGAAGCGACCGAGCTGATCGTTGTCACGGCGCAAGTTCTCAGTAAAGTAGATGTGCCGATCTTCGAGGGCGCGGAGCTCCAGTGGGAGCTTGTGCTCACCAAGCAAGATCTCTTGGAGTATCTCACGCGATGGTTTGTAGGGCTCATGGAGAATCCCCCGCTGGCGATGAGAACGAGAATATGGGGGCAGCCGGAGCGCCCTGAGGGCTCTGTGATCGAAGCGCTGAGCTGGCTAGGGGTCTTTGGATTTGAGATGCTCTTCCGGCTGCTGCAGGATTTCTCTGAGGTGAGAATCGTCGGCTATCAGCTCGAGGCGAACAAGGCTCTTGATGTGCTGAGTTTTTATGAATCTCAGTTTAGCAGTTGGACGCGCAACTTCTGGGCCAAGCCCGAAGAATCTGGGGGAATACGGATCTTCAGCCAAGGGGGCGCTGAAGGCCTGAAAGAGCTCGTCGTGATTATCAGCCAGCGCTTAGCAGTCACGAACGTGATTGTGCTCCGTGCGCGACGCTAGCGCCGGGAATATCTTCCCATAAGTTCGGCCTGGGCGAGGATGTGCCCCTCCATCGCCTTGAGCAGCTCGTCTTTGGTCGCGCCGGACGCGAGCGTGAGCACGGTGTCGAGCGCGTAGAGCTTAAAGAAATATCTATGGGTGCCACTGGGCGGGCACGGCCCGCCGTACCCTATTCTTCTCCAGCTATTGCGCCCTTGACGGCTCCCGTCAGGAAGATCGGCATTTGTAGGAACACCTTCAGCCAGCCCTCGCGCCGTCGCTGGGATATTATAGATCACCCAGTGGACCCACGTGCCCATCGGTGCGTCAGGGTCGTCCATAATAAGCGCGAAGCTCTGGGTCTTCTCCGGAGGCTCGCTCCAGCTCAAGGGCGGCGAGACGTCTCTACCGTCACACGTGTAGTCTTTTGGGATCATCGCTCCATGGGTAAACACTGAGCTTGTCAAGGTCATCGTTGGCCCTCCTTTCTGTGGGGGAGTTTTCTCGCCTGAACATCCTGTCAGCAGTACACTGACCAGTGCAAGAACAATGATGTATCTCATAGTTGTTTTTCTAAGAAGATTCCCGTTGCTTTGACAGCGACTTGGATTGCATTCTGCTCCGCACGCTGGAGGCTTTCTGGAGTGATCTGCTCTTGCGTGAGCGTATCGACAACCCCGCAGACGCAACCGGCGCGCAGTCCCAACGCGCTGCACATTGTAAATAAAGTCGCAGCTTCCATCTCGTAGTTGAGCACGCCTAGTCGTTGCCACTCGTCCTTCGTTCCCTGTAAGTCTTTGATAATATACCGACTGAACGAATCTGAGCGCTCCTGCCCAGGGTAAAACGTTGCCGACGAGCACGTGATCCCCACGTGATAGGGGATTTTGAGCGTTTGAGCTGCCTCAACGAGCGCCCACACGAGATTGTAGTCAGCAACGGCAGGGTACTCTATCGGCGCGTAGTGCGTCGACGCGCCGTCTAGGCGCACGGCCCCTGTCGTGATGACCACGTCGCCAACGGTAATATGGGGCTGGATTGCTCCCGTCGTCCCAACGCGCATAAAGATTCTTACGCCAAGCTGAGCCAACTCTTCGACGGCAATGGCTGTCGAAGGCCCGCCGATCCCCGTAGACGTGATCACGATGGGCGTCTCTCCGATGAACCCTAGCCACGTGCAAAATTCCCGATGGGACGCGACGAATCGTCCATGCTTGATGGGCTCCGTCGTGGCGATCTTCTCGACCCGTGCGGGATCGCCGGGGAGGAGGGCGATCTGTGCCCCTGCGATCTCCCTCTCGCTCAAGTTAAGATGGTACACCTGAGGCATCGCTCCTCCCCCCTTGGCGATCATCAGCTGTCATCGGCCTTTGGAGACTAATTGCTTGAACTTGCGGCCGGCTTTGAACTTGGGCACGCGCTTGGCCGGAACGTCGATGGGTTGGCGCGTGCGAGGATTGAAGCGCCGTGCGGCCTTGCGCACCACAGCTTGGAATGTCCCAAACCGTGCCAAGGTCACGGAATCCCCACGGGCGACCGCTTCCATGATTGCGTTGAGCGTTGCGTCGAGAGCCCGCTTGGCTGCGGTCTTCGAGGGCAGCTTGGCTTGCTTGGCTACCAATTCTGCCAGATCGCTCTTGTTCATCCTGTCTCACCCCCTTTCTTTTGTGTTTTATTATAATAATTCCCCGCCTGCTTGGCCAATTGCCCTCCCTCGATAAGCCGGGTATACTGACTCTATGGCGCGTGCGCTGTATGTTACAGATCTCGAGGGGCCGCTGACGCTCAACGATAATGCGTTTGAGATCACAGCGCATTTTCTTCCCAACGGCGCGCACTTCTTCGCGCTCATCAGTAAGCACGACGACATTCTCGCTGATATTGTCAAGCGCCCAGGCTACCATGCAGGGGACACACTCAAGCTCATCGTGCCCTTTCTCAAAGCGTTTGGACTGAGCGATCGCGATCTGAGAGAGTTCTCTAGCAAGACTGTGAAGCTTGTTCCGGGCGCTCGTGAAGCCGTGCACCGCATTCATGCGCGAATGCCGACTTTTATTATCAGCACAAGCTATGAGCCCTATGTGCGGGCTGTCTGCGAAATTTTCGATTTCCCTTGGGAGAACACATACTGTACCAAGATATCTCTGGACGCGTACACGCTCTCAGAGCAAGAGCGCCGGGAACTACTCGGTCTTTACGATCAGATCGTGCAGCGCTCTCAGATGCAGATTCCCTCGGGGGCTCGCAGTCTTGAGGAACTCTCCCCGCAGGATCGAGAGACACTTGAGTTTCTCGATGATGTCTTTTGGGAGCGCCTTTCAAAAATGGAGATCGGGTGTGTCTTACGAGAGATTCAGCCCATCGGCGGGCCGGAGAAAGCCCGTGCGCTGCAAGAGATCGTCCAGCGCACAGGGATTGCGCTCTCGCAGACGATCTACGTCGGTGATAGCATCACCGACGTCGAAGCGTTAGGATTAGTCCGGCGTGAAGGGGGGATAGCTCTGGCGTTCAACGGGAACGGCTACGCGCTGCGAGCTGCCGAATTGGGATGCATCAGCTCCGATGCGCTTATCCTAGCAGAGATTGCTGAGGTGTTTGCTCAGGGTGGGCGCGAGCGCGTGCGCTCTTATCATGCCCAAGGAGCTGAACTTACGGCGCACATAGATGACGCGTTTATCGCGCGAAGCGAGCAGATGCGGCGCCGCCTGCGCGGCGAAGAGATCGGGGGTTTGGGATGAGATGCTTTCAGTTTGGGATTCTCACGTCGCTGCACGACGACGATGCTGTGACGCTCCTGCGCGCTCTTGACAGCGCTATCGAATCAGGGCGTATCGAAGCTGACGTGCCGTGCGTGCTCTGTAACGTCCCAGAACGCCCTTCCGATGAAAGATTAGCGCGGCGCATCGAGGCTGTGAAATACCTAAAATTTCTGAGCAGATTGGTCTTCTTCCCATCGCGGGAGTTTCAGAGGGAGCTGCGCGAGCGGGCCCGCACAGACCCAAAGCTGTTAGATCGCTGGCGCACAGAACACGACCGCGCATTGTTAAAGCTCTTGCCCAAGGATGTGAAGCTCTATCTGTCTGTGGGCTATATGCAGATTCTGAGCGCTGAGCTTTTGGGCGCGCTCGATGTGCTCAATCTTCATCCGGCGATCCCGCAGATCGGCCCCATCGGGATGTGGTCCAAGGTCATGGAAGAGCAGGCCGAGCGCCCGCTGCCTTATCTGTTGGCAGTGCCTCACGAGCAGTTAGCCCAAGAGATTCCGAGCATTATGAGCATAAGCTATCTCAAAGCTGGGGGGATGCTGCACATCGCAACAGAACAGACGGATCGTGGGCCGGTCATATCGTGGTACGAGTTTCCGCTCAGCTCGGAGAGATTGACGAAGCTCTGGATCGAGGTGACGCAGCTTGTGCGCACGCAAGGGCTTGAGCAGGCCAAGCGAGAGCCAGCGTGGAAAGAGCTGGTGCAGCAGATTCGTCGTGAGCAATTTGCGGGCGAGACGCCGCTGATCATTTTGACCTTGGAGAAGCTCTCCCGCGGGCTATGGGAGATCAAAGACAGAACGCTCTATATCCAGGGCAAGCCCTACCCCTACGGCTACTGTCTCAATCGCGAGATCGCGGCGTTTCGCAGCCGTCCGCCCAGCTGAGAGACGGCGAGCTTGGCAAGCTGTGTCCCAAGCTCCGCGCACTCGCGCAGCTCACGCTCCTCGAAGAGCCCATACAGAAAGCCCGCAGCGAATGCATCCCCCGCACCGGTCGTGTCTACGATCCTTCGCAGGCGCGGCGCTTCAACTCTATAAGCGCGCTTGCCGTCGGTGACGTAGCTGCCTTCGGCCCCTAGGGTTACTACGACGATCTTGGAGCCAGCCTTGAGCAGCGAACGCGCTCCGACTTCAGGGTCGTCGGTGTGCGCTAGGAGCTCTAACTCGCGACGGTTGAGAAAGAACACGTGCGTTCTCTTTAGCACAGGGTAGAGCGTCCGTAGACCCCGCCGTGCTAAGATCGCTCCCGGGGCAAAGCTCACTAGAGTATTGGGTGCTAACGCGCGCACGAGCTCACACTGAATGGCCCATTGCTCCTCCCCTACAAACGACGATACGTGCAAAAATTTTGTACGAGAGATATAGCTGAAGTCTATGTCGGCTTTGCGCAAGAGACTGTTCGCTCCCGGCTCAATATACAAAGTGCGTCGCCCTTGCGCGTCTAGAAATCCCAGAGCGCGGCCGGTCTTGGCCTTGGGCTTAATTACGATCCCCGAGGTGTCTACCCCGACATTGCGGAAGCTCTCTAGAATGATTCTCCCGGCCTCGTCATCGCCCACAGCGCCGAGAAAGCCCGCGCGCAGCCCAAGCTGCGCTAGCGCATAAATCGTATTAGCTGCCGAGCCTCCCGGATAAGCCCCGACGAAGACGATCTCGCCCTCGTCGTCATCCAAGAGCCGCTCAACACGGTACAGTTCGTCGAGATTCAAAGCTCCAAAGCCGACGATATCAAACGCACGCATGTCTTTATTGTACACACTTTGACACGAGATGCCGACTTTGGGTAAGCTAAACTGTGATCTTTATGAACCCCAGAGCACTCCTCTCCGTCAGTGATAAGACGAATCTAGACGAGCTTGCCCACGGCCTTGTCGAGCTAGGCTGGGAGATCATCTCCACCGGGGGCACGGCCAAGTTCTTGCACGAGCGCAAGATCCCCGTCACGCTCATCGAGTCCGTGACAGGGTTCCCTGAGATTTTGAGCGGGCGCGTCAAGACGCTCCATCCCAAAATATTCGGGGGAATTCTCGCCCTCCGAGATGACCCCAAACACCAGAGCGAGCTTGCCGCCCAAGCAATCCAAAAGATAGACTTGGTCTGCGTCAATTTCTACCCCTTCATAGAAGCCGCGAAGATCCCCAATCTTCCCGAAGCGCAGCTCATCGAAGAGATAGATATTGGTGGGCCGTCGCTCGTTCGCGCGGCAGCGAAAAATTTCCAGCACGTCATTGTGCTGACCGATCCGTTAGACTATTCGGGTGTCTTGGAAGAGCTACGCCGGGGAGGCGTCTCAGAGACGACAAGACGACGCTTGGCGCTCAAAGCATTCGCGAAAGTCGCCGAACTCGACATCGCGATCTATCAAACGCTGCAAGAACGATGGGATCTTCCACGCGAGAGGCTCTTCTTAGCGTACAGAAGGGCGCACGAGCTGCGCTATGGCGAGAACCCCCATCAACGAGCTGCTTTATATCAGAACGCGCTCGTGCCGGGGCTCTCGTCACACATAGAAGTCTTGTGGGGCAAAGAGCTCTCGTATAACAATTGGCTCGACACCGAGTCAGCGTTAGCACTGTTAAACGAGCTAGCACCTCCAGCGTGCGTGATCATTAAGCATAATAATCCTTGCGGGGTGGCACGCGGCAAGACGCTCCTCGAAGCGTATGTGCGTGCCCTCGAATGCGATCCCGTCTCGGCGTTCGGCGGGATCGTCGCGCTCAATCAGACTGTAAGCAAAGAGCTCGCTGAGAAGCTCAACGAGATATTCTTAGAGATCATCGTCGCGCCGGAGTTTGCGCCTGACGCGCTGCCCATCCTGCATCAGAAGAAAGACCGTCGGCTTCTGCGCTGTAAAGATCTTGCTTTTCCCAAGGAGACCCTGCGCTTTCTCTCCGGGGATCTCTTAGCGCAAGACACGGATAGCATCGTCATCCGCGAGGGCAGTTGGCAAGTACTCGATGGCGCTAAGCTTACTGAGCAGGAGCAGCGCGATCTGATCTTTGCGTTTACGGTCTGTAAGCACGTCAAGTCCAACGCGATTGTCGTCGCGAAAGACGAAGCGACGCTAGGGATCGGCGCGGGGCAGACGAATCGCGTCGGCTCAGCGCGCATTGCCCTGACTCAGGCTGGGGAGAAGGCCCGTGGTGCCGTGCTCGCTTCTGATGGGTTCTTCCCGTTCCCTGATACCGTCGAGCTCGCTGCGCAGTACGGCATCGCGGCGATCATCCAGCCGGGGGGTTCTGTACGTGACGAAGAAGCTTTCGCAACAGCGCGAAAGCACAAGATCAAGATGGTCTTGACGGGGGTGCGACACTTCCGCCATTGAAGCTCACAGCGATCTTCTTCGATCTGGACGAGACTCTTTTGGACACATCGGGCTGCCGGCCGCCGGCGGTTGAGGCGAGCTTCCGCGTCGCGGCGCAAAAATACCCTCAACTGAACTTAGAAGCCTGGCGCAAGGCTTCGGAAGAAGTGAAAGCCGAGATGCACGACTTATGGCTGAACTCGCCCAATTCGGGAGCAGAGCTGTTACGCGAGGGGTCGTATCGCATCTTAAAGAAGCTGGGCATAGACGACAGAGAATTTGCGACGCACGTGAGCCAAGCATATTATCAAGCGTGGGTGAGCCATCTGAAGCTCTTCCCTGAAGTGCGCGAGGTGCTCGCGGCGCTGCGCGGACGATTTCGTTTAGGGGTCATCAGCAACGGGCCGAGCGACATCCAACGATACAAATTGAAGCTCTTCGATCTAGAGCGCGAGTTCGACCCCATAGTAATCTCTGGGGAGGTTGGGGTAGCCAAGCCCGATCCGGCGATCTTCCGTCGCGCGTTAGAGTTAGCTAGAGTCTCACCACCTGAGGCGCTCTACGTTGGGGACTCGCCGGTTTATGATATCGTCGGAGCGAAGGGTGTGGGGATGCAGATGGTCTGGGTCAATAGGAACAGCTTACCTGCGAAGAAGTTGGAGGTCAAGCCGGATGGGATAGTGCGGGATTTATGGGAACTGCTCACGCTTGCCGAAAGTAAGAAATCTTGATGGTTTTCTAGAAAGATGCTATACTGATGACACTATGAAGAGACCAGAGCGTTCGCGACGGCGAAAGATCGGAACAGCTTTAGACGAGGAGCTTCTGACGGCAGCGAAGGTCTTGGCAGCTAAGGAGCAGAAGCGATTGGCGCAAGTTATTGAGGAGGCATTGCGGGAGCATCTGCGGCGTAAGCGATCTCAGAGTGTTGTTGATAGAACATATGGGGCCATCAAGGCTCCCTGGGAGGTCATCCAGGCCGTCCTCGAAGAGGAGCCGGGTGTTCTTGAAAGTTAAGCCTTTAAGCAAACTCCCCGCGGGTACGCGCGTCTTTATAGATGCTAATATTTTCATCTATCACTTTACAGGTGCTTCTCAGGAATGCAGAGAGTTCTTAGCACGATGCGAGCACGGCGAGGTTTTCGGAGCCACGGGAGTCTTCATCTTGTTGGAGGTCTTACACCGACTGATGATGATTGAAGCTGAGGCTAAGAAACTCGTCACGCCAGGCGGTGTAGCGAAGAAGCTCAAAGAAAAGCCGGAGATTGTGAA
>JAUQPG010000045.1:4105-11157 GCA_030550495.1 Candidatus Bipolaricaulota bacterium | reverse complement strand
AGCTCTTTGGGGACGAACCCGTGTTGATACTGATGGACGAGATCGCCCAATATGTCGCCAAGTGTGTCGACCCCAAAGAGATCGAAGGGGCCGGAGCGAGCAAATCAGCCGCTCATGCGTACCAGACCCAGGTCTTAGCGTTCATGCAGGAGCTGACCGAGACGGTGAAGGTGCTGCCCCGCGGGTCTCTCGTAGTGACGCTGCCCTCGAGTGCTCCCTATGGCGAGGAGGGCGAGCGCGCCCTGCACGAGCTGCAAAGGATCTTTGGGCGAGTCGAAGCGGTCTACGAGCCGGTGCGCGGCATGGAGATCTACGAGGTCATTCGCACGCGGCTCTTTGAAGACCTCGGCGATCCCAAAGAGGCTCGCCGTGCTGTAGACTCATACTGGGAGCTGTATCAGCGCTTGGGGAACGAAGTGCCTGATGGGGTTCGGGAGACGAGCTATCGCGAAAAGATGCGGCGTGCCTATCCGTTCCATCCCGAATTGATCGATCTGCTCTTTGAGCGCTGGAGCACGATCCCCACGTTCCAGCGCACCCGCGGCGTGCTCAGGTTGCTCGCGGAAGTCGTCTCCGATCTCTATAGGCGAGAGCACGTGGCGCCGCTGATTCAGCCGGCGCACGTCAATCTCGCACATCCCAATATCCGACGAGAGCTGGTCAAGCACATCGGCTCGGAATTTGACGGCGTCATCGCTGCCGATATCGCCGACACAAACGCCAAGGCGCAGAAGATAGATCGCCAGATGGGCTCGGAGTATACGCGCTTTGCCGTGGCGTCAGGATTGGCGACGAGCATCTTTCTCTATTCGTTTAGCGGGGGGGAGCGCCGAGGTGTGGGCCTGCCCCAGCTGCGCGTCGCGCTGCTGCGCGAGGGCATCCCCGCTCCCTTAGTCGGCGACGCGCTCCATCATCTCGAAGGAGAGCTGTGGTATCTGCACGCGGAGTCCGGGCTCTATCGGTTTACGAGCCAGCCCAACTTGAATCGCATCGTCCTGGAGCGTGAGGACGCGGTCACCGATGGGCACATCCGTCAGGAGATCCGCGATCGGCTGGAGGGGCTTGCTGGGCGAGAGCTGAAGGTCTTTCTCCATCCTCGCGATCCCAGCGATGTCCCCGACACCAAAGAGCTGAAGCTCGCGGTGCTAGAGGGCGAGCGCGCCACCGACGATTTTATACGTGAACTGCTGGAGAAGAGCGGCGCGACGTTTCGCGTCTACAAGAATACTTTAGTAGTCCTTGCTCCGGATGCTGCGGAGCTGGCAGAGCTGTATCGCACAGTGAAGCGCTATCTCGCGCTGCGCTCGATCAAAGATGACAAGACTGTGATGAAACAGCTCTCGGAGGAAAACCGTGCTTCGCTGGAGACAAAGCTCAAAGATAGCGACGCGAAGATCGGGTTTGGGCTCTTATCGGCCTATCGGCGGCTGATAAAAGCTACGGATCAGGGTGTCGCATCCTTCGACTTGGGGTTGCCGACGGCGGGGGTCAAGAGCACGCTGGCCAAACGCGCCTACGAGTACCTCAAGAGCCAAGAGCTTCTGCTTGACCAGATCTCGCCGCGGAATCTGGTCCAGAAGGCCATCGGCGAGAGCGAGGCTAAAACCCTCGCAGAGATCTATGAGGCGTTTCTGCGCTACCCGCATCTGCCGATGATTGAAGGGAAAGCGGTGCTCGAGCGGGCTGTTGACCAAGGGGTGCGCGAGGGCGAGTTCGCCCTCAAGGTCGGCGAGCGCCTATATAGCAGAGAACCTGTTCCATCATACGACTGGGCAGAGGCCATCCTTCAGCGCTTTGCTCCTCCCGCACAACCAACAGAACAAGAAATGAAGAGCTCTGCTGTCGCTAGCCAGCTTGAGCCCGCTGCTCCCGCAGCGAGAGCGAAACCGTCGGAAGATGTCATACCCGCGTTGGATATGCGCGTTCAAGTCCCGTGGAACAGGCTCTCGGACTTCATCCGCGGAGTCCTCGCCCCGCTGCAGCAAGAAGGGGCAACCATCGAAATCGAGGTGCTCCTCCATGCTCGCTCGGAGAGCGGCATAAAGAAAGCTACGCTAGAGCACACAGTGAAAGAGACACTCAAGCAAATTGGAGCAACGATCAAGGGAGAGAAGAGTGACGTATGAAGATCCTCATCACCGGAGCTACAGGGTTTCTCGGCCGTCGCGTCTGCGAAGTCTTGAGCCAAGCGGGACACACATTGACCGCGATCTCGCGTGATCCCCAACGGGCGAAGCAGCGCGTCCCCGCGCTTACAGAAGCGTTCCGCTGGGATGCGCTGGGAGAAGCCCTCAAAGGCTGCGACGCTATCGTTCATCTTGCGGGCGAGACCGTCGCCGGGCGCTGGACCAACGCGAAGAAGAAAGCTATCCGTGATAGCCGCGTCGTGAGCACACGGAATCTCGTGAACGCGCTCGCCCCGCTCAGCGCTCGCCCCAGAGTGCTCATCTCTGCGAGTGCTATCGGGTACTACGGGGACCGCGGAGAAGAAGCTCTGACGGAAGATTCATCCCCGGGTTCGGATTTTCTCGCCCAAGTCTGTCGCGATTGGGAGAGCGAAGCCGCCCGCGCTGAAAGCTTCGGGATTCGCGTCGTGCGGCTGCGCATCGGGCTGGTGCTCGGCCCAGGAGGCGGCGCTCTTCAGGCGATGCTCCCGTTGTTTAAGCTTGGACTTGGCGGACCCATGGGTTCAGGGAATCAGTTCTGGTCGTGGGTGCATCGCGATGACGTCGCCGGCGCGATCGCGTTCGCATTAGAGAGAGAGGACCTGCGCGGGCCGATCAACGTCACAGCGCCGCAGCCGGTGCGCCAGAGAGAGTTCGCCCGGGCTCTCGGGCGCGTCTTGCGACGCCCAGCGATTCTGCCCGCGCCCGCGTTTGCCCTCAAGATAGCTCTGGGAGAGTTTGCAAGCGAGCTGCTCTCATCCAAGAAGGTGCTGCCCCAGCGCTTGCAGCAAGTGGGCTATCGCTTTCGCTTCGCTGAGCTCGAGTCAGCTCTGCAAGAGATCCTTGCCGCAGGCTAGCGCCCCCGCCCTGCGCCACAGACCCGGTGCAGATATAATAGCACTACCATGAGCGTGGCGCTCTTTACGGATCTGTATGAGCTGACGATGGCCCAAGCATACCTTGAGGAGGGCTTGACTGATCAGGCCGTCTTCAGCCTCTTCGTGCGGCGCCTGCCGCCCCAGCGCAACTTCCTCATCGCCTGCGGGCTTGATACTGTCCTAGAGTACTTAGAAAGTTTTCGCTTCAACAGCGACGATATTGAGTATCTTGCGTCGCTGGGGCAATTCTCCCAAAGATTTCTCGATTGGCTTAAGAATATGCGTTTCACCGGGGACGTCTATGCCCTCCCCGAAGGCACCCCCGTCTTCACCAACGAGCCCATCGTAGAGATCGTCGCGCCGTTGCCTCAGGCCCAGCTCCTTGAGACGTTCATCATGAACCAAATCCAGCTGCAGACGATACTTGCTTCCAAAGCCTATCGTGTCGTCGCGGCCGCGCAAGGGCGCCCGGTCTTCGACTTTGCCGCACGCCGGATGCACGGCAGCGACGCTGCTCTCAAGGGCGCCCGCGCCTTCTACATCGCCGGAGTCGCTGCGACATCCAATGTGCTGGCGGGCAAAATCTATAAGATCCCCGTCGTGGGCACCATGGCCCACAGCTACGTCCAAGCTCACGCCAGCGAGCTCGATGCGTTTCGCGCCTTTGTGCGCATCTACCCGCAGACCGTGCTCCTAGTCGACACCTACAATACCCTTGCCGGGGTGCGCCGGGTCATCGAGCTAGCGCGTGAGCTGGGGCCGGCTTTCCAAGTGAGAGCGATTCGCTTAGACTCCGGAGATCTGCTGGAGCTCTCCAAGCAAGCACGCCGGATGCTCGATGCCGCGGGGCTCTCGCACGTGAAGATCCTAGCGAGCGGCGGCCTGGACGAAGAGAGGATCGCGCACCTGCTGGGAGCCGGCGCGCCTCTCGACGGCTTCGGCGTGGGCACCTATATGGGCGTCTCCAAAGACGCTCCCGACTGCGATATCGTCTACAAGCTGACAGAGTACGCCGGCCAGGGACGGCTGAAGCTCTCCCCGGAGAAGCCCATTCTCCCTGGGCGCAAGCAGATCTTTCGCATCGAGGAGCGCGGCTGCGCCGTGCGCGACGTCATCGCTCAAGCTGATGAGCAGCTTCCTGGGCGCCCCCTGCTCATCCCCGTGATGCGCGCAGGCAAACGCCTTGAATATCGAGATCTTGAAGCGATCCGACAATATACCCAAGAGCAGATCGCGCGCCTGCCGGAGCGCATCCGCGCGCTCGCTCCGGCTCAGCCGCCCTATCCCGTCGAGCTCAGTCCGGCTCTGCAGAAGCTCTATAAAGACCTGAGTGCGCAGGCTGAGAGGAGGGAAATGCTATGACCGAGCGCTTGCAACCTGGCGATGCCTTGCTCATCGTTGACGTTCAGGTGGATTTCTGCCCCGGCGGGGCGCTGCCCATCGCCGAGGGAGATAGAGTCGTCCCTGTGCTCAACCGCTGGATCGAAGCCGCCCAAGCCCAGAAGATCCCCATCTATGCGTCGTACGACTGGCATCCCTTGGGACACGTCAGCTTCAAGGAGCGCGGCGGCCCCTGGCCGCCTCACTGCGTGCAAGGGACCGAAGGGGCGCGCTTCCATCCCGAGCTGCGCTTGCCTGATTCGACGGTCAAGATCGCCAAAGGGGTGCGCTTCGATCAAGATCAGTATTCGGCGTTTGACCAGACGGGGCTCGCGGTGCGCCTACGGCAAGACGGCATTAAGCGCCTCTGGGTCGGTGGGCTAGCCGAAGACGTCTGCGTCCTGGCGACCGTCTTGGATGCGCGCAAGGAGGGCTTTGAAGTGATGCTCATCGCTGAAGCGACCCGGCCGGTGACCCCCCAAGGGGGAGAGGAAGCGCGACGCAAGATGCGCGACGCCGGCGTGCAGTTTGTGTAGAATTCAGCAAGCTTGACAAAGGAGAGCAGACCACTTACAATAAAGACTGTCGTGCGGGCGTAGCTCAGCGGTAGAGCGTCTGCTTGCCATGCAGAAGGTCGCGGGTTCAAGTCCCGTCGCCCGCTCCAATTTTTTCACGGCAAGCAGACCTGCCCGTCGGGGAGATTCGCAAACGGGTGCGTGCCCGGATTGCCCTTGTGGTTCCCAGATCTATTGTTGCCTTCAATAGTATTGGTGCCCTCAAAAGAGACTTTGCCCTGGAAGAAATCGAACGGCGCTCCGCAGCGCCGCAGCCACGACATTACCCCCCAGTCGGCGCTCCCGCGCACGGCTGAATCTACAAGACGCACCCGAGCGTCGCCAATAGCGACGACCCCGCTGCAGAGCTGATCGGCGCGCATACATGCTTCGGCAGAGCCGTTACTCTGCAAAGCCGTGCGCCGAATCTCCGCGATCGCCGTGCCGCTTACCTCAAGGCCATCGTTGCCGTTCTCAGAGATCGCTGAGTTCGTCAACGTTGCGCGGGCCTTGTCGGTCACGAGCAGCCCGTCGGCACCGTTCTTGGAGATCTGTGCAGACTCAAGGGTCGCTTGAGCCGAATCTCTCAAAGCGATCCCATCAGATTTGTTCGCCACAATCCGTGAGTTCGTCAGTTCTAGCTGTGCCGCGATTCGCACCTCCAGCCCGCGCAGCTTGTTATTGGAGATTTGCGAGTTCTGAATCTTGACGCTTGTGGAGTCTTGCGCTTCGATGCCGTCGCCGCCGTTCTCAGAAATAGTCGAGTCTATGAGAACGAGCTGGGCTTTTTCAGAAGCGAAAATTCCGTCGTCGCCGTTGCCGGAGACGGAGCTATTAAAAAACTGCACGGCTGCCGAGCCGGCGATCTCAATGCCGTCGTCGGCGTGCTTAGCGGTCTGTACAGAGCGCAGCGTCGCCTGACCGTAGAGCAGCAGCCCATCCCCGCGACTCCCTGTCACCGTCACACCCTCAAGGACAACTGACTGTGCATCGGCGATCACCGAGAGCACGAGCTGGCGCTCCGGCAAAGCCTTCAGCGTCGCGGGGCCGCGCAGCGTGACGGGCTTCCAGATAGTCAGCCCGACGTCATACGTCCCATTCTGCAAGAGTACTGTGCCACCAGGGGCGATGGCGTCTAAGGCTTCTTGGATATTCTGAAAATCCCCTGGGACAGTCAGCTGAGTCTTTTCGGTTTGTGGGACGAGCGGCCTTCGCAAAACTGTGGGGGCGAAGCCGCACAAATCTGCGCCATTGCCGCGCATCGCATTGGGTGTTCCAGAGGCTTGCCCCGCAAAGACCCTCAGCCCACACCGTTTATTGTTCTCGACAATACTTTCGCTAAGCTGTAGCATGGCGGAGTCGCGCACGATCACTCCGTCAAGCCCGTTGTCGGTGATGCGAGCGTTCTGGATGGTGACGTTCGCTGTGCCCTCGGCGCGCACACCGTCAAATTGATTGCTCGATACATGAGCGTTCGTGATCGTGACGCGAGCAGAACCGACAGCGAGCACGCCCATAAAGCTCTCTGTAGCAGCGACGTCGTCAAGGGTGACGTTCGCTTTCCCGGCAATCCGCACGGCAGCCCCCAAGCGCACACCCGTCACGGTCAGAGCTGTCAGGGCGACACGGATCTCCTGATCGCGTTCGATGCGCACCATCCCTTGGAGGATTGTCTGAGTTCTTCCAGCACCACGCAGCTCAAGGCTCTTCCCGATTGTGATATTTTCCGTGAATGCGCCTGGGGCAAGACAGACTGTAGCACCCTCGGCAACAGCATTGATGGCCTGTTGAATAGACTGCCCCGGTTGGACAGTGATGGCGCAGTTTTGAAGATGGGGATTAAGCGTCAAGAGGGCGAAGATCACTCCAACGCCCACAAGGGCATATCGCATGATGTCTCCTTTAGTCCTTCACCCCCGGCCCCTCTCCCGTAGGTGACTACGGGAGAGGGGTGGCGAAGCCGGGGTGAGGGCCTCTACACTTTGATCACTTTGACTTTCGTATCGTAGAATACAGCACTGCCGCCGTAGACGTCAACTAAGCACGTGTTCTTGAGGTACGGGTCGACGCGCATC
>JAUQPG010000045.1:0-4005 GCA_030550495.1 Candidatus Bipolaricaulota bacterium | reverse complement strand
GGGGTGGCGAAGCCGGGGTGAGGGCCTCTACACTTTGATCACTTTGACTTTCGTATCGTAGAATACAGCACTGCCGCCGTAGACGTCAACTAAGCACGTGTTCTTGAGGTACGGGTCGACGCGCATCGCCGCGTTGGCATGGACGCCAGCGACGCCGCCCAAGCCCGTCGCGCGCCGACGCTCGTCGCTCTTGATCACCGCTCCGTCAATAGTGACGTCTGTTGCACCGTAGGCCCAGTGGCCATAGCCCAGGGCGAAGCTGATCACGCCTGGACGAATCGTTTCGGTAACTTTCACCCGACCGATCATCGGGACTTTTGTGCCGTTGGCTAAGTCCCAGACGCCCTCGGGATTGCTCGCCGAGACGATCTTCACCAGATCGCCGTCCTTAAGCTCTAGGCGCTGCGCGTCACGGGAGTTCATGAGAATAGAATTCTCCGGCATGACCGCGAGCAACCAGTAGTTCCCAATCGTTCGGGATTTCGTCTGGACGATCTCCCTGTGCGTGATGAGATGGAGATCGAAGCCCTGCTTGTCGTCTTCCAGAGGGCGCCCTACCGAGTCGGCTATCGGCAGATAGACGGGATAGCCAGCAAAGTACTTGCCCGTCATGCTGTTCTTCGTCAGAGCCGTCTTCTCTTGGTAGAGATTGATCAGCGTGCCATATCTATTTCTTGCGTAATCGCCGTCGTAGCCGCGCTCGAAGTCGTCGAAGCGCCCGCCCCTATTTAAGACATAGACGACCTTGCGCCACCACTTCTCGCCGACGATAGCCTGCCACCGTTCGGGGTCGAAGACCGTCTTGGGCAGATGCCGTCGCGATTCGATGAACAGCTTGACTTCGGCGTCGTCGGCGTCGGGGACTTCGTTGCCCGGCTTGTCCCCGGCGGCGACGTTGGCCACCATTCTCAGATACATCTGATCGGGATGCGTGAAATCTTGCCCCTCGCCGAAGCCGTCCTTGCCGAAGCCCGGCAGCCCCAGCTTCTCGGCGATCCCTAGGAGCATCGCTTCGAGCGATAAGGGCATCTCCTGGCCAAAGACTTTTACAGTTTCGGTCAAGGGCGCAATCACGGGTTGACGGATCGGCTGGACTTTTTGGGCGATATTGGGGTGCGACCCGCAGAACTCCCACCGCTCGAGATAGCTCACATCGGGGAAGATATAGTCGGCGTACATGGACGTCTCGCCGATGGTGATGTCGCACGCGACGACGAGCGGGATCTTCTTGGGGTCGGCCAAGATTTCTATATTAGTGTGTCCGGCGGGCAGGGCGTAGACCGGCGAGCCCATATAGATGAACAGAGCTTTGATGGGATAGGGATAGGCGTCGCCCATAGACGGGATCTGCTCTTGGTAGATGTCGCTTGAGAGGGGATACCACGGGCGCTTGGCCGGATATTTCCCATCAAAGAGCGTTGTCTCTTCGTATTTGTTCTCGTGACGGATGATGCTGATCCCAAACGCTGTGGTCTTGCCGGGGTTGAGCTTGGCAAAGTTGAACGGCTGGCCCTCCTTGCCGCCGGTGTGATCGAACGTGGACGCTTGGATCATCCCGCCTTTCCAGTCGTTGTTGCCGATCAAGACGTTGAGCGCAAACCACGCGAAGACGTTATAGAAGCCGTTGGTGTGCTGCGACACCCCGCGATGGACGTCTACTGCAGCCTTCTTGCCGTGGCTGGTAAATTCTTTGGCGAGCTCGATGATATCTCGCTCGCTCACGTCGCAGATCGCGCCCCATTCTTTGAGCGTCTTCGAAGACGCTGATTCCCACAAAATTTGCAGCCCGCTCTTGACTTTGATTCCCTGAATCTCAGTGTCAACGAAGAGATCGCCTTCGACGGCGTTAACTGTATCGTACGCGTCGAACGCGACGGGCTTTCCATCCTTGAGCACGACGAAGCGATCTTCTTCGCTCAGCCCGATCTCTTTTGCTCTCAAGAACGCCTCAGGCCGGCCATCTTTGATTTTGACGAGCCAGCAGGCGTTCGTCCACGTCGGTTCTTTATCAGCAGTCGCGGCTGCTTTATTCGCGTTGCTCAGATATTTCGCGTCGTAGCGTTTGTTCTCGATGATCCACCGGATCATGGCCAACGCTAGCGCCGCTTCGGTGCCGGGCTTGATGGGGATCCATTTCCAGGCTTTGGAAGCGGTCTTGCTGAAGCGCGGGTCAACGACGGCGAACTTCAAGCGCCCTGAGACCAAGCCGCGCGTCAGCCCCGGCGCGCGATTCGTCGGCCCGTAGTTGCCCTCAAACGGCGACGCGCCGACAAAGATAATAAATTCAGAATTATTCTGATCGGCTTGCCAATAGAACTTCTTGCCGCCGGTCCATTTGCCCCCGATGTACTGCTCGCTCATGGCTTTGCTCGCAAAATAGAGCGAGCCTTGGCAGACGGTCGTGTGCCCGTGAGCGTTGACCGAGCCGAAGCTTTCGACGGTGAAACGCTTGATCAGCTCGGCGCGGCCGCCCTTGAGCCGCCCCCACATGAACGAGAACTGATTGTTCTTCGGCCCAAGATCGGGATGATCCGGGTCGATCAGAGTATCAAGATAGTCTTTGTACTTCTCTTTGAACGCTGCGACCGCCGCGCGCTTCTCCTCGATGGTCTTCTTGGCCCAGATCGCCTTGACATCATCAGACATGGCTTTGGCGATCTTGGGGTCGCGCAGCGCCCAGAGCTCCTTCAACCCTGGCACGTGCCCTTCGCCAAAGAGATCCCCGCCGTTGACGATCTCGTCTACGGCTTGCTCAAAGGGGATTGCTACCCATTTGTTCTCACCGCGCTTGCCGGCGCGCTTGAGGACTTTCACGATCCTATAGGGATCATAGACGGTCTGAATACCTGCTTGGCCCTTGGGGCAGAGCCGCGCGTCGAGCTTCGCTAACGCTATGGGCGAGGTCTTATACGGCACGCTGGGCTGTAAATTCCACGGGCTGTAGGGGTTGCCCTCGAGCTTCGCGGCTAAGCCGTCATAGAGCTTGACTTTCAGCCCGCATTGGGTGTTGCACTGCTGGCAGACCGTGTAGAGAATATTCTCGGGCTTGGACAGATCATAATATTGGCTTGGCCGCCCAAACAGCTCAGCAGGCCAGCCAAACCGACTGACAAAGAAAGCCGTTCCGCCCAGCAACGCCGTCGTCTTCAAGAAGCTGCGTCGCGTGATATGGGTCGTCTTGCTCATAGCGCCTCCCTCCTATGGATGCTGAGACTTGCACAGCACGGGCGTGTCCGTCAGATAATAGACTCTGGGCTGTGTGCCCTTGCTCTCGTAGACCCGCATCACTTTATCTCGGTTCTCTGCGAGAAGCTGGGCAATGAGACTTTGGGGATCACTGAGATCGCCGAAATACATCGCTTCGCCGATGCACGTCGTCACGCACGCCGGCAGTTCCCCGTTCTCTAGTCTGTGCAGGCAGAAGTGACACTTGCGCAGGGCATTGACCGGGGGTTTTTCAGTCGTGCGCGTCCAAGCTTTGCCGTACTCGAAGCTGGGGCGGGTCTCGTAGGCTTGGCGCGCTGGCGTGCCATCAGTATAGAAGCGCCCGTCGTCAAAATAGACAGCGCGCTTGTACGGGCACGCTTTCTGAGCGGCTTCAAACGCTTCTTTGGTAGCGCGCTCGTAATCTACGGCGACGACCCCGTCGGGACGCTTCTCCAGGCTCCCTGGGGCGACGTCATTTGCGGCTTTGATGCAGGGGGCATTATCGCACTGCTGGCAGTTCATGGGCTTGAGAATTCTTTTCACATTGGGGTATTGCCCCAGTTCGATATCGAGCACCGTGCGATAGGTCACCCCTGGCGGTAGCACGTTCTCCGCGATACACGATATGACGCACCCGTAGCACGCAATGCACTTGCGGGTGTCTATGGCCATAGCCCAGCTACGACGTCCCACGGGCTTACTCAGAGCGCGTTGTAGGTCTTGGTGCATACGCACAAGAATATTTTCAGTCTCTATAGTTGTTGTCATGTGGTCCCTCCCTTCATGGCATAAGAGCAG
>JAUQPG010000044.1 GCA_030550495.1 Candidatus Bipolaricaulota bacterium | reverse complement strand
GAGCTGACCCAATGGGATGCTGTCACGCTCTATCTGAGCTTGAGCGATTCGTTCGGCGCAAGCACCTATCGCTTTGTTGCGCAACTGAATTTTTGGGAGCCTCGTGATGAGTACCAACGCGCTTACCAGGGGAGCAGCAACGGATGGACCGAAGCGAGTATAAACTTTACGAGCCAGTCCGCATGGCGTGGCAATGCTCCCAATGATGACACTGACACTGACCGCGGCTGGGCCATGAATCTGCGCATTCCGTTTGCAAGCCTCGGGCTGTCAGGGCCACCAGCATCGGGCACACAATGGCGCATCGCCGTCACCGTGCATGACCGCGACAGTGAGTCAGGTCCCCCACGCCCTGATACTCACTGGCCTGCGAACTTTTCGCCCACCAACCCTCAAACGTGGGGACGGCTCTCGTTCGGGCTGCCTACGTACACGCCTCCACCGGCAACATCAGGGGGCACCGTCACGATCCGCCATGGACTCAATAACGTAGTCGTCCCCGATGCCGGCGTTGGCGGGACGACGCCCAATCTCTGCCCCGGCGATGAGAACTATATCTGGAACGGATGGGGCGAAGACAACTTTGGCACCCAGCCTGACTTCAACATCCAGAATCAGTCTGATATAGCTGACTGGCCCTGCTTCGCGAAGTACTATATCACGTTCCCGCTGGACGCGATCCCGCCAGGTAAAGTGATTCTCTCGGCAACGCTCACAATCTATCAATTTGGCAACTCCGGTGACCCCAATGCTCCTGACGCTCCTGGTCCATCGTGGATCCAAGTGCTCACGACGAACTCTGATTGGAACGAGCAGACGATCTCCTGGAACAACGCTCCCTTAGCAAGCGAGAACATCGGCGGGGCGTGGGTACCAATAATTCGGCCAGACGAATGGCCGGGTTGGCCCGGCGTGCCCAGAAATTTTGACGTAAGCTTAGCCGTCGCCCGTGCGTACAGCGCCGGCCAACCCGTGCGCTTAATTCTTTACGAAGCCGACGGCCAGTACCATAGCGGGAAATACTTCGTCTCTTCGAATACAGGAGACTGGAACGCCCAGGGACGCCCGACGCTCACAGTCGTCTGGGGCAATCCTACAAATTCGCCTCCTTCTTCTGGAAGCTCTGAATGGACACAACACGCCCACGACGCGCAGCGCACAAG
Source organism: Candidatus Bipolaricaulota bacterium (assembly GCA_030550495.1). GTDB lineage: Bacteria > Bipolaricaulota > Bipolaricaulia > RBG-16-55-9 > DRXL01 > JANXCC01. The sequence goes on along the minus strand of JAUQPG010000044.1, from coordinate 10,003 downwards.
TTATACAGACCAAGTCGTCCCGACGCCGTGGCGATGGAAGTGGGCTTGGAATGGGCCAAACAGTTCCGGGGGCATTAGCCTAGGGAAATTCGGGCTGCCCCGCAACAGCCAGCCGGTGACCGGCGGCGGCCGCGTCTACATCGCCGCGGGAGCCAACGGCGTCTACGCCCTCAACAACGCTGACGGCTCTGTAGTCTGGAGTAGAAACCTGGGCAGCCCGGTCAACTCGACGCCCGCTTATGATCCCGATACAAACGCGCTCTTTGTGGTCGCTACAAACGGGACGCTCTATAAGCTCAACGCTGCCACAGGCGCAACGCTAGGGCAATTCTCTTCGGGAAGCTCGAGCCCCTTGCCCCTGCCACCGGCAGTCATCTCCGATCGGGTCTTCTTCTCGATGGGCACGCGCGTCTACGCCATCAACAAACAGACAATGTCGCAGATCTGGTCGTATAACGCGGGCGCAGCCGTGCATACGCCACCGGCGTACTCGCCATCGCGCAACCGCGTCATCGCTGTCACCGAAGACTTGTACGTACATGCGATTGACAACGCGACGGGAACGCAAGTCTGGCGCGTCAAGCCTACCGTGCGCACCGGCGGCGACCCCGGCGATAATAACTCAACACTTGCTGAAGTCAAGAATGGCTGGCCAGTGATCGCGGAAGCCCACGGCTATGTCTTGATCAAGCTGCGCTTGGACTGGCAAGCGCTCTGGAATCCCAATCCCTGGCCTGCGGATAACACCGCTATGCGCAGCTACCTCCAGCAGAATCCCGAATATCAAGCGCTCTTTGTGCTCGATCTCGACGACGGCTCGGTGCCGTTCATTGCCAACGTCGGGCATGGTGGCTTTGGCGATGGCGGGTATCTGCCAATGGGGCCGCAGCCTGTTGTCAAGCGCTTCGCCAACGGTCAAGAAGTCGCCTACGTTGTGATGCGAGGGTCGCCATGCGCTCAATCGCCTTGTGACGGGCGATGGGACTCCCATCTTGGCGAGCTAGTGCTCGACGACACGACCATTCCAGGGTATCTTGGCGGCTACGTGCGCTTCATGCAGAACACGTTCTTCCCTACTGACGAGCAGGCGTATATCAGCATGTCGGGAGACTATATCTTCGGCGGGCACTGGGAGGCCGGTATCGCCCATCGCATCATCGACCGATCGCCCTCCCGGGGCACGGGGACCAACCCCATTGTGACGGAGAATCTCCCCCATATCGTGACGTCTCAGGACGTCGACGTCTGCGGGACGGGCTTCAGCACGACGCATTACTGCGCTCAAGGGCTCTATAACACCCGCAGCTGGCCCGGAGGATTCTATATCTACTGGCAACAGGGCCCGGTCTACGATCAGTATTGGAGCGAGTATGCGACGTGGGTCGTCAGCAATAATACAGTCTATTTTGTGAGCACCGACGGCGCGGTCGTCGCGCTAGAAAGTGCTGCACCGAACCAAACGGGCGCGATCTTTCGCGTTGAACGCACCACGGGCAATGTCTACGCCGACGGACAATTCTATGCCGGTGGGGCTGATCTCGCTGAGCACATTCGCGTGAGCGAACCCGTTGAGCCCGGCGACGTCGTCGAACTCGATCCTGAGCAGCCGGGGTATTACCGCAAGAGCCGTCGCTCGTATTCGCTCTTAGCTGCTGGTGTCATCTCGTCTGCACCGGGGGTCATCATTGGAGCGCGAGATATCCAGACACTGTGGTCTCCAACGCTGGCGCTTGCTGGTGTTGTGCCCGTCAAAGTCACGGCTGAGAATGGCCCTATCCGTCCCGGCGATCTCTTGACGACGTCATCACTTGCGGGACATGCCATGCGTTGTGCTGACCCACGCGATTGCGAGGGGGCACTCATCGGGAAAGCTTTAGGATCGCTAGAGTCCGGGACAGGGGTTGTGCTCATGCTCGTTGTGCGCTAAACTCATCTAAGAAGACAAGACAGGAGGGTTGAGGATGCGCGCACTCGTGCTCGCGATTCTCTTAGTAATCTTTTCATCGTTCACAGCGACAGTACAATCGGTAGATCTCTCTGGAGTCTGGGCCCAGCTCGTCGTCAGCTCGCAGTTGAGCGATGTGCCCTTTGCCGGGCGTGTGCGCCAGCAGACGATCTCAGTGCAGCGCGTCGTGATCACCCAGAACGGTGAAACCGTCGCAATGGAAGCGCAAACCTGTGCGCTCGAATTTGTCAGTGGCACGCCGTTGGTGCAGCTCATCTTCCCAGAGCGGTTCGTGAACTCTTTGGGAATTGACAAGAAGCAAGCGCAAGTGAGCGGCTCAGAGTTTGTGCAGCCGCGTGCGACGTACTTGCGCGGGGTGCGCCTCCAAGACCCTGAGAGAGACCCCTTGCCCACCGACCCCAAAGATCCACGCGTCTTCGACCAAGACGACGATGGCAACCCTGGGATGACGATCAAGGCCAGCGTCGTCGGACTGTTCAACGCCGATATTTATATTATTCAGCGTGATTGGAACGTCTTGCGTGGGCGTCTCACGTCGAGCACCACGCTAGATGGCTTAGTCGAGTGGGGATCAGAGCAAGTCATCTTGGGCGCGACGAACCCGATTTTTCTCAATCCTAACCCAACGTTTCCTGATCCCAACCTAAACAATAGTTTCTTTCGTTCGACACGCGTCAGCCCCGAGACGTCGTGCGAGCAGATCCGTGCGCAGCGCGACAAACTATTTGCGCGCTAATTGCGCGCTAATTACTTGACTGTCCGACGCGCGCGGCGCGGCTTGCGCGTATCTTCAGAGATCTCCTTCAAGCACTCCGCGAACTCGCGGAGTCTCTGGTCTACTAAGTAATTGATCGTGCCCTCGGGGAATTTTCCATCGCGCCCGCGCTCCCCTGCTGGCACCCCCGTTAAGATCTCGATGCCCTCGTCTATCGTGTTCACCGCCCAGATGTGAAATTTTTTCGCTCTCACAGCTTCCACGACGTCTTCCCGTAGCATTAAGTTCTGCACGTTGCTCTTGGGGATGAGCACCCCCTGCTCGCCCGTCAGCCCTTTCACTTTGCAGACGTCAAAGAAGCCCTCGATCTTCTCGTTGACCCCACCAATCGCTTGGACTTCGCCATGTTGATTGACCGACCCCGTCACAGCAATCCCTTGCTTGATCGGCACACCTGACAGTGCTGATAAGAGCGCATACAGTTCTGTAGATGAAGCGCTGTCACCTTCGATCCCTTCGTAGCTCTGCTCGAAGACCAATTTCGCTGAGAGCGTCAGGGGCTTGTCTTGTGCGTATTTTTGCGCCAAGTACCCGCTTAAGATCAAGACACCCTTAGAGTGAATCGGGCCGCCCAACTCCACCTCGCGCTCGATGTCCACAATCCCTTCCCGCCCCGGAGCAACGCTCGCTGTGATCCGGCTGGGCTTGCCGAAGACGTAATCCCCCAGACTGATCACCGACAGCCCATTGACCTGGCCCACGGCTGTGCCCTCGGTGTCTATCAGCAGCGTCCCCCGCACAATCATCTCTTGGATTCTCTCTTGGATGAGATTGGAGCGATAGACTTTCTCTTCTAAAGCTTTCTGCACGTGGCGCGCGCTGATGTACGCAGCGCGCTCTTGCCATGCCCAATAGTTGGCTTCGCGGATGACATCAGCGATCGCGCCAAAGTGCGTGGAGAGCTTCTGCTGGTCTTCGGCCAAGCGCGCCGCGTGCTCCAAGAGCTTGGCGACAGCTGAGCTGTCTAAGTGCTTCAGACGCTCCTTCTGGCAGAACGTGCAGAGAAACTTCAGAAAATCTTGGATGTTCTCCGGCGTGCAATCCATGCGCGTATCGAAGTCGGCCTTGACTTTAAAAAGTTCAGGGAACTCTTCATCGTAGGCGTGCAAGAGATAGTAGAAGATCGGTGGGCCTACAAGCACAACTTTGACATCGAGGGGGATAGGCTGCGGGCGCAGGCTCTTCGTTGCGATAAACCCTAAGCGCTCGCCGAGTTCTTCGATGAAGATCTCGCGGCTGCGCAGGGCGCGCTTCAGTCCGTCCCAGCTCAGTAAGTTTCTCAAGACGTCTTCAATGGGCAGCACCAAGTAGCCCCCGTTGGCACGGTGGAGCGAGCCAGCTTTGATCATGGTGAAGTCTGTGTAGAGCGCGCCAAATTGCGTCTCTTTCTCGATGCGCCCAAAGAGATTGTGATAGACCGGGTTCAGCTCGACGACCACCGGCGCGCCTTGTTGCTTGCTGTTGTCCACCAAGACGTTTACGAAGTACTTTCGAAATGGGAGTTCTCTGGCCCACGGCGGGACCTCGCCCTCAGACTTCTGCTCGCCCTTAAATGGCTCGATGTTCTCTAAAATATCTTTCTGCACGGCGTCCAGATGCGCGAGCACTTCGGGGAGGTCTTTGTACTTCTCGCGCAGGTCGTCCATGAGTCCGCCGACCATATACAGCGCGACTTTTTGATCGAGTTCGTGCAGTTTCTCTTGGGCGGTCTTCTCGAGAGTGCGGATCTCTTTCATAGCTATTTTTAAATCTTCTTGGAGGGCGTCGCGGCGGCGTTGGATATCTTCTCGGGCGGCTTGGGGGAGGGCTTGGAACTCAGCGTCGCTTAAGGGGCGCCCGCCCAAGACCGGGAGAATGAGAATTCCAAAGGGCGCAGCTTGCAACATGAACCCCGCTTGGGCCGCGCGCTCCTGCACGCGATTGATAACAGCTTCGCGCTGCTTATTGAAAGCCTTCATGATCTCATCGCGCTGGGCGTTGTACTCTTCGCTCTCGAAGGCCTTGGGGAGCTCGCGCCGCACGTGATCGATGAGATTCTTCATATCTTGGGCAAATCGTGTCCCCCAGCCGGGGGGCAGCCGCAGCGCCTTCGGTTGATAGGGGTCATCAAAGTTATTCACGTAGCACCAGTCTGAGGGGGTCTCCTTCTGTTGTGCCAGCTCTTCCAGAAAAGACTTGACAGCGGTCATCTTGCCGATGCCCGGCGGGCCAGCGACGTAGATATTAAAGCCCAGCTCTTGGATGCCCAGCCCAAATTGCAGGGCTGACACAGCGCGCTTCTGCCCGATGATCCCTTCTAAGGGGGGAATCTTTTCCGTGGATTCAATCCCAAGTTCTTTGGGATCAAACGTGCGACGCAACTGCTCTGGAGCGAGTTCCATATCATCCTCCCTTGTGTGCGGAACGCGAAGTGCCTTCCCGATGGCGCGGGATGGGCAAATACTCGACGCCGGGCTGATGGCGCACCGGCTGGGGATAGAGCGCCATCAAGTGCAAGAACTCTTTAGGAATATCACAGCGCACCCGCAGTCCAAGTTCCTTGGCCTTCTCGTACGTGATCGGGTAATCATGAGTCCAATGACCTTCGGAGAGTTTCTGAGCCAGGTGGCGGGCCTGCTCGTCGGGGTAGCGCCCTCCTAGGAGCTCATAGATCGCATCTTGGAGCTGCTGGACGGCCTTGCGCGCGACATCAGCTAAGATGAGCGTCTGGTCGTCGACTTCGCTGAGGGGCTTCTTCTCAAGAACAGCCAACAGCGACGCTGCCGGATATTGCCCGATCTGGGGATCGACTGGCCCTAAGACCGCGTGCGGGCTCATAATGATCTCATCAGCAGCAAGCGCGATGAGCGTCCCACCGGACATCGCATAGTGGGGCACGATGACCCGCGTGCCGCCAGGATGCCGGCGCAGCGCTCGCGCGATCTGCAACGATGCCAACACTAATCCCCCAGGCGTGTGCAAGACGAGATCAATGGGCACTTGTGGGTCAGTCAACTCGATAGCTCTCAAGACTTCTTCAGAGTCGGTCACGTCGATATAGCGCATGATGGGGAACCCCAAAAGCCCCATGCTCTCCTGGCGGTGCACCAACACGATAAGACGGGAGCCGCGCTGACGTTCAATCCGTTCGATCCAGCGCTGACGCTCCCACTCTAACATGCGGCGCTGCAGCGCCGGCTGTACCAGGGTAACGAAGATCAACGCAAACCACAAGAACGAGAGAAAATCCATCAGCTCTTGACCTCCATAGAAACTCTCTCGATCACGACTTTGTGAGTCTCGGTGTCATAACGCACTTTCACTATATCACCAGCGCGGAGTGTCCCTTGCAAGAGGGCGCTGGAGAGTTCCGTCTCGACCTCGCTGCGGATCTTGCGCTTGAGCTCCCGCGCCCCAAACTCCGGCTGATACCCCACTTCGGCCAAGTGTTCGATGAGCGAGTCGTCCCACTGCGCCGTAATACCTTGCTCTTGGAGCATCTGCGCAACCTTGTGCAGCTGGAGCTTGACGATCTCGCGAATCTGCTCTTGGGTGAGCGCATGGAAGACGATAATCTCGTCGATGCGATTGAGAAACTCTGGACGGAAATTTCTGCGCAGCACGACCATCAGCTCTTCTTTGAGGGCCTCGTAGCTGCGCTTGTACTCTTCGGGAAGGGTCAGATTGCGCTGGATGATCTCGCTCCCCAAGTTGCTGGTCGCGATAATGATGGTGTTCGTAAAATCAACGGTGCGGCCCTTGCCGTCGGTCAGGCGCCCTTCGTCGAAGACCTGCAAGAGAATATTATGCACGTCGGGATGGGCTTTTTCGATCTCGTCGAGCAGAATGACGCTATAGGGGCGGCGGCGGACGCGCTCGGTGAGCTGGCCCCCTTCTTCGTAGCCCACATAGCCTGGTGGCGCCCCGATCAGGCGCGCGACGCTGTGGCGCTCCATGTACTCGGACATATCGATGCGAACGATCGCGTCTTCATCGCCAAAGACGGCCCAGGCTAACGCTTTCGCAAGCTCGGTTTTGCCCACCCCGGTGGGCCCCAAGAAGAGAAATGTCGCAATGGGGCGGTTCTTCTCTTTGAGCCCCGCTCGCGCAAGCCGAATGGCGTTGCTCACCGCGCGAATCGCTTCGTCTTGACCGACGACGCGCTCATGGAGCTTCTCTTCCAAGTGCAAGAGCTTGTCACGCTCCTCAACGGTGAGCTCGCTCACGGGGATGCCCGTCAGCTTTGAGATAATCTCAGCAATATGCTCAGCGCGCACCTCTGCTGAGCCTGAGGCGACGGTTTTCTTCCAGCGCTCGGTCGCCTCAGCCAGTTCTTGCTCTTTGGCTTTGATGTGAGCTTCGATCTCTTTGGCTTTATCGAACTGCTTGCGACTCGAGGCGTACTCCTGCTCGCGCTTGAGCTGCTGAATCTGCGCCTCAAGCTCGTGCAGTTCTGCCGGGCGCGATGTCGACGCGATACGCACTCGCGCCGCAGCTTGATCTAATAGATCAATCGCTTTGTCGGGCAGGAAACGGTTCGTGATATAGCGATCTGATAATTGTGCTGCAGCGATGATCGCTTCATCAGAAATTTTCACTTTGTGATGCGCTTCAAAGCGATCGCGCAGCCCATAGAGAATCGAGATCGTCTGCTCGACCGTCGGCTCAGCGACGAAGACCGGTTGGAAGCGCCGCTCCAGCGCCGCATCTTTCTCAATATATTTCTGATATTCGTTGAGCGTTGTCGCTCCAATGAGATGGAGCTCGCCGCGGGCGAGCGCGGGCTTGAACGCGTTGGCGATGTCCATGCCGCCTTCACCCACAGCCCCCGCTCCCACGATCGTGTGCACTTCGTCAATGAAGATAATCAATTCGTCTTGATGGGCGATGATCTCGTCCAAGACTTGCTTGACGCGCTCTTCGAGCTCGCCGCGATACTTGGAGCCCGCGATGAGTGAGTTAATGTTCAGCTCGACAAGTCTTTTGTTGCGCAGGCTTTCAGGGACCTCGCCCTTAACGATTCTCTGAGCTAAGCCCTCAACGATGGCCGTCTTGCCTACGCCAGGTTCCCCAATTAAGACGGGGTTGTTCTTCTTGCGCCGCGAGAGAATCTCTATAACCGTCTCGATCTCTTTGGAGCGCCCGATGACGGGATCGAGCTTGCCGGATCGGGCCAGCTCCGTCAAATCGCGAGAGTATTTATCGAGCGTCGGGGTAGTAGATACACGCTGGACGCGGCCCTCTTCGCTGCCCTTGCCCACGACTTTAACAGTTTGCTGGCGCAGCGCTTGGGGGGTCAGCCCGTACTTGCGCAAGAGATCCCCAGCTAGGCCATCTTGCTCTTCCAGAAGCCCAATCAGTAAGTGCTCTGGGCCAACGTAACTGTGGCCCAAGTCGCGCGACGCTAAGAACGCTAGTTCTAAGGCGCTCTTGACGCGCGGGGAGACACTCAGACGCACAGTCTGGCCCTTCTCGGCTTTGAAGGTGCCTCGCGGGGCATTGTGCTCAATATAGCCCTTGATATCTTGGGGCGAGATCTTGAACTGTCTTAGGATCTCTTGAACGACCTCGCTCTCCATGAGGGCATAGAGCACGTGTTCGGTGTCGACCTCGTCTTTGTTGAAATCGACGGCGGTTTGGGCAGCTTGCTGGAGCAGCTCTTTGGCATGCTGACTCAAATACGCGTCGATGTCGACGGCTTCGCGGTCGCGGTGCCATAGGGTTCTTGGTTCGCCGAAGAGATCTTCCCACAGCCCTCGGCCAAAGAGCGACTCTAAGGGGGAGAAGAGCTCGTGCTCGCGGCGCAGCCGCTCGTAGTCTATCGAGCAGAGATGGAGCACGTCGCTACGGCCGTCGCGAGTGATGCGCACTTGGACGGTCGCCGGGCGGATGCCGCAGATGTCGCAGAGTCGAGTCGCCATTGAGATCCTCCTTACCGGAAGCGCAGGAGCGCTCCTACAGCGTGAGGGGTAAAGCCGTCGTGATCGGTGAAGATATGTTCGATCTCCGCGTTCTGGTGAATTGCTTCCTCAACCATCTCGTCGGCGAGATCTTCTGTGTGGTGCATGGTCCCTTGGCAGATCGGGCATCGCTCAAGATATGATGAGAGAAAGTGATCGGTGGGGCAGACGGTGCCCTTGAGACGCGCGTTGTTGTGAAGCACGAGTGTGTGGACTTGGCCGAGCATGAGGGCTTCCAGCGTCGGCTCAACTCCTAATACTGCCAACCCCTTGGGCTGATGTGCGGTTTCGAGCAATCGAGCGATAAGCTGCTCTTCGTAGCAGCGCTCCCAAGCGCGGGCGACGGCCAAGGCACGCTCTTTCAGTTCAGCAAGGGGCATATCTGGACGGGCGTGGAATTCCCCCGCGAGGCGTTCCCGCAGGTAGCTGTGCAAGTGATTTGTCAGATACGGGAGAGTCTTATCCTCCGGCCCGGCGATGATGAGCAGATCGCTCTGCTTCTGCGTGAAGAAGTCAAAGGTGCGTTCGGCGACGCGCTTGAGATGGCGATGGACGTGATCTTCGATATGGCGTTGAATGCGGAGTTCCCCTGTACCGCCCCAGACGCCCGGCCCGCCAAGACGCACCCCGCGCCCCACGCTTATCTTACTAGGGACATCGTCGTTGAAGACGCCGCCGTACTCTTCAAACTCTCCTAAGTAGAGCGAGAAGATCCGCGCCTTACGCGCATCGGTCACCACAACGCAGTAGCGATCGAATTCATTGAGCAAGACGGTCAAGGGCCGGATATAGGGATCGAATTCGATCACGAGCTGGCTGGGCAGGGCCACGGGAAGGCGATACTCTTGCCAAAAGCCGTCAGCACTGGCGAAGATCGCAAGGAGCCGGGTTCCATCAAGTTGGCGCTCGAGGGCACGAACGTGATGCTCGATGCGACTGAGGAGTTCCTCCAAGGCGCGCCGCTGCGCTTTGTCGAACGCATTAGTCTTATTAGTATTCCATTGCTCTTTGTGATAATGGATGAGCGAGTTCAGCTCGCTGACGAAAGGGTGCGGAGGAGTGACGTTGAGGTAGAGGCTAACGATGGGATGACCTTGGGCACGCCAGGCATGCAAACGTTCTATATCTTGGGCAGTGATCACTGTGGCCTCCTTTGCTTTCGCACAATGGTCGCGCAATTCAATTATAAATGCTCGATCAGCATCCCGACAAAGTACCCGACGATCGCAACCCCAAGGCCCACCAAGAACATATCCAGCCCGCTGCGAAACGCCCCACGCCCGGTGAAGAGACTCCGCGCTGCCCCGACAGCAAAATGCGAGA
>JAUQPG010000008.1:29447-51273 GCA_030550495.1 Candidatus Bipolaricaulota bacterium | reverse complement strand
GATCGGGTTCTTGTTCTAAGCTGGGATCACCCCTTTGGCGGCAAGCGAGAGCTAGAAGCTCTCGGGGGATCTTGGCAAGGCCAGGGGTCGAGTGGGGGCGCCATGCTCCCCCTCGACTCTTTTTTTTAACTTTCTCTCCCTTCCTGGAAAAGTCCTGGCTCGACCTTAATCTAGCTTAAACTTTTCCTTAATCTTGCTTAAGGTTTTTTCTTAATCTCGCTTAAGTTCAACCTTAAGCAAGCCCAAGTTTTTTCTTAAGCGAGATTATGGTCAGGGTTGAGAAGCTGTGTTAAGGTGGAGCCGCAGCGTGCGATCCATGACAGAGAAAGAGAGTGAAGGGGCGGGGTGCCAAGTAGTGGGGATGGCCCGCGAGGGAGCCTGCACCCCGCCTAAGACTCCAGGGAGGTGAGAGCATGACCTAAGAAGACACACAGAGCAGCAGCCAAAGCAAATCTCAATATCTCACAAAGAGGAGGAGATGCGGATGTTCACGAGATTCTCCAGACTCAGCCAAGCAGCCAAGATCAGCGGAGCAGTGCTGATGTCGGTCTTGCTGTTGTGGGCCACTTCAGGAGTGCAGGTAGTCAGCTAGGCGGAGGTGGGGGGGGGTTAAGCCTAAGAACAATGAAGTTGAAGCCTGTTCCTCACTCTTGAGGAACAGGCTTTAGTTCTGTACTATTCTAATCGCACGATGATCACCAATCTTGCAATAATAGTGTACAATCTCCCTAAGCGGGTGGTTCAGCGCGGCCCTGCTCGCCTTATGTCTCGGCTTCCCTTAAGTTGGCCTGTTTTTGCTCTTGGAATTGGGATTGATAGAACATGGTATCTCTTCGACCATCTTCTTCTCAAGAATATTATCATGCCTTTTATAGCCATCTTGATATCAGTAGCCATCATACTTATCTTGCTTGGCTTACTGCGTTGGCAAGGGTTAGGGCCTGGTGCCTTGGGGCTCTCTACGGACCGACTCAGTAAAGAGGTGCTCGTCGGCCTGGGGTTCTCCGTGCTGTATATAGCTGTCTTCATGGTGAACAATACGCTCTGGGGCAGCCCGCCTGAGGTGAGTTGGCTCATCACTCTCATGCGGAATTTTTCAGGTGGGTATGCCCTGGAGATAGGGCACTGGGCAGGCGAGCTTTTCGTGAAGGCTCTCGTTGTGGGTATCTACGAAGAGCTCGTCTTTCGTGGCTGGGTGCTGACATTCCTGCTCACGCGCTGGGGCGTGGGCCAGAAGGCTCTAGCTGTTTCTGCACTCTTCTTTGGGCTGACTCATATCCACATGGGCTGGTGGGCCCTCCTCGTGACGACGATGTTTGGGTATGTCTTTGGCTTGCTGTACTTGTGGAGGAAGAGCTTAGTGGTGCCCATCATATTGCATATTCTGTGGAATTGGGCAGTGTGGCTTGGGCTGCTGGGCAGGCCCACCAGCTAGAAGCCCTCCAGACCTTGGAGCGCGCGGCGGGGGCGCCTTAAGAGGGCTGAGCACGCCGGATGCGGTGCCGCCCCGGCTCGATGACCACAAAACTCCCGCTCAGATCAGCTTCTTCACTATGCTCGTCTAAGAATCGCCTCAGCTCCTGATGCACTACCTCCACTGTCTCTGGACTCACCCGCAGCAAGATCACCCCGCTGTGCTCACGATGACTAAGAAAGACCAGACTGCCATAGCCCTTGTCCCGTGTCACCAAGACTCGCCGCTGTCGGCGAGCATACACGAGAAGCTGCTCATCAGAAGCCCGCTCTAGCCCCACATCCGTCGCGCGCTCCACATCATGCCCCAAGGCACGAAGAAAATTCACCGTGACTTGCCAGACATCTTGATCGCTGAGAAAGCGCATGGGGACTAGCTCGCGATGTGGATCTCCTCGGATTTGACAAGCTCGGTAGCGTAGCGCACGCAGGCTTGGATGTCCTCCTCAGTAAGATCAGGATAATACTCGGCGACGATCTTAGAGAAGGGGATCCCTGCTTGCACCAGTTCGAGCACGCACCAGACAGGAATGCGGGTTCCTTCGAGGATGGGCTGACCAAAGTGAATAGAGGGATCGATCACGATGCGCCGTGCCGCCATGTTCTGGCCCCCTTGTTTGGGATTGCACGAATATTCTATCGGGGAGCTCCAGCCTTAGCAAATGTTAGAGTGACTCACGGGAGGTGAGAGCGCGACCTAAGAAGACGCACAGAGCAGCAGACAAACCAAATCTTAACGTTGTAGCTAATTAGTAGCTTAGTGCTTTGGCTTAAGAGCTGAGTTGTAAGAAGAGCACTATCTGCGGAAGTTAGGGCTCTTCTTGTTTTTCGCTCCCAAGTTTGTTTAAAATCTTCGGTTGAAAGGAGAGTGAAAATGCCCCCTTTATGGTTACTCATCGTGCTATTGATCATGGGTGTCCTCCTAGTTCTTCTGGTCATTTTTATCAGCATTAGTTCGGTTGCTGTCACATTTCGCCTTAAGGAGGGCAAGCCTCTCCGAGAGATCAACTTGGCTGAGATGGAGCGCCTGAAGCGTGGGGTATTTACTATTTATTTCTCTCCTAGACACCGAGGCTTAGCTGAAGAAGTGCTAAACGTTTTAGAACATGCGTGGCGTATCGTGCAAGAGCGATTCGCTATAGACCTTGAGCGTTTTGGAGTTGCCTTGGTCGTGCCCAAAGAGGGAGAAGATCTAGGAGGAGTAGTCCTCACCAGGAAGATCTGGGCGCTCTGGGATCAAATCTGGCCTGTTCTGACTTCACCTGGTTTACAAAGCCTCCGAGAAGCGGATAAGGACACGCTTATGTTCATCTATTGGGGTATGGTTCACGAAGCGATGGAAATGAAAATAGCAAAGAGGCTTTATCATGATCGAACTGCTCGTTGGATCGGCGATGGCTTGGCCGAGTATATGGGCTATACGGTCACCAGCAAGCTAACCTCAGTGGTTCGTAATGAAGTGCTGGCTAGGCGTTGCCAGAACATCCAGATAGGGTTACTGGATCAAGGACGGAGCCGCTATGACTTGACCAAAGAGTTTCTTGTCAAAAGAGGGGAGAAGAAAGGTGAGACATCGGAGCAGAAGCCTACCGAGGGGATATCTGATCCAGGCTATGCTGTATCACTAGCGTTTTGGCTTCGAATCGCGCAGCAGCATGGCGAGGGCGTGATCAAGGAATTCTGGCAGCGCCTCAGCCAGCGTGGCTTCCCCAACGCACAAGAAGCTGCGCGTATCTTAAGCGAGCTGACAGGGGAAGACATCTGGGCCAAGCTCCAGAATATGGACTTGCGCGAAGTGCTGCAGACCCTGGAGCGCGCGGCGGGGGATTAGAACCCTCTTAGTGCGTCTCGCGATACCACACCCAAAAGAGAGTTGCTAAACCCATTGCTAATGCTGCTGACACAATCGCTACCAGAAACCACGTCAGCTCGTTCATCGCTTATTTCGGGCACCTCCTCTGGAGCTAAGGCTCTTAAGCGAGCTTATGGCCAAGGGCTGGGAGCCATGCTAGAGTAATAACTAATCACCGCAGCCCTCTTCGTAGCCGCAGCGACAGATTTTATGACACCCGACAATGACCGTAAATCGCTCTTGGCAGATGGGACAGATATTCGGATCCGGCGGCGGCAGGACCGGAGCAAGCTGCCGTGCGGGCCGCTGCCTTGAGCTCTCCTGACTGTGACGCCCAGAGGATCGCTTCTTGGCCATCAGCAGTATTATAGTATATAATCACTCGCTATGAACACTCACGCCATCCGGCTCGAACGGCTTCGCGATAGCTTCCAGCGTAAAAAGCTCGATGGGTTCTGTCTGGTCAACGTCGAGAGCTCTGATAGATCGAATCTCTACTATCTGACGGGGTTTTCGGGATCGTTCGGCGTGCTCCTCGTCACCAAAGATCGTCAGCTCTTCTTAACTGACTCCCGCTACATCACCCGTGCCCAAGAGATCATCTCGGACTACGAAGTCCTTGAGCTCAAAGGGCGCGTGACGACCGTTGCCACGAGAATTAATCGTTTAAAGCTTAAGAACATAGCGATCAACGCGCCAACGACCAGCACCTGGCTCTTCCATCAACTGCGCGACAGATTAAAAAAGACAAGACTGGTGCCTGTCGCAGGGCTGGTCGAGAGGCTGCGCACAGTCAAGGACGACTCTGAGATCAGAGCGATTGAGCGAGCGGTCCGTCTGACAGACAAAGCTTTTGAGTTTATCTTGGGCAGAGTGAAGCCTGGGGTGACCGAGCGCGAGCTGGCTTGGGAGATCGAGAAATATATTCGCACTCACGGGGGAGATGGGCTGGCGTTTGAGAGTATCGTGGCCACGGGAGCGACGACAGCCATGCCCCATTACGAACCCCAGGATCGAGAAGTGCAGAAGGGTGACTTCGTGCTCTTCGACATAGGAGCGAAAGTCGATCACTATTGTGCGGATCTGACGCGCACGGTAGTTGTGGGACGCGCGACGGCTGAACAAAAGAAAATCTATAAGATCGTTCTGGAAGCCCAGGAGCGCGCTATAAAGAATTTGCGGGCGGGGTTGACGAGCAAGCAAGCCGACGCGCCCGCGCGGGAGACGATCGCCAAAGCTGGGTATAAAAAGAACTTTGGGCACGGTACGGGGCATGGCTTGGGACTCGATATTCACGAGGCGCCGCGGCTCTCTCCCTTGGGGAAAGACAAATTACAAGCGGGCAATGTCGTCACGGTCGAGCCGGGGATCTATCTGCCGGGCTGGGGCGGGGTGCGCATCGAGGACGTCGCTGTTGTCGAAGAGAAGGGCTGCCGCGTGCTCACGCAAGCGCCCAAGAAGAAGTTGATCGAAGTCTAACAACGCGCTCAGGGTTCCCTTCGGCCTGAGTCGCTGAGGGAGACCAGCGCCTCCGGAAAGGGCGAGAAGAAGACTTGTGCCGATAGATAGGGCTCCTCAAATCGCAGCATCCAAGCTCGCAGGACCCCTATTAGAGTGCTCACGGGGTGTCGTCCCTCGCGATAGGCTGTCAGTAGATCCAGAAAGTATCCCTTCTCTGCCGGGGTAAGCCGATCGGAGAAGTACCCTAGGGCATGCATAAGCACGTTGATGACAGCAGGGCGGCGCGGGGGGCGTACAAGGGCTGCCCGGAATCGTGGGGCATACTCTGCAAGCACGCGGGAGAATGGGTACCTATGAGAGTTTGCGACGATCCGGCCAAGCTCTCTCAAGCGTGCTTGATTATATGCCATCAGGAGGAACTTGTGGCGGGTGTGAAACTCGACGAGCGCTCTCATCTCACCGGAGCTTGCGGCTTCGCGCAGTCGAGCCAAGGAAAAGACTGCTGTAAAGAAGTGCTCGCGGATGGCTTTATTGGTGAGGCGACCCTCGTCTTCCACAGGGAGATCGGGGAAGCGCGCGCGCACGGCTCCGCCGAAGAGCCCTGGGCCGATCCCTACCGTGGGAGCGTCTTCGGGCCCTGCATAGATCTTGGCGTCCTTGATCCCACAGGACGGAGAACGGTTCTTGAGGATGAAGCCGTCTACTGGGGGCAGTGAGTCCAGAAACGACTCTGCAAAGTTCTGCATAGCTTCTGTCAGGTCGCGGCTGGTGGCCGGCTGAATAAGCCGGATCTCTTTCCCAATACGCACTAGCCGTACCGGCGGGCGAGGCGTACCAAGCCCCAACTCCATCTCCGGGCAGACAGGGATAAGCTCTACATACTGTTGAAGAGCTACTACTATAGGCTCCGGGATGATGCTCCCGTCATAGCGACAGTGTTCCAGCCCCAAGCATTTGCTTACGACGATTCGCGGTTTGACCATGAGTGACCTCCCACGGTACACCTGGGCTCAGCTCTCTATCATACCGTATTTTCTTGTAAAGCCCTCGGGGGTCATGGGGCGCACCTTGCCGAATATAGGGCGCTCTGAGAAGGGCCGATCATGGAGCCCAAAACACCACCCCACTCCGGCGTAGCTATTGGGATCTCGCCCGTCGAGCGCGTACTTGTTATTCAGATACAGCCCAATGCGCAAGGCCTCCTCAGGATGCGCTGTCCAGACGAGCAATCGCTTCCCCCAATACATCCGGAGGTAGTTATGCATCCGACCTGTCCGGATCAGAGCAGACTGAGCTGCGTTCCAGATGGGATCGTCTGTCTGGGCTGACTCCAGTTGATTAAGAGAGTAGATAGCTGGGCGGGGGTCAGCCGCGTGGGCTTGCAGGGTCTGTTGTGCCCACTGGGGAAGCCCAGCCCATGTATCGTAGTTTGGATTATACCAGACGAAATTGATCGCCAGCTCTCGGCGGATGATCAACTCTTCTAAGAAGACATGTGCGCTGGGATGGTCGACGCGGGAGACCTCCCAGGCGATCTCAACCGGGGAGATCTGCCCAAAGTGCAAGTATGGGCTCAAGCCTGACGTAGCGTCATGGCGTGGGTCGTTGCGAAGCTCCGCGTAGCGCGCGAGATTTTTCTCTAGAAAGCTTCTGAGCTGAGCTCGCGCGGCATGCGTCCCCGACGGAAGATCTACGGGTTCCACCAAGCGGTCTACTTCCAGCTGAGCGAAAATATTTTCTAGCGAATCTAAGTCAAGGGAAGGCTCGTCAAAGTTGGCTCGAACCTGCGGCGCCTGCTCTTGCAGGGGGCGAAGAAAGCGAGGGAGCAAGGGCTGGATACGGCGGCGCAGGACTGCTGCGCTCACTGCCTGGCGAGGGTAAGCCGTCTCTACCGGCACTACAGCGTCTCCCTCGATCTCTATCACTGAACACGAAGCTCGCTCTGCAAGATACGCGCGCCACGCGCGCTGATGGCGCAGATACCCGCGATCCGTCACGAGAACAGCTGCCCTATCAGCCAGGCTCAGGGCCACATCTGGCGGGTTCCCTAAGCGCATCACAAAGCCGATGTCTCGTTCACGTAGCGCTTGGGCCGCCTCCCGCAGGCCTTGGAGCATCCATGCATAGTGCCGAAGATTAGCTTCCGGATAATTTGGGGTCAGGCCGAAAACGACCAGAACGGGTAGCTTATGTTCGTTCGCGAGATCGATGGCGAACTCTAGGGCAGGATTCCAAAAAGCCCTCTGGGAAGCTTGCATCCAGTAGAGCACGTACTGTCCTCTCGCCGAGGGCCGGTCGTTCAAACGGTGAATCCGTTCAGGTTCTATGCGCGTCATAAGGTCTGGTCAGAGCACGGACTATCTCCAGGGCTTGGAGAGCGCTTTGCTCTTTGTCCTTGATTTCGAGCATTAGATCGAAGTCATACGGCTGACTCTCTTCTACGAAGCGACGGAAGTGCTCTCTGTCTAGTCGGTAAGCATGGCTTCCTGGGCGTCCTTGAGGCAAGGGAGAGGAGTAATCCACCATAAGGGGGCCATCTGTAGGCTTCCAGGTGGCCTGGGCTGCAGCGAGGGCCTCACTAAGCGTCGCCTGTCCGTCGGGGTAGACCTCCCAGTGAAAGACGTCGAGCAGGACGGGTAAGCCCGTCTCTTGGCTTACCCACAGACAGTCGTTAAGACTGAAGAGCCGCTCGTCGTTCTCAACGACCAAGCGAGCCCGCACCCTGGGATCGAGGCGCTCCACCTCGCGGACAAATCGCTGGAGTGCAGCTTGTTTGTCTCCGTAAAGACCGCCAATGTGAATCTGGATCTTTGCTGTCTGGTCTAGTCCCAGCAGTTCTAGAATACGGGCGTGGTAGTCCAGATCTCTGCGAGCTGCGGCCACGACCTCCGGGCGAGGAGAGTTGAGCAGCGTGTACTGGCCTGGATGCATGCTGATGCGCATTCTGTGCTCTCGGATGAACTTGCCGATGCGCGCGAAGTCTGGAGCGAAGAACTCGTCCCACGGGAAGCGATTGGCTGGATGAGAAGCTAATGGGACCAAATCCGAAGTAATGCGAAAGAAGAAGAGGCCGTGGGCGACGTTCCACCGCAAGATGCGCTCCAGGCACGCGAGATTTCCCGCTACGGTCTCGCGCAGCCGATCCCACGAAAGATTTGCTAGCCGGAAGGTCCGGCTGGGGCGACAATCTAGAGAGAGATTAATGCACGGGTATCCGATGCGCACGGCTTAGAGATCTATGATCCCTTCCCGCCCCTCTTCCCACGCCTGTAGCATGGTCTGAGCGACTTGCTCTGGTGTGAGAGCATTGGCCGGGAGACGGAAGGGGACCTTATTCCAGAGAGGTGTTTGTACAGCCTGTGGTCGGACGACCGTTACGCGGCGGCGCGTCTCTTTGCGAATGACTTCGGCGAGCGCCTCGAGTCCGGCCTTAGCCGCGGCATAGGCGCCCAAGCCAGGCAGGCGCAGCCGCTCGTGCTGAGCTCCAAGAAAGAAGAGATGGGCTTGCGGAGCAAGATACGGGAGCACGGCCTGCGTCGCGAGATAGACTCCTGTCAGGTTCGCACGCATGATCCGGCGCCAGTTGTCTGGCGTCATCTCGGCGACCTTCACGGAGATAATATCGCCGACGGCGTACACGAAGACGTCAAAAGGGTTTAGAAGTTCAGCGGCCCGCTGCGTCGCCGCAGTCACGCTCTCAAGGGTGTCAACATCGCCCGTGACGACATGAGAAGTGATAGTCTCTATCTCCTGAGGGCGGCGAGCTATAGCCACGACGGTGTGCCCCTTCGCTACGTACGCTTCGGCTAATGCGCGCCCGATGCCGCCGGAGGCACCCCAGATGAGCACGTTCGCCATGAACGACCTCCTACCGTGTGTTCGTTGTCGTCTTCTTGAGAAACTCTCGCACTTTATCTTCGGGGATGTTGAGTCGTTGCGCGAGCTTTTCGATCTCTGTTGGTGAGACCTCTTCGTCGAGCCATCTCTCGAGTTTTGCAAGATCCACACGCCAGCGCCCTTCGATCTTCTCCCCTGGGAGTTCCCCAGACTCCATCATCTCATATACTTTCTCGATGGGGATTCCCAGATACTGCGAGACCTGCCAGGGGCGTAAGAACCCTCCGACGCTCTTGCCTTCAGGCATACTCTTCCTCCTACGGATTGAGTCGTGGCATCTTGATGCCCTTCTCCCGCGCGACTCTGATCGCTTCTTCGTAGCCGGCGTCGGCGTGGCGCACGACCCCTAAGCCCGGATCGGCTGTGAGCACGCGCTCTAAGCGCTTATCGGCTTCTCTCGTGCCGTCGCAGACGATCACCATCCCGGCGTGAATAGATTTTCCAATCCCTACGCCGCCGCCATGATGCACCGAGACCCACGTCGCCCCACAGACGGCGTTTAAGAGCGCATTGAGAATGGGCCAATCTGCAATAGCGTCTGAGCCGTCCTTCATGCCCTCGGTCTCGCGATAGGGCGACGCGACCGAGCCAGCGTCCAAGTGATCGCGCCCGATGACAATTGGGGCTTTCAGTTCGCCCTTTCTCACTAATTCGTTAAAGTACAGCCCAGCTTTAGCGCGCTCACCATACCCCAGCCAGCAGATCCGCGCGGGCAGCCCCTGAAACTTCACGCGCTTCTGCGCCATCGTAATCCAACGCCTCAGGGCTTCATCGTGGGGGAAGAGCTCGAGAATTGCCTGATCCGTTCTGTAGATATCTTGTGGATCCCCGGAGAGAGCCACCCAGCGGAACGGGCCTTTCCCCTCGCAGAATAACGGTCGAATATATGCCGGGACAAAGCCCGGAAACTGAAAGGGGTCTGGGTGTCCGCCTCGCTGGGCCTGCCCGCGTAAGTTATTCCCATAATCGAAGACGACCGCGCCGGCTTTCTGCATGTCGATCATCGCTTGGACGTGCCGCACCATCGATGCGAACGAGAGCTCAATATACTTTTCGGGATTTTCGCGGCGCAGCTTTAGGGCTTCATCGTAAGTCATCCCCCCGGGGACGTAGCCGTTCAGCTCATCGTGCGCTGCTGTCTGGTCCGTCACAACGTCAGGAATGATCCCCCGACGCACAAGCTCTGGGTAGACATCGGCAGCGTTGCCCAAGAGCCCAATGGAGATCGCGCGCCCAGATTCTGTGTATTCTTTCACCAGATCGAGGGCCTCATCGAGATCGTGCGTCCAAGTGTCAAGATAGTTTGTCTTTAGACGTCGCTCGATCTTTTCGGGGTTGATCTCGACGATCAGCCCGACGCCCTCGTTCATAGTAATAGCCAAGGGCTGGGCGCCGCCCATCTCGCCCAAGCCTGCAGAGAGCACAAACTTGCCCTTGAGCGACCCACCAAAGTGCTTCTTCGCGACAGACGCGAGCGTCTCATACGTGCCCTGCAGAATCCCTTGAGTGCCGATGTAGATCCAGCTTCCAGCCGTCATCTGGCCGTACATGATCAAGCCCTTGCGCTCAAGCTCTCTGAACTTCTCCCACGTCGCCCAGTGGGGCACCAGAAGCGAGTTCGCAATGAGCACTCGTGGAGCATCAGGATGGGTCTTGAAGACTGCTACGGGCTTCCCAGATTGCACAAGCAGCGTCTCATCAAGTTCGAGTTCTTTCAGGGTGTTGACAATCGCCCAGAAATCCTCCCACGATCGGGCGGCCTTGCCCGTTCCCCCGTAGACAATCAAGTTCGCTGGGTCTCCGGCGACTTCGGGGTCTAAATTGTTCATGAGCATTCGCATTGGAGCTTCAGTAAGCCAGCTTTTACACGTCAGCTGTGTCCCGCGTGGAGCGCGAATCTCTGTTGCCAGGGCCATAGAATCCTCCTTACGGAGCATTATAAGCTAAGAGCACTGAGCTTGGCAAGGGAACGGCTTTAATCACGGAAAGCACTGAAAAAGCCACGGAAAAAGATCTTCTGTGTGCTCTGGGCTTCTCCGTGCCTTCCGTGATTCAAATAGACATCCCTTCCCCGTTTGTGCTAGAATAAGCCACCAAGCGATCATCACGTAAAGGGGGAGTTATGAAGTCTGCCAAGATTCTCCTCGTGCTTGTTCTCTTGTCGGTTCTTGCCCCACTGGTCACGCACGCTCAAGCGCCTGCGGTGCAGCTTTCGATGGAACTCTTCGGCCCGTGGGCCTTGTGCACGCCAGAGCTTGACGATGCCCTCGCGTGCACCATACGCTTGGGTCAGACGCTCCAAGTCTGGGTCCAAGCCCACACCATCCCGTCGTGGGTTCCTACAAGATTGATCGCAAGCTGGCTCCCAGACAACGCGTCGTTTGATTCGGTCTGGCGCCAGGGCGAAGCCGTTCAAGTCTTTACGTTCACCCCGACGGAAGCGCACGTCACCAAGCCCGAAGAACCATTAAGAGTCCGCTTCATCGCGCGCACGGACTACGAGAGCATCTCGCGAGAGCTGAGAATCTATGTGCGGGCCAACCAGCCGCCGCAAGCTGTCACCAACCCCGATCAGACCGTCACGCCGTATCAAATTGTCTTGTTAAGTGCGTTCGACAGCTCTGATCCCGACGGTGATGTCTTGCACTATCGCTGGGATCAGATCTCTGGACCCCCAGTATTGCTCTTTGGCGCGGAGACGCTTTATGCGATCTTCTTAGCCCCAGCGGAGCCGGCGACGCTCGTCTTTCGCTTGACCGTGAGTGATGGGGCGTTCAGCGTTACTAAGGACGTCACGGTGACGGTAACATCCGATTGCCCTTGCAAGGACCCTTAGAGTGAGTCGGTGACTCATTGAAGCAGTTTCGGCTCATCTATCCGGCAGTTTTGGTGTTTGTTGGGCTGCTGGTTGCGTGGGAATTCTCCGTGCGCCTAGCAGGTGTGCCGTCGTTTATTCTCCCTCCGCCAAGCCAGATCGCTGCGCGGTTCGTCTCAGACTTTTCGCTGCTCGCTGAGCACTTTCTCGTGACGCTAGGCGAGATCGTTCTAGGGTTTGTGATCGCGCTGGTGAGCGCGTTCGCGTTGGCCCTTGTGATCTTCTACAACAAGACCGTCGAGCGCGTCTTCTACCCAATTATTATATTTCTGCAGAACATGCCGCTCTTTGCGATTGCGCCGTTGCTGAAACTTTGGCTCGGCTTTACAATCTGGCCCAAAGTGACAGTAGCGGCGATCATCGCGTTCTTCCCCATCGTCGTCAACACCGTGGATGGGCTGCGGGCGACCGACCCTGATCTGATAGATCTTCTCAAAATTTTCGGGGCATCGCGGCGTCAGATACTCCAAAAAGTTCAGGTGCCCTCGGCGTTGCCGTTTATATTTTCAGGAGCACGGGTGGGAATCACGCTCAGCGTTGTCGGTGCGGTGATCGGCGAATGGGTGGGAGCGCAAGCGGGCCTAGGCTACGTGATGCTGCGCGCCAACGCCACACTGAAGACCGACTTGGTCTTCGCAGCGATCTTCGCTTTAGCGATCTTGGGTGTGGTGCTCTTTGGGCTGTTAACTTTGTTAGAGCGCTGGGTGCTGCCGTGGCGCAGGATATACAACTCAGCTCACGATAAAGTCTAACGCTTGGAGCAGCTTCGCTGCAAAATCCGGGGGGAACTCGTGCCCTAAACCTGGCTCTACCCAGAGCTGGCACTCTAGCCCTTGGCGTAAGGCTTCGGTATAAAATTGCTGCGTCTGCGCATAGTAGCGGTCTTGATCTCCTGTCATCAAAACCACCCGAAGCCGTTTGGCCGCTTGCTTTGCTAAAAGGAGTGCTCTATCCAAGTTCCTGAATGCTGGCACTACAGCAATACATCCTCGGCAAGAGATAGGATGATCTTGTAAGGCTGTTAAGATCGCCAATGAAGCTCCTTGCGAGAATCCTGCTAAGATCACACGATTGAGATCGAAGGTGTGGGTGGAGCGAATCTTTTCAAAAGCATCCGTGAGCTCTTGCTGAGCTTGATCATAGTTATCCCAACAGAAGCCCTCATGAGAAAAGACTTGAGAAGATTGGGGAACTGCTAAGAGCCAGCCTTGAGTTAAGATGGGCTCCCAATACGGGGCAAAATCTGGGGCGTTTCCCCCTCGTGCGTGTAAAGCTATCAATAATGGTGGAGGATGCTCAAGGAGTGAGCTGGAAGGAGTGAGAACCAAGAGTTCTGGTTTAGATTGAGCTTGAGCAGCGTGTCGGCGAGATGCGCATTCGGCCAAAATCCCTTGAAACTCAGCATGACCGTGTAAAGGCTCAAGATCGGGATCATCGAGGAGAAGCTGCTCATGCCACCAGTAACCTCGCTTCAGTGCTTCCTGGAAAGCCTCGAGAGATCTCTCCAATTCACCTGTGCGGCTGTACAGACAAGCAAGCCACCATAGGATATCGTAATCATGCTCTGGGCAGTCCTGCCAAGCTTGTCGTGCTACTTCCAATGCCTCACGATACCTCCCTTGCCTATAGAATGTGAGCACTTGGCGTCCATACCATTCAAAAGCATGGGCTTTCATGAACCCCCTCCTGTTCAGAGCAACTCAGCCCGCAGCAATGCTGCTGCTTGTTTCACAGTCTCTTCGCCAAAATCGAACTTTAGCCCCGCGGCTGAGAAGAGCTCCGGCAGCGGGCGCGAGCCCCCAAGCGCCAACGCGTGCTTGTATGCTGTGAGAGCCTCGCGATGATCTCTCTTTGAGAGCGCATACAGCTGCAACGCGCCCAGCTGCGCAATCCCGTACTCAATGTAATAGAACGGATGCAAGTAGAGATGGAGCTGGCGCTGCCAGAAATTTCTCTGGGCTTCTTCGTAGCCAGCCCAGCTCTCGATCCCGCCAAAGCGCCGCCGTAGCTCCAACCAATATGCCTCGCGCTCTGCAACTGTGTGCTTGGGGTTTGTGTAGATCCAGTGCTGAAATGCGTCAATCGTCGCGACCCACGGCAACAGATTCACGATCCCCTCAAGATGCTCGCGCGCGGAGCGCTCAGCGTGCTCAGCACTATAAAAGACTGTCAGATAGGGCTTCGAGAGCAGCTCCATGCCCATCGAAGCGACTTCAGAGAACTCTGTGGGCGCGTGACGATAGCTCAACAGTGATTCGGTGCGTGTGGCCATCGTATGAAACGCATGGCCTGATTCGTGGAGCATTGTTCTCAGATCTGCGTTGCGCCCCACGGCGTTCATGAAGATAAACGGCAATCGGCGCTCAGTGAGCGTCGCTTGATAGCCTCCTGGGGCTTTGCCCTTGCGGCTCTCTAAATCGAAGAGATTGAGCTGGGCCATCGTGCGGAACTGCGCACCCAGCTCGCCGTCGAGTTTGTTAAAGATCTCTTGGCAGCCGGAGATCAGCTCCTGAGCTGTTTGGAATGGGCGCAGCGGCGGCCGCCCTTGAGGATCGACGGCTAAATCCCATGGACGCAGCTCTGACAGCCCCAGCTCGCGTTGCCGTCTCTTCTGCAATTCGCGCATCAGCGGGACGATGTGCTTCTCCACAGCGTCGTGATAGCGAAAACAATCTTGGGGCGTGTAGTCGAAGCGCTCAAACGCTTTGAAAACGTAGTCACGATAGTTCGCAAAGCCCGCGTTGTGCGCGATCTTCTGGCGCAGCGCGATCAACTGATCGTAGAGTTCATTCAGAGCTTCGCGATCTTTCAAACGACGCTCTTCGATCTTCTCCCAGGCGCTTTGGCGCAGCGTTCTGTCGGGTTCTTCTAAGTATTTGGCCATCTGTTGGAGTGTTTGCTCACGCCCGTCGAAGTGCACCGTCTGCGCTCCGGAGATGACTTGGTATTTCTGAGAGAGCTTGATCGTCTCAGTCATTAACGGAATATTCTCTTCGCGGAAGATCTCGACTTGGGTGACTGTGCTGCGATCATAGACAAAATAGCGTCTCTGGGGCAAGCCCGCGCGCGCCGGACTCTGCACGTACTTGACGTTGAGCCGATGGCCGTACTCTTTCAGTTTAGGCTGAACGTTCTCGACAAAGTGCAAGAACGCCTTGCGATACTCTTCGTTTTCAGTGTCACAAGTCATGCGAATTCTTCGTATTGCTCCTTCTTCGAAGACTGCTGCACCAAGCTCCGACGAATCCAGCAACCATTGTTCGAGCTCTTGTGTTGTCTTGATTGGGCGGCGCTCCAGCTCGTCGAGCAAGGGCTTGATCTGGTCCCAATCGCCAAGATCGATATCAGAAGGGACAAACCTGCGCGGAAACTCTCGAGGCAGCTTTTCTAGCGTTAAGGGCATAGGAACTCCTTTCTGCGCCAGCATTGTAGCGGGACTAGCAGAGCTTTGCAACGGTGTTGTAAACTAGACCCTTCGAGGTGATCAAGGCCATGAGGAGGATTCGAGCTGTCATCTTCGATATGGACGGGACGCTCGTGCAGTACGATGGGCCTTTTCAAGGGAGCTGGGAGGCTGTCGGCTATACCGCGGGGCTAAAGGACCACTGGGATCGCCTTCTAGCATACTATCTTCCTAGGAAAGAGCTCTACTGGGAGTGGGTAGACGCCAATGCCCAGCTTTTACGTGGCCTCCGCGCCGACGAGATCTTCGCCAAGATCTTGCCACCGCCCTATACCCCTGGTGTACGCGAGGCCGTGGCGCAGCTGCGGGGCAGGTACAAGCTGGGAATCCTCACAGGGGGCCTGGATCACATCGCTGAATATATCTGCAGAGATCTGGGGATGGATTTCTATATGGCCAATGGGCTTGTGGTGCGCGACGGGGTCTTCACAGGGGAGAGCAAGAAGCGCGTCTATCTGTGGACCAAAGATCAGCACTTGCGCGAGCTCTGTCAGCGTGAGGGATTAGACCCGAAAGAAGTCTGCTTTGTCGGGGATCATCTCAATGATATCTCAGTGATGAGAGCCGTCGGATTGGCGATCGCGTTTGCGCCCAAAGACCCTGAGCTGATCAAAGTCGCACACGCGCATACCAACGATTTTCGCGAGATTCCTAGGCTGATCGAGAAGCTCTCGTGATCACACGACCATCTCACCGGCGCGACGCTCCCGACCCCCGCGTACCGGCCGCACCTCGACAACTTCTTCGGGATCGTAGTCCAAGAGCTTCAGCCAGTCTTCTAAGTAATCTGTCTTGGGGAAGATCTCGCTCTCTTTGTACTCTTGGCGGATCGCTTCTTTTAAGTCTTCTAAGCTGACGCCCTCTTGGTCCGTGCCCTTCTCGATGCACCGCCGAATCGCCATATCTTTGGCACGCTCCACAGCAGACATAATGAGCGCGCCGCTCACGAGATCGCTCCAGTAGAGCGTCTCGCGCCGCCCGCTCTTGAGGGCTACTTCTAGGAACGCGGTCTCGCGATCTTTTCGGAAGAGATAGTCCGCGGCTTGCTCGACTAGTGCACGGCGTGCCTGCTCAACGCCGCCGTACTCTTGCACAGTCTTCGGGTCAAGGGGCACGCTTTCATTGAGATAGATCGCGAAGATATCGCGCGAAGCGTCGCGGTTGGGACGCCCAACTTTCACTTTTCTGTCAATGCGCTCGGGGCGCAAGATCGCTGGGTCAATATAGTCGGGACGATTGCTCGTCAGCATCACCACGACGTTCTCGAGCGAGACCAAGCCGTCCATCTCTGCAGCGAATTGCGGCACTACAGTATTAGCGATATTCAAGTATCGCCCCGAGCTGCGCACCCTCAAGAGCGCGTCGGCCTCATCAATGAATATAAAGACCAAGTAGCCCTCTTTGGCGCGCTCGCGGGCCGCCGCAAAAATCTCTCGGATAAAGCGCTCCGTCTCGCCAAGCCACATATTGAGGAGCTGCGGCCCGTTGATGAGCATGAAGTACTCGCGCACGTCGCGCCCCGTGCGCTCTCGATAGGCCTGCGTCAGGTTGTACGCCGTCGCTTTGCCAATAAGAGTCTTGCCGCAGCCTGGCGGCCCATAGAGCAAGATCCCCTTCAGCGATCGCTTGCCAAACTTCTTGTACAGCTCGGGATAGAGCAGGGGACGCTCGATCGTGTCGCGGATGAGTCGGATGGCTTCTTCCTGACCGCCGATCTTCTCCCAGGGGATCTCCGGGATCTTTTCCAAGAAATACCCGCGAATCTCCGACTTCTGGAAGTGCTCTATGGCCACGCGCATCGTCGGATCTAGGCGCACTTCATCCCCGACTTTGAGGGCCTTCTCTGAAAGATCTGACGAGCGCAGCACGATCCGGCTCGAGACCATCTGTGCGTCCATCGCGATGCGCAGTCTCCCATCGGGCAGGACTTCAGCAATTTTGACGATCGGCCCTTCAGGGTGATAGCCGATATCCCCAATCACCGCAAAGGCTTCGTTGATCTTGACCCGCGTGCCCACTTTGAGTTTTTTGATATCAAGATTCGGATCGACATTGGCGTAGTATTCCGCGTCCCCAACAGCGATATACGCGATCCCATCTTGGGGGCTTCCCAAGAACGTGCCGATGCGATTCGCGGGAGCTGTCAATTTCTCGTACGTCTCGTTGAACTGCCGGATCATCTCTTGGGCTTCGCGCAGCTGGCGCTCATCGGTGAGCAACTGCTCGTAGAGCAGCTCAAGAAGTCCCATGCGTGGGTCGTTCTGGGGTGTGTATTTCAGGATCTCTTCCAAGATAGCTAGAGCGCGGATGCGGCCTTCGGGTCGGCCTGGGCCGGCAGGCTCAAAGGGCGGTCGGTCTTCTCCGTTGCGTCGATTTCGCGATCGGTCGGCCATAGCTTTGACACCTCGCTGCCGCCTTCTACTCTAGAGCAAAGCAGTGAGCTCTGCAAGTGCAAAGAGAACCCCGGCGAGAGAGTTCCCTCGCCGGGGTTTCTGTGTCTGTTTGTTTAGACGGACTTACTTGGGCTGGACGTTTGCGGCTCGGGGGCCTTTGGCGTCGCTGGTGATCTCAAACTCAACAGCTTGGCCCTCGCGCAAGGTCTTAAACCCATCGGCCTTAATAGCCGAGAAGTGCACGAACACGTCCGGGCCACCGTTATCTTGTTGGATAAAGCCGTAGCCCTTGGCGTCGTTGAACCACTTGACTTTGCCGGTTACCATCTGCAAAACCCCTTTCTGCTGTCGGATTCCCTTCTCGAGCACCGTCTTGGGCATCAGGGGTTTTGGGCCCCGGCACCATCGTGTGTCGAAGGGTAGGACTTGACTAGTGTTACCACGAGGCAAGTCGTACAGCAAAGTTACTATAACAGATTCAAGAGCGCTTGTCAAGCCTACCCTCGTGCACACGGAAATTTTTCGCTTCTATTGGTCTATATCTATAACCTCCCGAATGCGATGTTGGACCTCCGTCAAGTGTGCTTTGGCCAGTGGGTCCTTGACGCCTTCGACTAAGAGATCGCTGATCGCTCTATCTATGCGTGTGAGCTCCGAGTACGCCATCGCGATGGCATCGCTCACGCGATTCGAAGCCTTATCTGTTGCGAGGGCGATCAATAAGTCTACGTGGACGCTCTGGATCGCTCGCTGGAACGAGTCCATAGGTGCCCTCTTGCTGAGCACATCGGCCCAGATCGTGTCAGTGAAGCTCATAAAGTGCTCGGCAAGCGTGTAGGGATTGGCTTCGTCGGAGCGATAGGCGTTGTCGCGGATGCGGCGCAAGCGCTCCGGCCAGAAGGCTGCTGTCAGCACCGAGGCGCGCATCTCTGTGATCGAATCGTGAATGGGGAAATGGAAGCGCTGGCCCACACTCCAGCTGGAAGCCCAATCCCACCAGCGCTCGCGGGGCATCTTGTCTAATAAGTGTTTGGGGAAGCGCTTGGGGATCTCCGGGCTGAACGCGTCGAGCACGAAGCGCAAGGCCTCGCGCTGACGCTCTGCGGGCAAGACTTTAAGCGGGGTGAGCACGTCGCCCTTATGAGCGCGGGTCACTTCCATGCCCCCAAGGGCCTTCACCGCTGTGACATAGCCGCGCATCTGGTGATAGAGCAAGACGTTGACCGCGCTGCGCAACGGCCAATATTCAGCGTCTTCAGCAATGACGCGATCTTCTAGGCCTGGCCAGAGGCGCTCGACTAATCTTTGTAAATCTTTGAAGTACGCGATGGGATCGTTGCTGAGATCCCATTGGTTGATCGCGGGATCGAGAGCGTATTGATTGTTCCAAGCGTCCTCATCAGTGCCGTACAGATAGTGATCTTTACCGTGTTGCTGGGCAATCGCTTGCAGCTCGGGATGGGGCTCAAGAGTCTCATTGCCCACAGGCTTGTAGCCCCACTGAATCGCCCAGATATCGTAGGGCCCCACGGTCGAGCTATAGTACTCTCCTTGGTGCTCGCGGTCCGCAGCGATGTTGGGCGGGTTATAGTCCATCACCGACGCCGCGACCCCGTATTGCTGAGTGTAGTTGACATCATGGAGCTTCTCAAGTGGTGTAGCGAAGCTCGCTTTAAAGTTATGTCTCAGTCCCAGGGCGTGGCCGACTTCGTGCATAGTGAGTTCGCGCAGCGCTGGGCCAATGTACTCTATGGGTATTTGGCCATCGGGGCTGAGCAGCCCATCGGCGGCGAGCGCCATATTCAAGAGGGCCATATGCGGAGCGAGGCCTGCCTCATACATGCAGAGTCTGCTCACACTGTTGGGGTTGAGCGCACGAGCTATCTCGAGAGCTTTCATCTCTTCTTCAAGGAAGGCCGCGGGCCCCTCGACCATACGAATATATTCGTTAGTAAGCGAGCGCACCCAGTCGGCCGTGAAGAGAATATCAGCATTCAAGATCTCTCCGGAGCGGGGGTCAACGTCTGATGGGCCGATTGCGAAGACCGAGGAGACCGAGGGCATCCAGCGTATCGTCGAGTATCGCGCGTCGGCGGGGTCCCAATTGGGATCGTTGGGCTGATCTAAAGCGATGATCGCGTTCTTGAAGCCCGCGGCTTCAAAGGCTTTGTTCCACGCCTCAACCCCCTCTTTGATGTACGGACGAAATTCTTTGGGAATCGTATTCTCTAGGTAGAAGATAATCGGCTTGACCGGCTCGGAGAGCGGCGCGTAGGGATCTTTCTTCTCCAACCTCCAGCGATTGATAATGCGCACGGAGTTTGTCGGCCCCGTCTGGCGCTCGTAGTCTTTGTACGTCGTGACAAAATACCCGACGCGATCATCGGCTAATCGGGGTTTCATTGGCTCTTCTGGGAGCGCGAGCACGCTATAGTGCAGGGCAATGGGGAGGGTCTTCTCATCGGGAAGAACCGCGAAGATCCGATCGGGAACATTAGTTAGGGGGGCCAACGCTGCGAACATCAAATCGGCTTCGATCTCGACATTTCTGGGAAAGCCCTTCACGGACGAGATCGTCGAGCGCGTGGGATCGAGCCGGAAGCCTGTCTTGAAGATCCCCGGCAGATAATCCGCTAAGTTCGGCCAGTCTGAAACAAAGAGCCCTGTGGCGTCTATGAGATAGCGTCCTGCAGAGTCGTCGCGTGCCACGATAGAGAAAGAGCGTCGCAGTGAGTCACGAAAGCCGAGCTGCACCATCTTCTCCAAAGGTGTCCCTGGAGCGGCGCGAAAGTACGGGTTGCGCGTCCACAGCTCGATCTTGTCATTGCGGAAGCGAAACTGTAACAGATCCGAATCCAACGGATACCCTGTCAGTAAAAACGACTCGCCGATACCGCGCGCCATTTGAACGATGACCAAGAAGTCTTTGTCAAAATGCTCTTGGGTGACCTCGAGATAGAGCGTGCCGTCTTTCTTCAGATACGCCTTGAAAAACCCGGGGATCGCTTTCATGTCGGCGACGAACGACTCGATAGGGCCTTGGGCGGGAGCCTCTTGTGAGACCAACGAATAATTCAGAGCCACACCCGATAGGGCGACGACTACCAAGACTGCCAACACTTTGTGAGCGCGCATAGGGCTTCTCCTTTGTGTCTTTTGAGCTTTCTCAAGGCATTATTGTAAATAAAATTGTGTACGAACGCTAGGGCACTCTTGACGGCGCTGCACACGAGTCGTAGCATAAGTGTTAGACATGGCTAACACAAGACGTTCTCCCTCGACCAAGCGAGGCACCGCGACCTATGAGGCGTTGCTACGGGCAGGAGCGAGCGTCTTCAGTCGGCATGGCTTCCGCCAAGCTTCGGTCGCCGAGATCTGCCGACGCAGCCACGTCGCCAACGGCACATTCTATCAGTACTTTCCAGATAAAGAACAACTCTTTCTCACCCTTATTAAGCAGATGGCCAACCAGCTCCAAGCTTGCCTAGAGAATGCCGTCACTCAGTCTGCTCCGGCCATCGAGCAACTCTACGCAGCTCTTAAGACACATCTAGAGTTTATTGGCTCTCAGACTGCGCTCTATCGGGTCTTCCGCGAGGCGGAGTTCGTCCAGACAGAGCTTCCTAGACAGCTCTACGGAAGATTAGCAAACTTCTATCAGAAGATTCTCCAAGGGGGGCAAAGCACTAAGCAGCTTCGTCGTCTTGACTCAGAGGTCGTCTCGTTCTCATTGATCGGCATGGCTGAGTTTATCGCATTGCGCTATATCTTTTGGGATCGCGGGCTTCCGTCATACGTTGGGGAGGCTCTGCACGATCTGATCAGTCACGGTATCAGTGGCGAGCGGCCTTTCGTTCCAGCTAGGACCCCAAGCCCCTCTCTGCCGGAAGAGAAGATCGCTGAGCTTTCCCAGGGGCAGCGGACACGAGCAAAACTGTTGGAAGCTGCGGAGGCGGAGTTTGGTCAGAAGGGTTTTTACGAAGCCCAGGTCGTCGACATCACGCGTCGAGCGGGCGTTGCTCATGGCACGTTCTATACGTACTTTCCTAGCAAAGAAGCGATCTTCGTCGAGCTTGTCCGGGAGATCAATGAGCAACTGCGCGCGCGCTTGCGCGCTGCTATCGCGGGGTTACATGACCGACGCCAGATCGAGCGTGCGGGCTTTCAAGCTTTCTTTGATTTCATCAAAGACCACGCCTGGGCCTATCGCATCGTCCGGGAAGCCGAGTTCGTGGGATCACCAAAGCATTCTGTCGGCCGCTGGTACTATGAACGGTTTGCTCAGGGATATGTGCCGGCTCTCGCTCGGGCGATGAGAGAGGGTCAGATACGGCGCTCAGATCCTGAAGCTTTGGCGTACGCCCTCATGGGGATCGGGCACTTCATCGGGGTCCGCTGGGTGCTTTGGGAGA
>JAUQPG010000008.1:0-29347 GCA_030550495.1 Candidatus Bipolaricaulota bacterium | reverse complement strand
ATAAGCTCACTATGCCTGTGCTCGTGATGGCTGGTGAAGCTGACTGTGTCGTCCCCGTCGAGAACAGCCGACTCTTAGCAGAGAAACTCCCCAATGCCCAACTTGTGACATTCCCTGGGGCGGGCCATCTCTTTGTGGTCGAGCGTGCTGACGAAGTCAATAGCATTATTATAGATTTTCTGAAAGGAGGTGCGCCCCATGCGTGACTATGAGCTCTCGTGGGTTGGCGATTGGTCTGGACGACGTGCCATGCTCACCCCGACCCGCGAAGCCCTCTACGATGCTACGGATAACCGACGCTTCACCTACGCTGAGTTAGACGAGCGAGCCAATCGCGTCGGCACATATCTGATAGAACAGCTCGGCTTGCGCAAGGGCGATGTTGTCTCGTTTATTTCTCGCAACCGCGTCGAGCCTATTGATCTCTATTTTGCTACCGGCAAGATCGGACTGATCCTAGCCCCGCTCAGCTACCGACTCGGTGCTCCAGAGCTCAATCATCTCTTGTCACGCATCCAACCCAAAGCGTTCTTCTACGAAGAGCATTTTCAGTCTCTGGTCGAGAAGCTTGAGTTTCCCAAGTCAGTTAAGACCAAGATCGTTTTTGGCCCTAAAGATTCAGAGTACGAGCGCGTCGTGCTCCAGACGCCTCCTAAGCCCGTCAATCGTCCCAAGTCTATGAACGAGATACACTTATATATTCACACTGGAGGCACGACTGGGCTGCCCAAGATCTGTCTCATCACATATCGTCAGATGCTCTGGAATTCTTTTAATATGATGGTCTCTGGAGGAGGGCAGCACGGGATCAACCAGAAAGAGCTTCTGACTTTTCCGCTCTTTCACATTGGGGGTTGGAATACTGTTACGCCGGTCTTTCACATTGGCGGGCACGTCACGCTTATTCGTGAGTTCAACCCCGATCTGATCTTGGAGCTGATCGAGCGCGAGCGCATTACGCACTTTGGCGGCGTCGAGGCAATGCTCCGCATGATCGCGAACAGCCCGCGTTTTGCCCAGACGGATCTCTCATCTTTAGAGTATATCTCGTCGGCGGGGGCACCCTGCTCCGCTGACGTGATGCGCCCCTTCTGGGAGCGCGGTATCAAACTGACCCAATCGTATGGCTTGACTGAGGGCGGGCCGTCGAACTTCTTCTTTGTCCCCCTGGGGCGCGACTGGAAGACTATCCAAGAGAAATCGCAAAGCATCGGCTTTCCCATGTTTCACTGCGAGTATAAGCTTGTCGATCCCAAGACGGGTCAGCCCGTGGCCGTGGGCGAGATCGGCGAACTTTGGTTCCGTGGCCCCCATACGTTTGAGGGCTATCTCAACGATCCGGAGAAGACTCAAAAAGTCTTAGATAGCGAGGGCTGGGTGCACTCTGGAGACTTGGCGCGCCAAGACGAAGACGGTTTTGTCTATATCGTTGGGCGCGTCGACGATATGTATATCTCTGGGGGCGAGAACATCTGTCCGGAAGAAGTTGAGCGTGTCCTGAGCCAGCACCCAGCGATCGCCCAAGTTGCGGTCGTCGGCGTGCCCGACGAGCAGTGGGGCCAAGTCGGCTTGGCGACGATCGTACTCAAGCCAGGGGCTTCCGTCAGCGAAGACGAACTAAAACAGTTCTGTCGGGAACAGCTTGGCGGCTTTCGGGTGCCCAAGTACTTTAAGTTTGTGCAGGAGTTGCCCTTAAGCGGGCCGGGGAAGATCAATCGCAAGATTCTCAGAGAAAAATTCACCAAGGGGGAACTATGAACCGACTTCAAGACAAAGTTGCCATCGTCACCGGATCGGGGCGCGGGATCGGGCGCGAGGCCGCGCTGCTCTTCGCTCGTGAAGGGGCCAAGGTCGTCGTCAGCGATATCGACTCGGCACTGGGAGAGCAGACGGCCACCGAGATCAGACGAGCTGGAGGCACGGCGATCTTCGTGCGTGCTGACGTCTCCCAGAGGGCCGATGCGCAGCTGCTCGCCGATACGTCAGCGAAAGAATTCGGACGCATAGATATCTTGGTGAACAACGCAGGGATCTTGCGCGACGCCACACTGCTGAAGATGACCGAAGAGCAATTCGACCAGGTTATTGCCGTCAATCTCAAGGGAGTCTTCAACTGTACTCAAGCCGTGGCGCCCATCATGATCCAGCAGGGCAAGGGCAAGATCATCAATGTGAGTTCTGTCGTCGCGCTCTACGGGAACTTTGGGCAGACCAATTACGTTGCGGCCAAGGCTGGCGTGATCGGGATGACCAAGGTCTGGGCGCGGGAGCTTGGGCGCAAAGGGATCTGCGTGAATGCCGTCTGTCCAGGATTTATCGGCACCGAGATGATCAAGAGCGTTCCCGAGAACATCTTGGAAGAGATGAAGAAGAAGATCCCGTTAGGGCGCTTCGGCGAGCCTCGCGAAGTCGCGCAGCTCTTTCTGTTTTTGGCCTCTGACGAAGCAAACTATATTAACGGTGCCGTGATCAGCATTGACGGAGGGATCACTGTGTAACTATGCGCTACGCGAAGATCATGGGAACGGGGCACTACGTCCCAGAGAGGGTCGTCACCAACGCGGAGATGGACGCGCGCTACCCAGAGTATCAAGCGCAGAAAGGGTATCCCCTGAGCCAATGGCTTGAGGCCAACGTCGGGATCAAAGAGCGTCGCTTTGCCGCGCCAGATCAAGCGGCATCGGACCTGGCTGCTGAAGCCGCTCGCGATGCCCTAGCGAAAGCCCGCGTCAAGCCTGAAGAGCTCGATCTCGTGATCGTCGCCACTGATACCCCAGACTATCTCTCCCCGGCAACGGCCAGCGTTGTGCAGCACAAGATTGGAGCCGTCAACGCCGGGGTCTTCGACGTCAATAACGCCTGTGCCGCTTCGGTCACAGCGTTGATCATCGGCAGCAAGTTCATCATGACCGAGCCCCAGTACAATACGGTCTTGGTGGTCGGCACCTACGCCATGAGCAAGTTCATTAATTGGGCTGACTATAAGACAGCCACCGTCTTTGCCGATGGAGCCGGCGCGGCGGTGCTACGCGTCTCGGACAAACCCGGCTTCTTGAGCTCGCGCATCAAGGGCGATGGCTAGTATCACGATTATATGGGCATCTACGTGGGAGGCTCCTATAAGCCGCCAACAGTCGAGCGCCTCCAGCGGGGCGAACACTATCTAGTCTTTGCCAAGCGCTTCCCGCCAGAGTACAACGCGACCCACTGGCCCAAGCTCGTCGCGCAAGTTGTCGAGGACGCTGGCTACACCGTATCAGACATAGATCGCATCTATTTCACCCAGGTCAATCTCAGCACGATCAAGACGGTGATGCAGACGTTGGGGCTGCCGTTAGAAAAGACTCATTGGATCATGGACAAGTGGGGGTATACGGGCTCAGGGTGTGTGCTGATGGCCCTTGACGATCAGATTGAGCAGTGTCGAGGCCCTCAGCCTGGTGATCTCGTGGTCTTTTGTACTTCTGGGGGCGGGGCTGCTATGGCCGCCGCTGCGTTCTTATGGTGAGCTATGCTTGAGCAGTATATAGTGCTAGGGCTGGCCCAGGGAAGCCTCTACGCGCTCATGGCGCTGGGGATGGTGCTGATCTTCAAGACCACGGACGTCGTCAACTTCGGCCAGGCCGATATGACCATGTGCAGCGCGTATGTGGGCTTCACGCTGCTTGTGGAGCTGGGGTGGCCCTTCTGGGCGGCGTTGCCCGTGGTGATTGCGTTCGGGTTTTTACTGGGAGTTGCTGTCGAGCGTCTAGCACTGCGCCCAGCCAAGGATGCCCCCGTTGTCAGTCTGTTGATTGTGACATTAGGCGTCGCGCTGATGCTGAATGCTATCGCCAGTTGGATCTGGGGGTTCGATCCTAAGTCGCTCCCCTATGCGATCAGCGGGCCCCCGCTGGTGCTGGGCAATATTATTATAACCCGGCACGATTTGGTGATCTTTGTCACGACGATCGCGTTGAGCTTGGGGTTCTTTGCGCTCTTAAAGTTCACAAAGATTGGGACGGCGATGCGCGCTGTGGCGCAGAACCGATTGGGGGCGCAGCTTCTGGGGATTCCCGTGTATAGAATCCAGATGATGAGCTGGGGGCTGGGCGTGGCGCTCGGGGCGGTCGCCGGCGTACTCATCGCGCCCTTGGTCTTTCTGGATTTGGTCGTGATGATCTTTGTGATGCTCAAGGGCTTTGCGGCAGCAGTCCTTGGGGGATTTACGAGCCTGCCTGGGGCCATCGTCGGGGGGCTCTTGATTGGTCTCTTTGAGAGCTTATTGATTGCCGTCCCCTTCGAGTTGGTAAATCAACTTAAGGAGACTCTGGTCTTTCTCTTGATCATTGTGTTGTTAGCTGTCCGGCCTCAAGGGCTGTTGGGGAAGGTGGCCCATCGGAGGATCTAAGATGCCTCGCCGTGCTTGGCTGGCGTTGCTCGCTGCGGTGCTGGTCGTGCTGCCCTTCGCGCTGAAGGGCTATACGATCTATATTCTGAGCATTGCTGGGGCGAATGTGCTCGCTGCGGTGGGGCTCAATCTCTTGATGGGCTATGCTGGCCAGGTCTCGATCGGGCACGCGGCGTTCCTAGCGATCGGAGGGTACACATCGGCGCTGCTGATGACGAAGCTAGGGCTTGAGTTCTGGCTCGCGTTGCCCTTGGCGGGAGTGCTGACCAGTCTTACTGGACTCATTCTTTTCATCCCCGCATTGCGTTTGAGCGCTATCTATTTGGCGATCGCGACGCTGGGCTTTGGCGCGGCGGTCCAACAGCTCATCCCCTTGCCGTACTGGTCGGCGGTCTTTGGGGGCCATCAGGGGATCAAGGTCCCTCGGCCCCAGATCGCAGGCTTTGTCTTCGACACGGATTGGGAGCTGTACTACCTAACGCTTGTTGTGGTGTTGGCGTTGCTTATCGTCTCATGGAACGTGGCGCGCTCGTACATTGGGCGGGCGTTTATCGCGTTGCGCGACAAGCCTGCAGCTGCTGAAGCGCTGGGGATCAACCCCACAAAATATAAAGCCTATGCGTTTGTGCTGAGCGCGTTCTTGACGGGGATCGCGGGGGCGTTGCACGCCCATCTGGTGGGGCACATCAGCCCTGGCGAGTTTGGTTTGGGCAAATCTATAGAGATCTTCGCCATGGTGATCTTGGGAGGGATTGGGTCGCTGCCCGGCTCTATTTTCGGGGCGCTCTTGCTCACGTTCTTACCCCATTGGCTGGCGCAAGCTAAGCTGCTCTATACGTTCTTATACGGCGCGGCCCTGGTGCTCGTGATTATCTTCATGCCTTATGGGGTGTGGGGATTTTTCGTGCGCTTGTACTATCGCTTCCCCGCGGTGCAGAAGCTCTTCCCCAAAGGAGCATAGGATGCTCACTGTGAGAGATTTGTCGATGCGTTTTGGCGGGTTGCAGGCCCTCGACAGGGTCTCGTTCACCGTGAGCGAAGGGGAGATCGTTGGGTTGATCGGCCCCAACGGCGCGGGGAAGACCACGGTTTTTAATCTCATCAGCCGGCTCTACGAGCCCACAGGCGGGCAGATCGTGTTTTGCGGGGAGGATCTGCTCCGGCTGCGCTCGTATCAGATCGTCGAGCGCGGGATCGTCCGGACGTTTCAGTTGCTTGGGCTCTTCCCCTATATGACTGTGCTCGAGAATCTGATGGTCGGGGAGCATCGGGATTTCTGGGCGCATCCCTTGGCTGTGGCTTTGGGGATGCCCAGTGCGCGTCGCCAGGAACACGATAGGCGGGCACAAGCCCTATGGCTGTTGCGGTTCTTGAAGAGGGAGGCGCTGGCAGATGCTTTTGTCTTTGCTCTGCCCTATGGAACGCAAAAGCTGATCGAGCTGATGCGGGCGCTGCTGGCACGGCCGCGCTTGCTCTTATTAGATGAACCCGTAGCGGGCATGAACGCCGCCGAGAAGGCCGCCATGAGAGAGTTTATCAAGAGAATCAATCGCGACTGGGGGATCACGATTCTGCTCGTCGAGCACGATATGAACTTTGTCATGGGGCTCTGTGATCGCATAATCGTGTTGAGCTATGGTCGCGTGATCGCAGAAGGTCGCGCTGAGGAGATCCAGCAGAACCCCGAGGTGATCGCGGCGTATTTAGGGGAGGGGATGAGCGTTGCTCGCCCTGTGAAGTGCGCTACGGCCCGATTGTCGCGTTGCGCGAGGTCTCGCTGATAGTCTCTGCGGGCGAGATCGTCGCGGTCCTTGGGGCTAACGGTGCCGGCAAGACGACGTTGCTTAGAACGATCTCGGGGTTGCTGCGCCCCAGCCAGGGGAGAGTAGAGTTTCTGGGGCAGGATCTGCAACGGCTCTCCCCAGAGCGCATTGTGCGCCTGGGGATCGTACACGTTCCCGAGGGGCGTCAGCTCTTCCCAGACTTAACGGTCAAAGAGAACTTATGGATGGGGAGCTACACCCGTCGTGACGGATATATTCAAGAAGATTGGGAGCGGGTGCTTGGATACTTTCCTGTGTTGCGAGAGCGCCTGGCTCAGCCGGCGGGCACGCTTTCTGGGGGCGAGCAGCAGATGCTCGCTATAGCGCGCGCTCTGATGGCTCGCCCCAAATTATTGCTTTTAGATGAGCCATCACTCGGCTTAGCTCCCTTGACCGTGCACGCACTCTTTCGCTTCTTGAAGGATCTCAATAGCCGTGACGGGATGACCCTGGTTTTGGCCGAACAAAACGCCCATTTGAGCTTGAGCATCGCTCATAGAGCGTATGTGTTGGAAACAGGGAGGATCGCTCTAGAAGGGCCAGCAGAGGAGCTCCGTCGCGATCCCAAGGTCCAACGGCTCTATCTAGGCGCTGAATGAGTGCTCGCTCTGGGCGATCTTTGACAGAGCAACTAGTAGGGTGCTACAATGTTTCTGAGACTCGGATCACTCGTCAGAAAAGGGCAAAGGAGGTGCGTCATGAAATCTTCTCGTCGTTGGTGGCTGCTGGTGCTCTTGTCTGTGATCGTCAGCGGTCTGGCAGTCTCTGTCCCGGCTCAGCAGATCCCTGGTACGGTCTTGTGGAGTATCCATAGCGGCGGACAGTTCTTCTTCTCGTCGGCGGCTGTGGGGAGTGATGCGATCTACGTGGGCTCCTGGAATGGGCAGCTTCTGGCTCTCAACCCCGCGGATGGCTCACGCACGTGGGCTTTCAGAACAGATGGCCCGATCTTCTCTTCCCCGACCATCGGCCCTGACAAGACGATCTACGTTGGCTCTCTTGATCGCAAGGTTTATGCGATCAATCCCAATGGATCTCTCAAATGGAGCTTCACCACCCAAGATGGGGTCTACTCTTCCCCGGCGTTAAGTGCCGACGGAAAGATCTACATTGGCTCGCGTGATAAGAATCTCTACGCGCTTAACCCTGATGGCACGCTGGCATGGAAGTTCACGGCTGGTGCAGAGATCGAGTCTTCCCCAGCGGTTGCTGCTGACGGCACGATCTATGTTGGCTCTTGGGATGGCTATCTCTACGCGATCAACCCCGATGGCACCTTGAGATGGA
This sequence comes from Candidatus Bipolaricaulota bacterium, assembly GCA_030550495.1. Classification (GTDB taxonomy): domain Bacteria; phylum Bipolaricaulota; class Bipolaricaulia; order RBG-16-55-9; family DRXL01; genus JANXCC01. The sequence goes on along the minus strand of JAUQPG010000008.1, from coordinate 21,847 downwards.
AGTACGCTGCCCAGGGCAAAGTCGTCTCGTCGCCTGCTATCAGCGCAGACGGCACGGTCTATGTTGGATCTGATGACGGCTATCTCTATGCACTCAAGTCCGATGGCGCGCTCGCCTGGAAGTATGAGATCGGAGAGGTTGTGCGTTCCTCACCAGCTGTGGGTCCCGACGGCACGATCTATGTTGCTGGCTATGACGGCAACTTCTATGCTTTCAGGCCTGATGGCACGGCGCGATGGCAGAAGAGCCTCGGCAGTATCTATTTCTTCTCGTCTCCGGCTGTCGGTGCCGATGGGGTGATCTATATCGGTTCGGATAAGGGGGAGGTCTACGCCCTCAAACCCGATGGTTCTGAGCTCTGGCAGCGGCCTACTGGCGGTGCGGTCTTCACTTCCCCGATGATCGCGAAGAGCGGGACGATCTATGTCGGTTCTAACGATGGCTTTCTCTACGCTCTCAGCAGTACGAGCCAAGGAGTAGCGGATTCCTCCTGGCCGACCTTTCGGCACGATGTGTGTCACACGGGGCGTGTTGGGGGCAGTTGTCCATAGAGCTATCACCAAAGGAGGTTGATAGAGATGAAGAAGCTCTTCATGGTGGCCCTGATCGGGTTGGCGTTGGTTGGGATTGGCGGCGGGGCGCAGCAGACACCGGGTGTCACCGCTAATGAGATCGTCCTAGGGGCCTTTGTCGCGCAGTCGGGAGCGCTCGCGGGTGTGGGAATCCCCGTTGTGCGCGGGGCCACGGCGTACTATAACTACGTCAATGACGTTCTGGGCGGCGTCAACGGGAGGAAGATCAGATTTATCACGTGTGATGACGCGTTCGATCCTACTAAGACCGTGGCGTGTGTGAAGAAGCTCGTCGAGGAGGACAAGGTCTTTGCGATCGTCAATTCGCTGGGGACGGTGCCGCATGCTGCCGTCATGGAGTATCTCATAAAAAATAACGTGCCGGTCGTCTCTCCTCACGCGAATTACACGCCCTTCTCCAAGCCCGTCAAGTTCAATGACTTTGCGATCCAGCCCAATAACGAGATCTTCGGCACGGCGTTAGCGCGCTATGCCGCTCAAAGGTTGAAGGCAAAGAGAATCGCTGTTCTTTATGTTGACGACGCCTTCGGACAGGAGCTGCTTGGGGCCGTTGTTGCCGAGCTGAAGCGCAATAAATTAGAGCCTGTTCTGACAGTACCCCATCCGGGGACGGAGACGGGATTTCGACCCTATGTCGTGCGGCTCCAGGGAGCTAACCCCGATGCCGTGATCTTGCTGACGTACTTAGTTCCGTCGGCCTCGATCTTGAAAGAAGCTGAGGCGGTGGGGTTCAAGCCCAAGTGGCTTGCGACCAATGTCCAAGCCGATGCGCGCCTCGTCTCCTTGGCAGGGGCGTCGGCCGTCGAGGGCTTGATTGTCACGGGCTTTGCTGCGGATCCCACGTTGCCCAATCATGCTGGGGCTGCGAAGTTCCGCGCGCTCTTGCAGAAGTACTTCCCGGGAGAACTTCCCAGTGGGTTCAACGAGATCGCGCACGTGGGGGCAATGCAGGTTGTTGAGGGGCTCTTCCGCGCCGGGCCAAATCTCACCCGTGAGCGCTTCATCCACGCCCTCGAGACCCTCACCAACTGGGACGCCGAGGGCTTGGTGCCCCCGATCACCTACGGTCGCGATGACCGCCGCGGGATCACTATTATATGACCAAGTTCGAGAAGGGCACAATGGTCTTCATCGAAGCGTTCTCGGCCGACCCGTTCGATGTCGTCGGGGCGCGTAGTTGTATGGTGGACAACCTGGCGCTGACCGAGTTCGATATTGCCAAGCGCACAGTGAAGCTCGAATGGGACTATGCGGGCTCAGTGAAGGGCTTTACGGTCGACTGGGGCGATGGCACGCCGGCTAGGAGTGTCCCTATCACTAAGGAGCCTTCAGCCAGCTATACGTATCCGAGCCAGGGTGGCTATATCGTGCGCGTCACCGCGACGTGCACCGACGACTCGACGGACTTTGAGATCCTCAAGATCAATCGCTTTGAGTAAAGACCTCAAAGAGCGCTAGAGTCGAGCATGAGCAGGGTGGCTCTCACCCTGCTCGTGTTTTATAATTAATGCCCTATGCGCCGACAATATATCAGTAGTGCTATAACGCTCTTGGCCGTTGTGGGCTGGAGCGTTGCCGTGCTTGCTCAGCCCACGATTGACGGTGATTGGATCCGCTACGAGACTGAGAGATTCGTTGTCTATCTCTGGAAGGACGTCCCCCCAGAGAGACTCGCCCTCGGCAGCCCTGACCCGCTCCAAGCAAAGTTGGACGAGATCGCGGCTTCCCTTGAGAGCGATCTCCAAAGCGTCGAGAGCGTCTTGCGGTTGCCGTACTCAGCCCAAGACTACGGCAAGATTGCGGTCTTCGTGTATGCGTCGCTCGAAGACTATCAACAAAAGACTCGATGCTATCTGTGCGCGGCGCACGTCAGCGCGCTGCCCAATACCCCAGAAGTCCAAGCAGTAGCTGTGAAGCTCAATCCCTACGCGATCTACGCGCATCTTGATAATACTCCGCGGGGCCTGGGAGGGCTCAGTATTGGGCTGCCTCAAGAAGTCATCCCCCACGAGCTGACGCATATTCTCGATCTGACGCTTATCGGCGGCAGTAAGCCCGTCACCCTGCGTGAAGGGCTCGCTGTGTACGCGTCTTCCAAGTCTGATACCGTCCCCGATGATGAACAGTTCAGGTTGACCGATCAGCATTTGAGACTCTTCGTTGAAGAAGAGAACCCTGATCTGATGAGCTATCTGACCGGATGCGCTTCACGACGATTTATCTATAATTTCGGGGGGAGTTTTATCAATTTCTTCGCTGCCCGATGGGGCATCGAAAGATTTTTAGAGTTTTATCGGCTCTTGCAAGGGGAACGGCTTTCGCTCTGTCCCTATGGGTTCTCGCTCGAGCAATTAGACAGACTTTTTCGGCAAATTCTTCGTCTCTCGCTTGATGAGGTCCGCCAAGAATATTTCAGCCAACTGACCACGACAGAGGTTACTGAAGCTGGCCAACGCTCCTTCGACTTTGTGATGGACCAAATTTTCAATCGAACGATTGCCCTTAGGCATTTGCTCATCGATGGTGCTGAGGTGGAGCGTCTTGCGCGAGCGGTCTGGGCTGACGGGCGTTTCAACACTGAGAAGGCTGCTTATGTGACAGAATATATTTCTGATCCGAGAAATTACACGGTCGACGCTGAGCGTGTTGCTCGGACAGTGCGAGACTCTTTTGAGCGCGTGCGCAGCTTCGCTAGCACGTATGTCGACGATCCTGCGACGCGCTCTCGGATCGAGCTCAAGCTCCGTGAGCTGGAGCAGTTGGCCCAGCAAGAGCGCTATGAAGAGTTCAAAGAGGGCTTTGTTGATCTTATCTTTCGGTATATGACATGGCGGCGCTCATCGCAGCCGTGAAAGCAGATAGAAGAGCGCTGACAGCACAAGACTGAGCAGGAGACTTGTCGCTAAGGGAATATAGATCGTAAAGTTTGGGCGCTCGATCACGATATCCCCTGGCAGCCGACCTAACCACGGGATCGACTTGCTCAAATACAGCGCTGCACCGAGAATGATCAGCGCACCCCCTAGTACTATGAAGAGCTTTCCGAGCGCTTGCATACTGTAATTATATCACAAGCAGACGTCACCAACTCCCCTTTGGCATAGGACAGAGAGCCCTGCCCGCCAACGTAATAGACGTTACCCTCTGCGAGGGTGATGCCTGTGCGCACTCGAGTAGTCATAGCTCTATTGTGTATCATCGGAGTAATTGGGCTCTTTTGGTATATAGGACACTATCGGCGACCAGAATCGCCAGAGTTAATCAATCAAATCCCTTCACTGCCCACCATGAGCAGCGTGCCATCAGCGCCAGCACTCGTAGCTCATGCTGCACCTACAGGGGCGCAGAAGCAAGCCGAGCCGTGCCCGCGCGACCGCACCGATAATGGAATGCTTCGGCTAAGTGTGCGTTCAGTGAGCACAGCCAAACAGCTTGGGTTTTGGACGCCTGCCCCAGGTCGGCGCTTCGTAATCGTCGAAGTGATGGTAGAAGCGATCACAGACTTTCAGCTTGCAAGCTCAGCTGTGCTCTGGCTTGAGGAGCCTGACGGCACCGAGCGCACCCGAAGTGTCGCGACTGGAGCGCTCGCGCGTCCGTTGCTGTCGTTGAGCCCCTTCCGTGGTGAGGGCGTCAGCGGCCAGGTTGCCTTCGAGATCAACGCTCAAGCCCGTGACGTGAAACTGCACTATGACCCGTTCTTGGCACGCCAACTCACTTTGTGTTTGAGCGTCCCATGAGTGTGTAGCCCCAGGCTGCGCTTACCCCTGCAGAGACGGGGATTACCCCGAAGAACACAAGGGGGATGAGCACATCTCGGATCTGTTGCGCTTGAGGAGTCTCTCCAAGAGAGCGTAGCGCCCAATCTGAAGCAAAGAACGCAATGGCTCCGCCAAGGCTTGCCCCAAGCAACGCCGTCCAGACGTTCCCTTGAATTTTCTGAGAGTTCCCTGCTATGCTCACGCCTACGGTGGCTCCAATGGGCACACCGGGCATGTAGCCGAAGAGCATCGCTCCAGCTAGGCACGCTAAATCTGCCCACGGCCCCGGATCGGTGATCACCCTACAGAGCCCATATGCTCCTAAGGCCCCGCCGACGCCACCGACAAGTGCACCAAGCGACCCACCAAGGATTAATTGACTAAAATTCGGTTCTGGCTGCGCCTGTGTCGTACCGCCCCAGAGCATAACAAAGACTACAATCCCAACGCATACATATTGCTTCATGCTTTCCCCCTTCTGTGCATTGAGCCCATAGTATACGTATCGAACTGAAGACTTGCAACTGTTCCCACCAGACTGCTATAATTGAACACCCCAGCTTGAATCTTGAAAGAGCGAATTTGAGAGAGAGAAGGGTCCTACGATCAGACAGTTGGGCGCTCTTGTGGAGCGTGTTTGTCACAGTTCTGGTGCTCTTGAGCGCCGTGTCGTCGTCTCCGACGTCTTCCCCAGTCCCTCCCGTCGCTTCTCAAAGGGAAGGGAGCTTCTCTGAAGAGTCATACACCAAGCTCGACCCGGTCTTGCGACTCTTAACCCATCGCGCTCAGCGGTATCCCCAGGTTGATTTGGCGCGCTTTGCTCCTATGATTGCTGTCTACAGCCCTTCGTCTCAAGCGCCCTTGGTAGCCAAATCTGCAGAGCGAGGTGAGCGCGTAGGGGTGCTCATACAACTGAAAGATAACGCGCAGCTTGCGTCACAGATCGGTATGACCCCTATAGCTCCAAATCTCTTCAGCGCTCGCGTTACCGTTGATGAGCTGCGAGCGCTCACTCAACTCCCTGAAGTGGTCTTCATCGAGGCTGATTATCGTCTAGGGCCTCATATTGACAGAAGCATCCCTGCTGTGGGCGGGCGCTTCTTGCACGAGACCGAGCCCCGCGCCACCGGCCAAGGGGTGATCGTGGGCTTCGTCGATACAGGGATCGACTGGGCTCATCGGGATTTTCGCGTAGATCGTGACGGTGATGGTTTTGAAGAGTCCTCTCGTATTCTCTGGCTGTGGGATCAAACGGAGACGGGGTTCTTTGGGACCCCACGCATGGTCCCCTTCGGGACCGAGTACACCCGTGAGGAGATCGAGAGAGCCTTACGTACAGGGACGCATATCGTCAACGAACGTGATGAGTCTGGGCACGGCACCCACGTGACGGGGATCGCTGTGGGAGATGGTTCAGCTTCTCGCGGTACGTATGTGGGCATGGCTCCAAATGCCGAGATCATCTTTGTGAAGACAAGCTATTTCAGCACGGATATTGTCGAAGGCGTGCGGTATATCTTTGAGAAATCGGAATGGCTCGGCAAGCCTGCTGTCGTCAATCTCAGCTTGGGGGGACACTTTGGGCCCCACGACGGCACCAGTCTCTTTGAGCAGAGCTTAGAAGCGTTCTTGGAGCGTCCCGGCCGAGCTATTGTTGCGTCAGCGGGCAACGAGGGCGATCAGAAGATTCATCTTGGGGGACAGCTGCGCCCGCGGGAAGCGTTTACGTTCACGTTCATCCCCACTGAAGAGACCGCGTATGTGAACATTTGGTATACGGGATCGGCGAATTTTACAGTCTCAGTGACGTCGCCGGGAATCAAGGGTCCGCCGCAGACGGTCTTAGTTATTCGTGGCCAAGGGGAGTTCGCCAACACCCCTGATGGTTCTGTGAGCATTGATAACGCCGGGGGCGGGATCGACCCACGGAACAAAGACCGCTCGATTGCGATCTCGTTAGAACGAGTACAGCCTGGCTCTCCCTGGTACATTACGCTCACGGACCAAGGGGGCACGGGAGGAAGATTCGACGCCTGGCCCGGACTCGCTACGATGGGCTACTTCCCTGAGGGCGACTCGTTCTCGACAGTGACTGAGCCAGCCACAGCAAAGAAGATCATTGCTGTTGGGGCGTACACCACGAAAGTCTTCTGGCCGGGTATTGACGGCCAGTCCCATAGATTTACAGACGCTCAGGGCGAAGGAGAGCTCGCTCGGTTCTCGGCGCGTGGGCCGACGCGCGATGGTCGCCTCAAGCCTGACCTGACTGCGCCTGGAACAGCCATCGTCTCAACGCTTGCTAAAGATTCTGAAGTCTCGCGCAGTGAGAAGCTCGTGCTGCCCGGGGGAGAATATGCGGCCATGCAAGGGACATCGATGGCTGCGCCGCATGTCGCCGGCGCGATCGCGTTGCTCTTGCAAGCCCAGCCCCATCTTCGGGCGGAAGAGATTCTTACCCAGCTCAAGAGAACAGCTCTGCAAGATGGATTTACGACCGATCAGAGAGCCTGGGGTGCGGGCAAGCTCCAAATAGCTCGCGGCTTTGAGACGTTAGGACTCCAAGAACAGCTCAGCGCGGGCCGCCCTGCCCTCAAAGTCGGTCCCAACCCAGCAGAGCGCTCCGTGACGCTCTTTTACTCGACGGTGGGCGCCCCACGTACCGTCGAGCTGATGGTCTTCGATCTTGTAGGAAGACTCGTCTACAAGCGCGAGCTTCCTCCTGAGGGGCAACGCTTCCAATGGACGCTCCACGACTCACAGAATAGACCCCTGCCCCCGGGGCTCTATCTTGTTCTAGTAACAGCCGATGGTCGTCCTAGTACCCCCTATCCCTTGGTTGTGCGTAAGCCATGAGAATCTTTGTGGCAGTTTTGGGAATCATGCTGATTGCTGTGCCTGGGAGCGCTGCGCCTATTATTTGGGAGCTAGGGACAAGCGCGCGCGCTATGGCTCTTGGAGGCGCGTTCTCTGCTATTGCTGATGACGAGGGCGCTCTTTTTTATAATCCCGCGGGGCTCGCCTTGCTCAGCAAAGTCACAGTTGCAATGTTCTATCATCGTGCGTTTGAAGTCGTCCATCACATCGCGCTCACTGGGACGGTACGCAATTGGGGCGTTCAACTCGTTCAGATCGACACGGGATCTATCGAGAGCACCAATGAATTTGGCAATCCTTCGGGAGAGCTAACTCATTACGCGAGCCAAGCGGGCTTTGTTGGGGCAGGGTTCGGGATAGAAGATTTTTCTGTTGGTGTGCGGGGAAAGCTCTCAAGCGATGGCACTGAGACTCACTGGGGCGTAGACGCTGGAGCGCTCGCTCGGCTCGGGTTCGTAAGGGTGGGTCTGGTCGCTGAGAATCTTCTTGGGAGCGCAGGGCTATCGTTGAGGCTGGGAACGGCTTTTGTCATGCGGTTCAATCCGCGCATGGCACTCACCATTGCACTCGAGGTGCGCGATATGCTGAGTCGTCCGGAGCTTCGTCTTGGGCTCGAGGCTTCTCTCAATGGCGTGGGGCTCCGCGTTGGCTATGATAGTGTCGCCGTGAGCACTGGGGCGGGGGTGCAATGGAACAGCCTTCGGCTCGAGTGGGCCTACCGAATGCATCCCCAGCTGCCAGCCTCTACAATTGTGACTGTTGCGTATCTATTCTAAGGAGGATGTATGCGAAGGATTTGGCTCTGTCTTTTGATAGGAATCTGGGGACTCGCAGCGCTCGCATCAGCACAGGAGGTACCAGAAGAGCAGCTCTCTCAAGGAGAGACGCTCTCCGTCAATTATTTTGGTGAGCTGGGATGGACGGTCAAATACGGCTTGGGGGACTCACGCGAGCTCTCCCGGCATGGTTATGCCAATCAACTGCTCTTTGAGCAGTATATCGCGCTGACTTTAGATGCCGGGGTCCAAGTCGACTGGCCCGTCTCTGGAGTCTTGCGCGTCAGCGCCCAGCTTGACAACCGCAAAGCAAATAATTTACAGAGTTTCAGACTCGGGTATAAAGCTCACAGAGTTGAGGCAGCGTTTGAAGACTTCTCGATGCGGGCCGGCAGCTCCGAGTTCGTCGCCACGGATAGGCTCTTAAAAGGGCTGCGCTTCAGTTGGGATATTTCAGATACTATGAAGCTCTCTGGGAAGTTCGCGCGCGTCGAGGGCATCTCCCAAGTGCGCGTCTTTCGCGGCAACACAAGCCAACAGACGGTCGAGTTCACGCTGAACGACCCAGAGCAGCCGTGGCAAGAAGCTCCTTATCAGAGAAATCTCAAAGGGCTTGAGTATTTCCCTCTCCGCAGCTATGTCCCGGGGTTCACCACGGTCTCTTTGCGCTTTGAGCTGACCCCTGAGCTGCGCACGCTCTTGACGAACTATGGGCTTGATTATCTCATCGAGATCATCGAAGACGATCCGGAGCCAGAACTCGACACGGCGCTCTACGATGTCGTGATTGAGAACAGCTCTATTGTGCTCGTGCTCAAGCGTCCTACTCTCGAGCTGCTCCGGGATCAGATTCGCACGTATATCGAAGACTATAACGATGAGCACAATCTCTTTGATGAGAACGCTCAAGAATATCCCTTTGGTGAAGGCACCGACTATGAACAAAGCTTTTTGAGGAGCCTAAGCAAGCAGATCAAGCTCACGACACCTGAGGAGACCTTCCCTCTTGAGAGCGCCAAGCGCGGACGCTTCTTCTATCTAGGCTATGAAGAGATCAAAGAGGAGACGTTCAAAGTCGAGATCAAGCGCCAAGATACGTATATCGCGTTGCCCGATCCCGATCTTCCCCAGTTTCGGTTTGAGCTCTTCCCTGAGCAAGGGATTGTCGCCCTGGACTTCCCCGAAGAGTTCTTCACAAACCCGCAGAGTGCTGTGCGCATCACGTTTGACTACACGGTGCCCGGGGGATTGTACGTGCTAGGGCTTGCTGTCTTACAGAATAGTGAGCGCGTCTACATTAAGCGCGAGGGTGAGCAAGAGTATAAATTATTACGTCGAGATCAAGACTATCAGATAGACTACGAGACCGGAGCGCTCTTGCTCCTGCCCCCGTATGACGTGCTGGGCGACAAAGACGAGCTCAAGATTGAATACGAACTGCTGCGTGGCGGGCTGGGCGGGTTTGCTGAGCATCAACGTGTCTTTACAGGGCTTTCGTATCAGTGGACACCATGGCCGTTTTTAACGCTCTCGCTGGATGCGCTCCGTGCGTTCGATACCCCGCCGTCAGAAGAAGGCCGGGAGCGCTTGCGCACCATGCCTAACACCCACTCCGTCTTGGGGGTGGGAGCACGACTGACACTAGACAATCTCACGGCTGACCTCAAGCTCGGCTACACAGAGAATATCTTCCCGATGGTGCCCTTCAGTGGGCCTCAGGGAAAGTATCACTCTAATGAGCGAGTTCATCAGCGCAATCGTGTCAATGTTATTCTGGGGTTTGTCTTTGATGGACACCGTGTGACGTTGTTTGGGCATCAGAATGGGCTGCTCGTTTATGATGGGACACGGTGGCAGAACTTCACAACTGCGCAAGGGCTCTCTGGGCGTGGCGTGCGTGGTATCGCTCTCTCCAGAAATACTATTCTCATCGCGACGGACTCCGGTCTTGCTATGGTGAAGCTTGAGCCTGGGCGCTCGGTGTTGGAGAGCTTTGCTAAGCCCATCAATTGGAAACGCTTTTATAGTCTCGATGGGCTACCCCATAACGAAACGCACGATGTCTTCATTGACAAAGGGAACACAGTTTGGGTTGGCACAAAAGAAGGACTAGCGCGCGTCCCGCTCGCGCAGATCACCGAGAAGACCGCATGGAAGACCTTCAAAAAGAGCACGATCTCTGCATTGAGAAGCGATCTTATTACGAAGATCACCAGCGATGGCACGAGGCTCTATCTGGGCACAGACAAGGGGCTCGTCGTCTACGAACCTGAGACGGGACGCTCTTATGAGATCGGTGAGCTCCGCAACTATGCTATAAGAGATCTCGTATCAGCAGGGACGACTGTGTACGTCGCTACAGATCAAGGCATCTACGAGCTTGCTGACGGCGTAGAAGTCGGCTGGCGCGTCGGGGAGATCAAAGTCCAAGCGTTGGCTGTCTGGGACACAGAACTCTGGTACGGCACAGAGATCGGGCTCTTCCGTCTGGGCTCCGATGCTCCAATCGTTCAAGGTTATTCGATCACAGCGCTTGAAAAGAACCCACGTGCCGCTCAGCTCTGGGTCGGCCCGCAAGCGACAGCGACATTTGAGATGCCCCTGTGGGAGATAGATTCTTCGGGCTCCATGAAAGTTCACCCTCAAGGCGAGACGCGCCTCAACGGCCGTGATGAGTCGCGCTTCGAAGATATCTCGGCTGACAAGAACACCGATCACGGCTGGCTGGCACAGCTCTCAGTGCAGTATAAGCTAAGCTCTCTCGAGCTAAAAGCGCTCCTTGAGGGAATCACGCCGGAGTTTCTCGCGATTGGACAAGAGAGCCGTCAAGAGGCTCAGAGAGTTACGCTTAGCGCTGTCTGGCCTGTCTCACCGACGCTCTCTCTCTCAGGCGATCATGTGATGAGCGTCTCTGGGGGCTGGCGCACCTTCATTATCAGTGATACGGTGCGCGCAAGCTGGAAGCCCTGGGAGACCGGCCCCGCTCTGATAAGCACCCTCGCTGTAGAGCTTACAGATCGTGACTTACAAGATCGCTCCAAGGGCTTTGACATGACGAAGATTACGCTCAACCTCAAGGGCGATCACAAGATCTCACTAGAAGGGCTTGTGCCCCTAGCCCAAGAGCTCACTCTCACTGGGACATACGATGGTATAGCGACGTTCGCGCGATTGGGACGGTCGCTCATTGACTCTCGCTGGGGAGTGAGCGTGGGGGTCGCGATGACGCCGAGCTTGAAGCTGCGCGGCTCGCTGAATCTTGGAGATCGTGTAATGTTAGGGGCGCCACGTACCCCAGGTGACTCCGAGCTCAGCTACACTCTTGGGGGCGATTGGCAATACCCTATGACTCTTGGGCAGCTCACGACGAGCTATACCCAGACGAATCGTCTGCGTGCTGGGCGCGGCTCGTTTGATGAGAATGCTTCACTCACTGTGCGATTCAATGATTTTACTCTTTTGGACGTCAAGCTCTCGCCGACGCTCGCGCTCTCTGGACGACGCGCTCTCAGCCTTGGGGGCACGACCCCCAGCGGGACGCTGAGTCTGACGGCAGAAGGGCGCGTCAGCGCCCAGTGGCAAGCTCTCTCCGGGTCGCTCTTTACACGACATACGCTCTCGAGCGACATGCGCTCACTGCGGGACTCGTACAAGCACGAATTCACGGGCTCGCTCTCTTGGGCGCTCAGCGCCCAGCTCCAATCGCGAGTAGAGCTCGGGCTGACACTCGACAGATTGACCCACCCCACGCTGCCGAGCAAGCAGACTCTCCGACCGCGCGCACGGCTCTCAGTTGATTGGTCTCCTCAAAGCCTATGGAAGACCAGCGGTGATCTCTTCTGGCAGATGACGCTGAGCGAGCGAGAACACACCCATACGTTTGAGCTTGGTGGGCGTGCTTCGTGGGACCCACTTGATGAGCTCTCTTTGAGCGTTGACGCACGCGCCTCGCTCGACGTGGGGAGACGCGATCAAAAGCTTATCACTGCCGCGACGTGGGAGCTTTCTATCCAAGGGGACTATGAGCTTGGGGCGTCCTGCGCTCCTGCGCTTGAGGGCAGTGATTGTGCGATCTCGGCGTCGTTAGGGTATTCAGGACGTTTGGATCGAAGCATTGCCGTGCCATTTGGCCAGGGGATCTTTGCCCAAGTTCAGCTCAACTTGAACTTCTGACCATGTCTTTTATCAGTCTCATTCTGAAAAATCTCTGGCGCCAGAAGATTCGCAGTCTCTTAGCCATTGCCGGCATCAGCTTGGGGATCGCGACTATTATAGCATTGGGAGCTATCGCTGATGGCATGGAGCATAATCTCATAGCAACGTTGCGCTCTGGGAAAGCTGACTTTTCTATTGGACAAGCGCATGCGCCCATGATCGTGATGAGTTCTATCCCTGAAGCGCGGCTCTATGAGATCGCGCGCTGGCCGGAAGTGAAGCAAGCCGTAGGCGCGCTCGTCACGTTTGCCAGCTTCCCCGGGAATCCGTATTTTTTGACTATCGGTATCGAGCCGGAAGCATTCGAGCTGGGCAGCGTCACTATCTTGGAAGGGCGAGCGTTTGCCAAATACGCTGAAGACGAAGTGCTTTTAGGGAAGATCGCCGCAAACACTCTGAAGATCAAACCGGGCGACACCGTCGAGATCGACCTGAAAAGATTTCGAGTCGTGGGGATCTACGAGACGGGCAATCTTCTGGAGGACGGCGGGGCACTGCTCCCATTGCGTACTTTACAAAAGCTCAAGAATCGCCCTGGGGAGCTGACGGTCATTCTCGTGCGCGTCAACGAGGGCTTTTCCGTCGAAGAAGTTATGGCGCGGGTCGAGCGCGACTATGAGGGCTCGCTCATTACGTTGCGCTCGGCCGAAGAGTTCAACAGAAACTATCAAAGTTTAAGCTTAGTGCGCGCGGGGAGCTGGCTCATCTCGCTCTTAGCTTTAGTCATTGGCGGGATCGGCGTGATGAACACGATGATTATGTCGGTCTTTGAGCGCACGCGCGAGATCGGGATCTTACGAGCCGTGGGCTGGCGGCGTGGGCGCGTCCTCCAACTTATCCTCGGAGAGTCGCTTATGCTTGGTATTCTTGCAGCTTTTGTTGGAGCGGTGCTAGGCTGGAGTGTAGCTCGCTCCGTGACGCTCCTGCCCCAAGTCCGTGGGCTGATCAGCCCGGTGTATGCGCCTGATCTCTTCGCGCAAGCGTTGATCATCGCGTTGGGTGTGGGACTAGTGGGCGGGCTCTATCCAGCGTATCGCGCTTCAAAGATCTCCCCGCAAGAGGCGTTACGGTATGAGTGAATCTATCGTTGTTGCGCGCGATCTCGTGAAGACTTATGAGAACGGGCGCACCCGCGCCCTCGACGGCGTGACGTTGGAGATCGCGCGCGGCGAGTTCGTCGCGATCTGCGGGCCGTCGGGTTCGGGCAAGAGCACGCTCTTGAATCTTATCGGCGCATTAGACAAGCCTGATTCGGGCGAGCTCTGGGTCGCCGGCGAAGACCTTGCACACAGTCATGGGGATTTAGCGGGCTTTCGCGCACGGAAAGTCGGGTTTATCTTTCAGCTGCACAATCTCATCCCGTCGCTGACGGCGATCGAGAATGTTTTAATCCCGACACTCGAACTGAATCACTCACGGCGTGAGGCCAAAGCCCGCGCACGGGAGCTATTAGAGCGCGTTGCGCTTGCGGACAAAGCCCATCGGCGTCCGCCGGAGCTGTCTGGAGGGGAACGTCAGCGCGTTGCCGTCGCTCGCGCTCTCATCAATAACCCCGAGTTGATATTGGCTGACGAGCCCACGGGGAGCCTCGACTCCAAGAATGAGAAACAAGTGCTCGATCTGTTGAGAGAGCTCCAGGCTGAGCGCGGCGTTACTCTCATCTTAGTGACGCACGACCCCAGAGTTGCCCAAAACGCTGATCGCGTGATCGAGCTGCTCGATGGGCGCGTTATAGCCCCAGTTGCTTCTTGAGAATTCTCTCGAACAGTCCCGCAGGCAGAAATCTTCGTAAGGGCAGAACCAACCACGCATCACGCCCCACAGCATAGCGGAGCTTTGGGGTTGGATGCGTGATCGCGCGATAGATCGTCTCCGCGACTTTCTCAGGGGGAGCTGCACGATAGATATTTCTCTGGACACGCCGCCCACTGGCTTTCTTGAAGACCGCATATGGGGAGTCATCGCGTTGGGCAGCTTGGGCGAGCTGGGCGTTCTCTTGGAATTTTGTCGCGATAAAACCCGGCTCGATGAGAATGACTTTGATATTCCACGGGGCAAGCTCGTAGCGCAGCGTCTCCGTCAGGCCTTCTAAGGCAAACTTGCTTGCGACGTACGGCCCAGAGAACGGAATCGCCATACGCCCTAAGACCGAGCTGATATTCACAATTGCGCCAGAGTTTTGCGCGCGCATCTGGGGGAGGACAGCTTGGGTGACGCGAATGACCCCGAAAAAATTCGTCTCAAATTGCTGCTTCCATTCGTCGAGCGAGACTTCTTCTATGGCGCCGCGCAGCCCGTACCCAGCATTATTGACTAAGACGTCAATGCGCCCGCTCTTCTGCAAGATCTGGGCGACAGCGTTCTTGGCAGAGCTATCATCGCAGACGTCGAGCTGGGCAATCTCGATGGGGAGTTTTTCAGACTCGACGATAGCGCGCAGTTCGCTCGCTTTATCTAAGTTGCGCATCGTTGCCCAGACGGTATAGCCCCTGCGGGCAAGATAGACAGAAGTCGCCAAGCCGATGCCGCTGTTGCTCCCCGTGATGAGTGCAACTTGCCTGCTATTCAAGAGCGAACTCCCTGTACTCTCCAGCTTGTATAGTATCAACGGTCTGACGAATTGCTTGAACGTGCGCTTGCAAGCGCGGCGCTTAAAGATTTGCGCTCATGCTCAAGGACCGCTTCGACTTGTTCGCGCCGGACGCCGGGAAACCATCTCAAGAAATCTTCAATAGAAGCGCTATCCCGAAGATTCTCAAAGAGTGCGCTCACGGGCACCCGCGTGCCTCGAGATACCCAAGCCCCACTCACCTTGCCTGGTACTTGCTCTACAGCCCAGCAACTGCGCCAATCGTGCTTTGAATACTTCCCTTTGACCTGTTGCTTCTTATCCATTGGCGTATCACTGCTCTGATTATACTGCGCTCACCATGTCGCTGCATACTGCCGTTTTACACCAGGCACGAGATATTCCTCAAACGCGCGTTTGAGATCATAGACAGGCTGCCAGCCCCAGTCAGCTCGCGCTGCCGAGTCGTCTACATCGGCAGGCCAGCTATCTACGATCTTCTGGCGCTTCAAATCAGGCGCAAACGTCACGTGGGCCTTAGGAAAGGCTTGGCGCACAAGATCGAAGATCTCTTCCGCTGAAGGGTTAAACGCCGTGACGTTATACACAAAGCGCGTGAGCTTCTGGCGCGGCGCAGCTTCGAGCTGTAAGAGCGCTTCGATGGCATCAGGCATGGCCATAAACGGAATACGCGTATCTTCGCGGACAAAGCACGCATAGGGTTTTCCCTGCGCAGCCGCATGGAGCATCTCCGGGGCGTAGTCGCTTGTGCCCCCGGTCGGAACAGTAACAGCGCTGATCAGCCCTGGGAAGCGCAGCGCGCGGAAGTCAATATGTCCGCGCGTCGCGTCCGCATCGAGCTGACGATAGTACTGCGCGTAATAGATTCCTAACTGCTCACAATACAGTTTATTGATGCCATACATCGTCCGTGGGGTGAGCCATTCGTGCTCCTTGACTTTGCCCGCGCGCTCTTTGGTCTTGAGATCGGGCAAGCCGTAGACGGCAATCGAGCTGGGATATAAGAATTTGATCTCGCGCCCTTGGAGACGCGATTGCCCCACGGCCATTTCCAAGAGATTGAGCGTGCCGTCGACGTTAACTTTATGGGCCAAGACGGGCTGGCGCTCAGCTTTAGTAGAGAGCAGGGCTGCTAAGTGATAGATCGTGTCGAAGTTATACGTTGCTGACAGGCTCTCAAGGAGCGCTGTATCTAATATATCTCCAGTGACGGCGCGGTGGACTTTGGGCTTGAGGGTCTCATCGAGTTCATGCAAATCCAGCGCGATGATACGCATGTCGCTACGCTCGGCGAGCCGCGAGATCAAGCCGTGACCGATTTCCCCGTTGGCACCGGTGATGAGGATCGTCTTCATAGGGCTTCTATTGTACTGCTAAGTCCTGGGGGGAACGCAAGTTTATCAATGATTGCAGAAAAAAAAGAGAAGAGAGGGCAAGTGCAATTTTATCCCTCCTTTCACAGCACTTGCCCGTCCCTGGTTAGCTTTCAATTCCGTTGGATGATTCTGGTGTCATCATGAGAGGAGCTACCTTGCGGGACGCTCGGCGAGCTGGCTTCTCCGCCTCGCTCAGCAATCCCTT
This sequence comes from Candidatus Bipolaricaulota bacterium, assembly GCA_030550495.1. Lineage (GTDB taxonomy): Bacteria > Bipolaricaulota > Bipolaricaulia > RBG-16-55-9 > DRXL01 > JANXCC01. Next base: position 5,460 of record JAUQPG010000008.1, on the reverse strand, counting down.
TTCGCTAGAGTCTTTCCTAGGTTCATCCTCAGCTGGTGACGACGCAGCAGCGGGCCTCAGTCCAACCTTCTCGCGAATCGCGTTCTCTAACTGCTGCGCGATCTCTTTGTTAGACTCCAAAAACGCTGCAGCATTGCTCATCCCCTGGCCCAGACGAATATCCCCGAAATTAAACCACGAGCCGCTCTTCTTGATTAATCCCAGCTGCTCGCCTATCTTGATGAGCTCACGCTCGGAGGAGATCCCCTTCCCGTAGATAATATCGAACTTCGCTTCTTTGAAGGGCGGGGCTAACTTGTTCTTGACGACCTTGACGACTGTCTCGCTCCCCACGCGATTGTCGCCTTCGTCAATGCTGCCCAAGCGCTTGATCTCCATGCGCACAGAAGCATAGAATTTCAGGGCCAAGCCCCCCGTCGTGGTGGTCGTCGGCCCCCAGCTCATCCCAGAGATCATCTGGCGAATTTGATTGACAAAGACGACGGTCGTCTTCGATTGTGCAATCGAAGACGCGAGCTTTCTCATCGCTTGGCTCATCAAGCGTGCTTGGAGACCCACTTGGGCATCACCCATTGCTCCGGCGATCTCAGCTTCGGGGACGAGCGCCGCTACCGAGTCTACGACGATAATGTCAACAGCTCCGCTGCGCACGAGCGCGTCCATGATCTCAAGAGCTTGTTCGCCAGAGTTCGGCTGACTCAGCAACAGCGCGTCGAGATTCACCCCAATTGCCTTGGCGTAGTTAGGGTCGAGGGCGTGCTCGGCGTCTATAAATGCTGCAACACCACCGCGCTTCTGCGCTTCCGCGATGAGATGGAGTGCAAGGGTCGTCTTCCCGGAGGATTCTGGCCCGAAGATCTCGACGATCCTGCCCCGTGGGACCCCGCCGATCCCCAGCGCCATGTCCAGGGAGAGCGAGCCTGTGGGGATCGTATCGACTTGAAGTTTAGCTTGCTCCCCAAGCCACATGATCGCACCCTCGCCGTATTTCTTGCGCAGACCCTCCAGCACACTGTTTAAGACTTCTTGTTTGCCCATCGCACGACCTCCTTTGTTATTGGTTGAGGAATCTCTGAATCTCTCGGATATTGCGTTTGACTTGGCGCAGCACGCCCACGACCTTCCCCACGATCTGCCCCTCCCCTAATGGGACCGGAGCATACTGAGAATTCGCTGGGACGAGCATGGGTCTTCCGTCAACGAACGCAAAGTACTTCACTGTCGCTTCGTCGTCCTTGAGCGCAACGACGATATCGCCCGGCTCGGCGGTCTGCCGCGGCTGGACGATCACGAAGTCGCCCGCAAATATTCCAGCCTCGATCATGCTATCCCCTTGGACCCGCAACGCAAAAGGACGCTCATCTTTTCCGAACAAGACATCTAAGTCCAGTGTGCCCTGAATGTCTTCTATAGCGGGGATAGGCCGCCCAGCCGAGATATGCCCAACGATGGGGATTCCCGGACGTCGTACCCGCTCACGGACGAGTTCTATGCCCCGTGACTTTCCCGCAAGACGGCGAATGAACCCTTTCTTCGCTAATGCGTCGAGATGCGTCTGAACGCTGCGCACCGACTGAAGCCCAAACTTTTCGGCAATCTCCCGAAGAGTAGGAGGCAGCCCTTGCTCCGAGACCCGCTCGACGATAAAGTCAAGAATCTGTCGCTGCTTCTCTGTGAGTTCCGTCCTCATAGCAGTCAAAAGTATAGCATACTTTTGTATGATTGTCAAGGGGGATAAAGAGCAGAGGCTACTTGGGGGGCCCCAGGCAACCTCCGCCAAAGAAGAGAGGGAGAGGGGATGATTACAGGGTACGACGATGGGGTTCGATATAGACGGTGTCGTAGTTACTGACGCGTCGGTAGATGGGTTCGTTCTCTGCGAGGGGCCGGAAGGCCGAGCGCACGGTGACGAGGCTACGGGGGTCAGCCCCAACGAGCAGTTTGAGCTGGGAGACCGTCAAGTCGCTTGGCACAGAGATTAATGCAAAGCCTAGGCCACCGTGCATCCGCACGTAGACCCATTTCCACCGGCCTTGCTCTCTCATAGACCCTCCTTCCCGCGAAACCTCCATCTTAGTTAGTTATAGAGCGATCTTGACAAAGAGTATGTAACGCGTATTGCAAAGTTACGCTCTTTCAGACTAACTCGAGGAAAATCTTTGCGCTAGTTACGCTAGTGCTCTTCCCTAGTGAGTCTCAGGATGTGCTCGAGCGCGCAATCCTTGTGTCGTAGACGCCTGTCCTTGCTTTTTGCACCAATCGTGCTAGTATAAAAGCACATGGCTAGGGTCTTGCACACTGGGGACACCCATATCGGCTTTCGCCAGTACGGCTTGGAAGAGCGCCGTGACGACTTCGCCAAAGCATTTCTCCAAGTGGTGCAGCTTGCCCTCGACGAAGGGGTCTCTGCTGTCATCCATGCCGGGGATCTCTTCGAAGACCGTACCCCCGGCGCTGAAGATCTTCTTGCAACTCTCCAGGGGCTCTTTACCCTGAAAGACGCGGGGATTCGCTTTCTTGGGGTCGTGGGCAATCACGAGCAGCGTCGGGGCGTCCAATGGCTTGACTTCTTTGAAGAGCTCGGCTTAGCAGTCCATCTGCGTCCGGACAAGCCGTTTGACCTTGAGGGCATACCCGTCTATGGGCTCGATTTCTCCGGGCGGCGCGAGATCACCCCTCCCTCTTACGCTGATGGGGTCTTGGTCTGCCATCAGTTGCTCGACGCTGTCGATCCTGATGGCGAGCTCGCTGTAGAGAAGCTGATAAGCTGCGGGGCCCGCATCGTGCTTCTGGGAGACTATCACGAATACCGTGAGTGGCGCGAACGAGCTAGAAACCAAGAGATACTCATCACGTACTGTGGCAGCACCGAGCGCTGGGCGCTCGACGAGGTTGCTGAGCGCGGCGTCAATATTATCGATCTGAGAAGTGGGCGGCTGGATCGACGGCGCCTCAAGACTCGCCCATTCTTCTATGTTCGCGCCGATGAGGATCCCATCCAGCGCCTTGAGAACTCAGATATACACAATGCCGTCGTCGTGGTCTATCTTGCGTCGTCTCGATGGACTATCGCAGAGATCGAGAAGCTTGGCTACGAGCGCGGCGCTTTAGCCGTACGCGTGCGGGACCTCCGCGAGAGCCCAGCTCACGAAGGGGAGCCCTCTATCGAGATCGAGTTTGGGGATGTGGAGCACGCCGTCACGGAAGCGCTCTCGCGAAAGAATCTCTCGCCCTTGGCACGCGAGATCGATCACATCATTCGTGACCTCAAGATCGCGGACTCCAATGTCGACCCTGAAGTGACGGCGCTCTTGGAGCGGGCATGGCGCGCAAAAGCGTAAGAGAACAGAAAGATTTGCTCGATCTGTTGAGCAAAGTTCCGCACGAGCCCACAGAGCTCGGGCCGGCCCTGCCCGATCGGCTCGCGCACAATCAGCTCCAGCTGGAGAGCTTAGAGATCGAGAATCTCTGGAGCTATAAGAAGGCTTCCGTGCGCTTCGAGCCAGGGATCACTGTCATCGCTGGGCCCAACGGCAGCGGGAAATCTTCGCTCTTGGAGAGTATCTTCTTTGCGCTCTACGGCAGCGACGCCCGACACGTCATCGGGCGCAGCCTCGATGAGATCGTGCGCCTCGGGGCGGACGCGGGCTCGGTCAGACTCAGTTTTTTCTACGGAGGCAAGCGCTATCACGCCCAGATCGCGCTCCGCCGCCAAGGCGGCACTATAAAGAGCGAGCGCAGCGGCTGCCAACTGACGTGTGAAGACGGCTCGGTCTGGAGCGGCACCGAAAACGTCGTGGCTGAGATCGAACGGCTCTTTGGCATGGACCGCGAGGGCTTTGCTAACTGTGTCTATGTCCGCCAAGGGGAGATCGATCGGCTCATTCGCGCAGACAAAAAAGATCGCGAGCAGATGCTCGATGGGCTCTTAGGGCTTTATAAGATCGATCTCTATGTCAATCCGCGCTCGAAAGAAGCCCTGCGGGCTCTCAATCGCAAGGCGGATTTCCTCGCTGAGCGCTTGGCACGCCTGCGCCAAGAGATCGAGACTTTAGAGCGCCAAGAGCTCTTCGCTCAAAAAGCCCAGCTCACCCAGCAGATGGAACGAGTCCAGAGCGAGCTCGTTGCTGTAGATGAGCGGCGCACCAATGCCCATAAGCTCTTGCAGAGCTACGATGAAGCCCTGCAGCAGTTTGCTCAAACAGCTCAAGAGCTCTCGCAAACCGAGCGAGAGCTTTCAGAAAAACAGAGGCGTTTAGCGAGTCGGGAGGCCGAGCGCCACGAGTGCGAGAAGGAATTGGAGCGCCTGAGCGCACGGCATCAGCGGGCTTTGGCTGCGGTGAAGGCACGCGTGCAGCAGCTCGGGCTTGATAGCGCCCGAGTCTTGGAGGCGCTCGAGAGGGCTACGACGTTTGAGGAAGTGACCGTGATCGCAGAGCGTATCAGAGCGCAGAAGACTCAGATAGAGAGTCACCGTGCGCGGGTCGGGGAGCTGCGCGAGCAACTGGCACGGCTGGGCGCTGAGCGCACGCAGCGCGAGCGCGCACTCGAAAAGCTCCGTCAACAGCGTGAGGATCTCCAACGTGAGTGCGGGCGTCTTGAGGAGCAGATTGCTCACGGGGAGCGCAAGCTCGCCGCGCTCACTGAAGCGCTCACTCAGCATGAGCAAGCCGTCACGGCTTCCTTGCGGGATCTCGCTGAAGGTGCTGATGCGCTGGGGATACCGTTCTCTGCAGCGCTATCAGATTGGGATGTTCAAAAGATCTCTCAGGTACAGACTTCGTGGACGCGTGAGCTGCACCGTCTTGAGGAACACCATGAGGAGGCCAAGCGTGCCGTGATGAGCGCGAAGACCCACTACGAAGCGCTGCGTCAGGAGCTCTCTCAGAAAGAAGAACTCTTCCACGCGGGGCGCTGTCCCACCTGTGGGCAAGCCGTTCCCCTTGAGCAGCTGGCCGAGGCACTTGTCGAGATGAGAGAGCAGCTCACAGAGCTGGAGAAACTCGTCCAGCATGAAGAGGCGGAGCTGCAGCGCCTGGCCGAGAAGATCGCGCTGTGGAAGAAGACCCAGAGTGCGCTCGATCGGGTCGCGTTAGAGATTGAGCGGATCGCGGCACGTCGTGCGGAGCTCTCGGCACATCGCAGCGTTCTTGCAGAAGCTCACCAGCGTCACGTGGCGCTCATCGAACGGATCGCTCAGACAGAGCGTCAGATCGCGGAAGAGACGGAGCTTGCTCGTGCTCAACAGGCGGAGCACCAGCGCTTGGAACAATCGATGAATGCAGCGAGTGCTCTTCTGGCTCAGGCTCTCGAAGAGGGTGAGCAGCTTGAAGAGATTAAGGGCGATATTGAGAATCTCTTGCGGATGCGCGAGCAGTGGCGCACCAAGCAAGCCGCTCGCAGGACGCTCTTAGAGAGTCTCAATGAGCTGCGCGGTGACATCGCGCGGCTTCTGGAGCG
>JAUQPG010000043.1 GCA_030550495.1 Candidatus Bipolaricaulota bacterium | reverse complement strand
GCACCAAGGCGATCGCATTGGGCTTGTGGGGCTCAACGGCAGCGGGAAGTCGACGCTGTTACGAATTCTCGCGGGCTTGCAAGAACCCACAAGCGGACGCGTCACGCGCACACGCTCTGCTCGAATCAGGTATCTTGCTCAAGAGCCCAGTCTAAACAGCAATGCAACGCTCTTTGAGGAGATGCTCAAAGTCTTTGAGCAGCTCCGCGAGCAAGAGCGCGAGCTGCAGAGATTAGAACAAGAGCTCGCTCGCTCTACTCCCGACGAGAGCTTACTCAGGCAATACGACGAATTACTTGAAAACTTCCGGCGCGGCGGTGGCTATGAGTATCAAAGCCGGATTCACCAAGTCTTAGTGGGGGTAGGGTTCACTCCCGATGACGAGCAAAAATTAATCGCTCACTTGAGCGGGGGGCAGCGGGCACGCGCGGCTCTAGCCCGGTTGCTGCTCGAAGAACCCGATGTGCTCTTGCTAGACGAGCCCACGAATCACTTGGATATTCAAGCTCTCGAATGGCTCGAAGAGTATCTCTCCCATTGGAAGGGCGCGTTTATTCTAGTCTCGCACGATCGCTACTTTCTCGATAAGTTAGTCCATAAGATCTGGGAGCTCGAGTTTGGGAGACTCTATGAGTACCCTGGAAATTACTCGCACTATCGCGCGTTGCGCCAGGAGCGCCTCGAGCGCCAGTGGAAGCTCTACGAAGAGCAACAAGAGCTCATCAAGAAGACGGAAGAGTTCATTCGGCGCAATATCGCTGGTGGGGATTTCCGCGCAAGCCAAGCCCAGGCCCGTCAAAAGATGCTCGAAAAACTTGAGCGCATTCCCAAGCCCATCGTCCCTAAGAAGATTCACTTATGGATGGACGTCAAACGCCCGAGCGGCGAGCGCGTGCTCCGCGCCCGCGACTTGATCATCGGCTATCCAAATGCCCCGCTCTTTCACTGTAAGCAGCTCACACTCCAGCGAGGAGAACGTGTCGCGCTCATCGGCCCCAACGGCTCAGGGAAGAGCACGTTCCTCAGGACGCTCGCGGGAGAATTGCGACCGTTGGAAGGAACACTCGAACTGGGCTACCACGTGGAGATCGCGTACTTCCGCCAAAGTCAGACCGATCTCGATACCCCCGACAGCACTGTCCTTGACGTTGTCACGGCCAACACAGATAAGACGATCAGCGAAGCACGTAGTTTTCTCGGGCAGTTTCTCTTCTCCGGCGACGACGTCTTTAAGAAGATTTCGGAGCTCTCTGGCGGGGAGCGCAGCCGTCTTGCCCTCGCTATGCTCGCTCAATTGGGCGGCAATCTCTTGCTGTTGGACGAGCCAACAAATCACTTAGATATAGACTCCCGTGAAGTCCTCCAAGAAGCGATGCGAGACTACAAGGGCACAATTATATTCGCCTCCCATGATCGCTATCTCATCCAAGCGATTGCTACACAAATTTGGGAGATCGCTGACGGAGAGCTCAAGGTCTATCGCGGCAATTATGAGTATTATCGGACACAGCGCGCCCTGCTTGCTCAACCACCCTCTCTTCAGAGAGGCACACAGAGCGAGGACGAAGACACGAGCAAGCCCAAGCGCCTCTCCCCTGGCAAGGAGCAGCGCCTGCGCGAGCGCCAGCGCGCCAAGCTCGCCGCCCGCGAAGCTGAATTGATGAACGCCGTCACAGCGCTCGAACACCAGATCGCTCAAATCGAAAAAGAGATGGAAGCAGCCAGCTACGCCGGAGACCATCAGAAACTGCGAGAGCTGACAGCACTCTACCGGCAGAAGCGCCAGGAGCTCGAAATCACCTCAGAGCAGTGGGCGCAAGCTGCCGAAGAATTAGCGAACTTCTCAGTTAGCTCTCAAGGCTTATAGAGTTTCGCATCATCGGCCTTAAAGCCGATCTTGCTGTGCGTCCCATCACACAAGGGCTTATTCTGAGATTGCCCACAGCGACAGAGTGCTGCCCACGGACGGTCAATCACTGTTTCTTTCCCCGAAGCGTCTATGAGCTTGAGTGGACCTTTGATAAAGTAGGGGCCATCCTTTTTCGCTTCGATGATTGGTTCGCTCATACTGTCCTCCTCGTCCCTGCTTTGAGTTCTCGAACATAGTCTGCTAAAGCTTCAGGCGAAGCCCCTTCAGTAATCCGTGCGGCTAAGGCACTCGCGACGATTACCCCGTCCGCGCCAGCGCGTACTACAGCTTCAATGTGAGCCCGAGTCGTCAGCCCAAAACCAACGGCTACCTTGAGATCTTCGGGCAAGAGCGGCTTCACTCGCTCCAGCAACGGCAGTACTGTAGGCGCAAGCGTCTCGCTCGGCCCAGTCGTACCGTACCGCGAGACGAGATAGACAAACCCCGAAGCGTATTCACAGATTCTCTTCACACGCTCGTTGTCAGTCTCGGGGGTGACAAAAAAGATTCGAGCCAACCCGTACTTGCGCGCTTGATTGACCCATGATGCTGCTTCTTCGATGGGCAAATCGGGAATGATCACGCCGTCCACCCCAGCCTCGCTGCACCGCCGCGCAAACGACTCCTCGCCGAGCCTACAGATCGGGTTGTAGTACGTCATCAAGAGCACAGGCAGCTCCGAGTTTTTGCGCAGCTCGCGCACAAGCTGAAATACCGTGTGAACATTCACACCTTGGCGCAACGCGCGGCCGTGGGCAGCTTGCAAGATCGGGTCGTCCGCAATCGGGTCTGTGAAGGGCACGCCCAGCTCCACTATATCTACTCCCCCCGATTCTAAAGCCCCAATATACTCTAAGGTGCGGGAGAACTCTGGCTCGCCAACCATAATGTACCCGATCAAGGCGGCCTCACGCCGACTATGAACCTCCTCAAACCGCTTACTCAAGCGCTGCGTGAGCATCATGCTGTACCACCGTCTCTAAGTCTTTTTCTCCCCGCCCAGAGAGCGTAATCACCACGATCTGATCGCGCTTCATCCGCTGAGCTCGCTGCACCCCAGCGTAGATAGCGTGCGCGGCTTCCAACGACGGCAAAATCCCCTCACAGCGCGCAAGCAGCCGAAACCCTTCTAAAGCCTCTTGGTCGCTCACCGTGATATATTCAGCACGACCGAGCTTCTTATAGAGCGCATGTTCTGGGCCTACAGCAGGGTAGTCGAGCCCCGCAGCAATGCTATGCGTCTCGCCAATAGAGCCGTGCTCATCTTGCAAGACAAAAGTCTTCGCGCCATGCAACACCCCAATCGAGCCATGACACAGCGCCGCTGCCCCGCTTGACTCCACGCCGAGAAACTGTACTTTCTCATCGTTGACGAAGGGGTAGAACGTCCCTATGGCGTTGCTGCCCCCGCCCACACACGCCACTACCAGATCAGGGAGACGCTGCTCTCTCCGCAAGAGCTGGCCTTTGAGCTCATCCCCGATCACCCTTTGAAAGTCTCGCACGATCATGGGGTACGGGTGCGGGCCGACCGCTGACCCAATGAGATAATACGTCGTAGGCACATTGGTCGCCCAATCGCGAAGAGCTTCGTTTATGGCGTCTTTGAGGGTCTGGGAGCCGCTGGTGACGGGGTGCACGGTCGCGCCTAATAACTGAATGCGCTGGACGTTGGCCTTTTGGCGCTCGATATCACGTGCGCCCATATAGATTTCAGCGTGGAGCCCCAGCACCGCGCAGGCCATAGCGACGGCAACGCCATGCTGCCCTGAACCCGTCTCGGCGATCACGCGCCGCTTGCCCATAGCACGCGCGAGCAACGCCTGCCCGAGAGCATTATTCAGCGCATGCGCCCCACCGTGCACTAAGTCCTCTCGCTTGAGAAAGATGCGCGCACCGTTCGCGTATTCTGTGAGACGCTTAGCAAAGTAAAGCGGGGTGGGGCGTCCACCGTAGTCCGCACGCAGTGCCTTGAGTTCACTCTGAAAGTCAAAGCGCACACTGATCTCTTTATAGACTCGCTCCAGTTCTTTGAGAGCCGGGATTAAAATCTCCGGCACGAACTGCCCACCAAACTCGCCAAAGTGCCCATCCACAGGGAGCTCACTAAGCCTAGGAGTACTTGGTTTTGCCGGTATTTTCGCTGCCATAGCTTCACCCGCTCTAAGACTTGATCTGTCATTATACTCCATAGCGACGCCGTTTGTCGGACCGCTCTGGAGTATAGTAGAATTTTTTGTGTGAGAGAACTGATCGAGCGCCTTGCCCGGATGGTGCGTGAAGCCCGGTATGGTGTTGCTCTCACCGGAGCGGGAGTGAGCACTGACTCGGGCATTCCAGACTTTCGTAGTCCGAGCACGGGGTTGTGGGCACAGTACAACCCAATGGAAGTCGCGTCGATTGAAGGCTTTCGCAACAACCCCGTGCGCTTCTATGAGTTCTGGCGCCAGCGCTTTGCGAAATTAGTCGACGCCCGGCCCAACATCACCCATAAAGTTTTCGCTCAGCTTGAAGCTCGCGGCTATGTGAAATGCGTTATCACCCAAAATATTGATAGTTTGCACCAAAAAGCCGGTTCCAGACGAGTCTTAGAAGTCCACGGCACTTACACCCGTGGCATCTGCCTCGGATGCAAGAAGACGTATTCGATCCAAGAGATCTTCAACAAAGTCGAGAGCCATCGCGTCCCATTGTGCGACGAGTGCAATGATCTCCTTAAGCCTGATGTCGTGCTCTTTGGGGAGCTGCTCACTCCTGATTTCGAGAGCGCCTTCGACGAGATCGAGCGCTGTGATTTTCTGTTTGTGTTGGGCACGTCGTTAGAAGTCTATCCCGTTGCTGGGCTAGTGCCACACGCGAAGCGCCGCGGTGCTCAGCTCGCTATCGTCAATCGCGAGGCAACGCCCTTTGATCGTATTGCCGATATCGCTATTCATAGTGAGCTTGGGCCAGTGATGGCTGAATTGCACCGGCTGCTCTGCACTTAGCTTATCTCTTGCCTCAAGCGTTTGCATCGGGACGACTCTTTCTGCTAAACTTACACTGCGCTCTTTATGGACACGGTGCTTATTATCGATTTTGGCTCACAGTACACCAAACTCATCGCCAAGGCCGTGCGCGAGCTAGGGGTCTATGCCGAGATCGTTCCCCCGGAGATCTCCCCGGGAGAGATCCAACGCCGCGCCCCAAAAGGACTGATTCTCTCTGGTGGCCCAGCGAGCGTCTATGCCCCCGGTGCCCCTCGCGTAGATAAGCGCATCTACGAGCTGCAGATCCCAATCTTGGGGATCTGCTACGGGATGCAGCTTATAGCTCACGACCTAGGCGGGCAGGTGCTGCGAGGCGACAAACGCGAATACGGCCCTAGCACTCTTCAGATCATCCAGACAAATACTCTCTTTGATGGGCTTGCTGAATGCGAAGAGGTCTGGATGAGCCACGGCGACGAGATCAAGAGATTGCCCAAAGATTTTGTCTGCCTGGCAAGAACGGCCAATGTCGCTCACGCAGCGATGAAGAGCCGCGATGGGCTTTTCTACGGGATTCAGTTCCACCCCGAAGTCGCTCACACGCCCAAGGGCAAAGAGATTCTGAAAAATTTTCTATTCAAAGTCTGTCAAATTCAGAGACTCTGGTACCCCGGAGACCACGTGCAAGAGATTATCGAAAAACTCAAAGAAGAGCTCTCGGGCGCACGCCATGTGCTCATTGGGGTCTCCGGCGGAGTCGATAGCAGCACAGCCGCGGTACTCGTTCATCGTGCTATTGGAGACAGATTAATCCCGATCTTCATTGACACCGGGTTGCTCCGCTTGGGCGAAGTGGAACGCACTCGGACGATCTTTGAGAAGCTGGGCTTGCGCTTGCGCGTCGTCGACGCGAGCGCGCGCTTCTTCGCGCAACTTCGGGGAGTGATTGACCCCGAAGAGAAGCGCAAGCGCATCGGGGCGGAGTTTATCAAGGTCTTTGAAGAAGAAGCGCAGAAGCTCGCCCGCGAAGTTGGCGGGATTGACGTGCTCGTCCAAGGGACGATCTACTCTGATGTCATTGAGAGCGCGGGCGCCCGCGGCGCCGATAAAATCAAGAGCCATCATAACGTCGGGGGGCTTCCTGAACGACTGCAGTTTAAGATCATCGAGCCGTTGCGAAATTTCTTCAAAGACGAAGTACGCCAAATTGGGCTGAGGTTGGGAATCCCCGAAGAGATTATCTGGGAGCAGCCTTTTCCTGGACCGGGGTTGGCCGTAAGAATTCTGGGGGAAGTGACCCCAGAGCGAGTACGAATCTTACAGAGAGTGGACGCAATTGTACGCGAGGAGATTCACACAGCTGGGCTGACTCGTGCGATCTGGCAGTATTTCGCTGTGCTGCTGCCCGTCCGAAGCGTCGGAGTCTTAGGAGATGGGCGCGCGTATGGCCATGTCGTTGCGGTGCGTGCCGTCGACAGCCGCGACGGCATGACTGCCCACTGGGTTCATATCCCTTATGACGTATTAGAAAAAATCTCAAGCCGGATCACCAACGAGATCGAGGGAGTCACTCGGGTGGTCTACGACATTACGTCCAAGCCCCCGGCGACTATCGAATGGGAGTAGCGCTGGCGGAGATGAAAGTCTGTCTCTATCTTGAGGCAGAGAACGTCGTGGCGCGTTCGGGGTTTCGCACGGCATTTGCGCGCCATCTCCAAGCGCTCCAAAAGATGGGTATTCCCGTGACGACCGATCCCTCAGATTCTTCTTTTGATATCCTCCATGTCCATTGGTTTGGTCCGCGCTCGCTCTATTATCTGAAGAGAGCCAAGCAACAGGGCAAGATCGTCATCGCCCATGCCCACAGCATTGGGGCTTATGATTTCAGAGACAGCTTCACGCTCTCGAACACATTTGCGCCGTTATATGAGAAATATCTGAATTATTTCTACGAGCTGAGTGATGCCATCTGCACCCCCTCAGAGCACGCCAAGAGATTATTGCAAGCCCAAGGGATCACGAAGCCCATCTATGTCGTCAGCAACGGCGTCGATCTGGACAGATTCAAGTTCGACGCCCGAGCGCGCAAGAAGTATCGCCAACGCTTTGGACTGAAACGCTTTACGGTCTTCTGTGCGGGCAATGTCATCCCGCGCAAAGGGATCTTAGACTTCCTCGAAGTCGCGCGACGGCTCCCACAATTTGACTTTGTCTGGTTCGGGCATGTGTGGAGCCGCTTGTTAGCATTCGATATTGAGATGCATCAAGCGCTCGATGAGCGAACCCCAAATGTGAAGCTCCCAGGGTTTATTGAAGACGCTCCCGGGGCGTTCTCCGCGGGAGACCTGCTCTTCTATCCGTCCTATGGGGAGACCCACGGCTTGGTACTCTTTGAAGCCGCAGCGTTATACCGCCCCTTGGTCCTGCGAGATCTCCCAGAGTACTCTCTTGCTGGATTCCGTGATGGGGAGAACTGTCTCATGGGTAAGACCGTGGACGACTTCTGCGAAAAGATCCTACAGTTAGCAGATAACGAGCTACTGCGTGAGCAGCTCGTGCATAGAGCTTATCGCTTGGCAGAAGCCAATTCCCTTGAGAAAGTCGGGCAGCAGCTTCAAAGACTCTACAGAGCGCTGCTGGAAGGGGGGACGCTATGAAGGTCTGTCTCTATCTCGAAGCTGCAGATCTTGTGGCGAAATCGGGGTTCAAGACCGCCTACGAGCAGCAACGGAAAGCCCTAGAGAAAGTCGGTGTCCCAGTCACCGACGATCCTGACTCAGACTATGATTTGCTGCATCTGCACTTCTTCGGGCCCAGGTCGCTCTTTTATTTGAAACGCGCCAAGCGCCTGAAAATCCCCGTGGTCGTCCACGCCCACAGCATAGGCGCTCATGATTTTGCCGATAGCTTTACGCTCTTCAATTCCATCGCCCCGCTCTACGAAAAGTATCTCTATTATTTCTATGAGTCGAGCGATGCGATCTTCACGTGCTCCCAATACGCCCGCGAGCTTCTCCAGGCTCAGGGGATTACTCGGCCCATCTATGTCGTCAGCAACACCGTTGATCGAGAGCGTTTTCGCTTCTCCGAAGAGAAGCGTCAGCACTGGCGCGCACGCTTGGGGTTGAAAAATTTTACGGTCTTCTGTGCGGGCAATGTCATCCCGCGCAAAGGGATCTTAGACTTCCTCGAAGTCGCGCGACGGCTCCCACAATTTGACTTTGTCTGGTTCGGGCACGTCTGGCCTAAGCTCTTAACGTTCTACCCCGAGATGCACAAAGCCCTCGAGAGCAGAACCCCGAATGTGCAAATGCCCGGCTTTGTTGCAGATACCCCAGCAGCGTTCTCCGCGGGAGATCTTCTGTTTTTGCCGTCGCTGCGCGAGAACCAGCCGATGGTCTTGCTCGAAGCAGCGTCGCTTGGACGGCCTTTGGTTGTGCGAGATATTCCCGAGTATCGCGGCTGGCTCATAGATAAAGTCAATGCTCGCACCGGCAGATCCGTCGAGGACTTCGTGCAGATCATCTCCGAACTCGCGCAAAACCCTCACGAATGGCAGCGACTCTCTCATGCTGCCGAAGACTTAGCGCACACGAGCAGCCTGCCCGTCGTGGGACAACGCTTGAAAGAACTCTATGAACAACTCTTACGAACCCCGGTGTCCGTATGAAGATCTCTGTGGCTATTCCTGCACACAACGAAGAGAAGTATATCGCGCACTGTTTAGAGTCCTTAGTGCGTCAGAACTTTTCTGAAGAGCTCGAGATCATTGTCTGCCTCAACTTGTGCACTGACAGGACCGAAGAGATCGTGCGTGCGTATGCGCAAAGCTCCCCATGGCCGATCAAGATCGTCTCTGAAGGGCGCAAGGGAGTCGGCTGGGCGCGCCAGACGGCGTGCCTAGCGACTTCAGGGGAGATCATCGCCAGCGCCGATGCCGATGCAGTCTACCCAACAGATTGGATAACCCGCATCGCGTGCGCGTTCGCTGAAGATCCAAAGTTAGTAGTCCTCTACGGCCCCGTGAGACTCCAGGGCTTTGGTACTTTCTTGCAGTTCTTTCACCCCATACTTAATGACGCGATCACGCACGTGGGGCGTCTCTTTGGATGGCACAACGTGATCGGATCGAATTTTGCGATGCGCCGTGAAGCGTTTCTCGCTGTGGGTGGGTTCAATACCTCTCTTAAAGCTCTAGAAGATCACGAGATCGTCAGGCGATTGCGCCGTCTCGGGCGTGTCCGGTACGACCCACACTTGGTGGTGTATGCTTCGGCGCGTCGCTATAATCGCTTAGGGGTGTGGAAGACCATAAGCTTCTATGCACGCAATGCGATTCGCGCTGTGGTTTTAAGATGCGAGACCGAAGATTTGGAGGATTTATCGCCCTCACCTCAAACTCCTCTTCCGGGGGAGGCCAAAAAGAAAGGAGAGCTGTGAGCACTCACAAAGTCCTAGTCATAGCCCTCGATGGGGCCACGCTCGATTTAATCGAGCCGTGGACAGAAGCGGGGCATCTGCCCCAGCTGAAGAGGCTCATGGAGCAGGGGGCGTGGGCACGTTTAGAGAGCACCCAGCCACCCATCACCGGAGCTGCCTGGGCGAGCTTCCAGACGGGAGTCCAGCCAGGGCGTCACGGCATATTCGATTGGTTAGCTCGCAAAGACGGGAGTTATCAGCTTGCACCAATCAGCTCCCGCAGTATTAAAAGAGAAGTCTTGTGGGAGTACCTCAGCCGACATGGCAAGCGCGTCGGCGTGATGGGTGTGCCTGTGAGCTATCCCGCGCGCCCAATCAATGGCTTCATGCTCACGGATCTGCTCACCCCTGAGGGAGAAAACTACGCCTTCCCTCCAGAGCTGAGAGCCGAGATCGAGCGTGAGGTCGGTCCATACCCTGTCATACCGGAGCACTGGCGAGGGCGCTACGCTGCCCAAAGATGGCTCAAAAATCTCAAAGATTCGCTCTGGCGGCGCGTTGAAATCGCGCTCTATCTGATGCGTAACAAGCCCTGGGACTTCTTCATGGTCCATATTATGGAGACTGACTCCGTCCAGCACCAGATGTGGCATCTGTTAGACAATATCAAGCGCCCGCGGTATCACGGGGGAGCTTGTTCAGGCAACCCTATCTTGGAGATCTACCAACTGGCTGATCGTGCTATTGGGCAGATTCAAGAACAACTCGACGACAACACGGCGATTTTCGTCATCTCTGATCATGGCTTTGGTCCGCTCTTTTATAATATCTATCTGAACTGCTGGCTCTACGAGCACGGCTATTTAGCTTTAAAGAAGAACGTCACGACGCTGCTCAAGAAGCTTGCGTGGCGTGCAGGGTTGACTCCTGAAAATCTTTATGTCTTGGCCGAGCGATTGAGACTGCTCGATCTTGGAGCGCGCCTGCGCCACGGCGACTTACACGATCTCTTGGGACGTGTCTTTCTATCGACGCAGAATATAGACTGGTCCAGGACGCGTGCGTACTCTCACGGCAATGTCGGGCAGATCTATCTCAATCTCAAGGGGCGCGAACCCCAAGGCTGCGTCGAGCCCGCTGATGCTCCCCGGCTCATCGCTGAGCTTATAGAAGGACTGAAAAGATTCACCAATCCCTACACGGGGAGCCCAATCTTCGCGAGAATCTATCGTAAAGAAGAGATCTACTGGGGCGAAGAGATAGCGCACGCTCCGGAGATCCTCTTAGTCCCCCAAGACGGCGTCATGGCGGTAGGTACGACCGAGTTTCTCTCTAATAGAGCAATCGCGCCGACGTATGCCGGTTCAGGTTGGCATCGCATGGAGGGAATTTTTATAGCTTATGGCCCACAAATTCTACCTGGGCGCAAACAGAAACTTCAGATCGTTGATCTCTTTCCGATCTTAACGAAGGCGCTCGGGGTGCTGCCTCCCTCAGACATAGATGGGCGCGTCCCAGCGGATCTGTTCAAAGAAGGCTTGCAGGGTCACGAGCTGGCGAGCTCAGGTGTTCAAAACCCTGCGACTCTTCGCACTCGCGAGCCTTCCAACCCCCGCTGGGAGAAGGAGATCCGAGAGCGCCTGAAGGGCTTAGGATACGTCTAGTATGCGGCGTCATATGTTTGTGGGCCTGTCGGTGATCCTAGGGATAGCGATTCTTTGCGGGGTTTTAATCTATTTGGGGTGGAATTCAGCGACGTCACTTGGGGCGCGCTTGCTGGCCGGGGTGGGGATTGTCGCCCATCAGATTATGATGCTCGGATGGTGGGGATTCTTATTGTTAGCAGGGGTTGTCCTCGCGACGCTCCTCTTGTGGTCGCTGAGCTGGTGGATTATCCTGCGGGCCTACGGGGTGCGGGTGAGCTGGTGGGCCGTGTGGCGCGCGCGGATGTGTGGATTTGCGATCACGTACTTGACGCCTTCGATGTATCTAGGGGGCGAACCAGCAAGCGTCTATCTTATCGCGCGGGAACAGCAGGGGACTTCGCCGACGACGCGCATCGTGGCGACGATTTTAGTCGCCAAGCTCTTAGAAGGGCTTTGTCTTCTGGCGTTTATCTATCTAGGGGTCTACTACGCGCTCGCGACGAAGCTCCTCCCTCTGGATGACACGTGGGCCATCGTGATCGGGATGGTGCTCTTTGGGGGGTTCTTGGCGCTGTTGATGTTCAA
Organism: Candidatus Bipolaricaulota bacterium; assembly: GCA_030550495.1. Taxonomy (GTDB): domain Bacteria; phylum Bipolaricaulota; class Bipolaricaulia; order RBG-16-55-9; family DRXL01; genus JANXCC01. The sequence continues at coordinate 827 of JAUQPG010000043.1, read as the reverse complement.
CCTTGCAGGACATCGGTTGTGGGGGACGCGCTTATTAGGCTGGCTCAAAGAACGCGTGCCGTGGAAGCGCGCCTTGGAGATCGCTGAGGCGAAAGTCCGTGAAGTCGAAGAAGACGTTTTTATTGCGTTTCGGGAGCATGGGCGGGCGACGCTCATCGCGTTCTTTCTCAATCTTTTAGCAACGCTCTTCGTCTTCTTGCGTCCCCAAGTCTTCTTTCTTTTTGCGTTACGAGCGTTCTTCCCCGTGTCGCACTTAGCTATGATCTACACGCTCTTTATCTTTTTGGGAGCGTTCTTTTGGATCACTCCGGGAGGCACGGGGGTCTTCGAAGTGGGCAGCTGGGGGATTTTCAGCTTGTTTTCACTCATATCTTTAGCGACGCACACGCCCATCGCTGTGCCGCAAGAGAGCGCCGTGGCGTTTGCACTCACATTGAAGACCATCGAGTTCCCGTTGGTAGGGCTGGGTCTATTCTATCTGATCCGAGTCGGATTTTTAAAGATCCCCAAGCCGCCGTTGCACCGTTAGATTATCTTAGATTTCCCCTGAAGCCAGATTTTTGCAAAAAAAAAAAGCGACGAGTATAATATGCTCGCCAGGGGTGGTGCTATGCCGTGCGAGCATTGTCACTGCTTTCTAGGAGGCTTGCAAACTCCAGAAGATTTTCAGCCAGAATTATATCAGGCTGGAGTGACGCTCTTTGAACAAGGCGACCCAGTTCACGCAGGCTTCATCGTCTGCAAGGGCGCCGTGCAGCTTGAAGAGCGCACGGCTCAAGGCTCTCGGGTTATTCTGAAATTCTTAGGGGCGAGCGATTCACTCATTG
>JAUQPG010000042.1 GCA_030550495.1 Candidatus Bipolaricaulota bacterium | reverse complement strand
GGCAAGATTCTGAGATCCCAGCCCCCGAGGGTGGCAAAGCGCAAGAAGCCCTTCTCTTCGATATAGCTAATAATTAAACCGACTTCGTCCATGTGCGCGTCGAGCATGAGCGTAAAATCAGATTTGCCCTTACGGGTGACAATGAGATTGCCTAACGGATCAACGCGTATCTCGTCCACGAGGGTCTTGACGAACTGAGCGATCACATTACGAACGTCGTCCTCAAAGCCGGAAACGCCAAACGCCGTGGAGAGCGCCTTCAACAGATCAATGCTAGTATGAGCCATACCCCATTATAGTCGAACGCCCCCAGCCGTGCTAGCGCAAGCAGGTGGGATCGTTGGGGAGAGGCGTATCAGGATTATCGCTGGGGATAGCTTCTGCCAAGCGGCTCATAGGATCATCAGTGTAGAAGACCCCTTGATTGCAGATCTGCACGGGTGCGCACGGCGCAAGTGTGCAAGAGCTCATCATCACCGGGATAATCAGCCCCAGAAGCACTAGCGCTAAGCGCGGGCGTCGCCGCGCAAATATTCCCCCAAGCAGACACCCAAAGCCAAAGAGCCCCTTGAACCACCAGAAGAGACCATTGTTATTCTTGTTGTTGAGATCGACAAAGCCGCTGCCTCGAGGGCTTACGGTCACTTGCACCTGGAAGGTAATCGTAACGCTTGTGCCCGCGGGGATATCCCCGTCCCACTCGATTTGATTCGATCCGGCGTTGAACGAGATCGTTCCTGACGTAGCCGTAGCTGAGCCGCTTATGTAGACTGTCCCCAAAGGAATGGGGTCGACAAACTCCGGCCCACTGTGATTCTCTTGATCGCCAGGGCCGGCGTTATTGATGACAATCGTGTAGAGGATGATATCGTCTGTGATGAGAGGAGCGCCGTTGAGGTCTTGGGCGCGCTTCTGCACGGTGATCGTTGCTAGGGGTCTTGCTTCAAAGGCGCCGATGTCGCAGCCGGGTCCTTTGGGACGCGGGTCCGTGCGCTGATCTTCAGCCAGCAGGTTGTTGTTGAAGTCCAGGCACGACGAGAGGGGCACGTAATCACGGGCAGGGCTGTTGGGAAGCAGCTCATGGGTCTCAGTCAGGCCACCGTTGTTCTGCAAGGGGCCAAGTAAAGGGTCAACGCCGATCAAGTCAGTTGGAGCTAGGCCGGAACATCCGCTGCCAGGGTAGAAGAGATTATATCCCAAGGACTCCAGCGTTCCCTGGCATACATCTCTAAGGATGTCAAGAGCAGCTATGATCGAGCTCCTGATAGAAGTTGTTCCTCCCTCTTCTTCGTATATACCTGTGCCATCAACGGCAACGTTCAGATACATAGTCACATGAGAGATAGTCATCTCCGCACCGTTGTAGATGCCGCCGCCACGCGCTACGCCGATCTTGCCCGCTTCTAAAAACGCTTGATTGCTGCTGATGGTGACGTTCGTGAGGCGCGCGCGAGCAATGCTTGTCGGGTCAAAGACAGAATTCGCAATCCCTGCTCCCAGCAACTGCACGTCGGACAGATTAGGCGCTGCTTCAAGCTGATTATAGCTCACCGTGACACGCAGCAACTCTAGCTCAGCTATACCTCCATCAGAAGCGAGATTCGCAATCCCTCCTCCAAACGCGAAGTCGTCTTCATGAGTAGCTATGTTCCCCTGTATTGTAACGTCCACCAGACGCGCTAGGGCTCGTAAGTTCTCCCATGCCGACCCGTTGAGCAAGCCCCCTCCAATATCTCCTGAGCGATTCTGGCGGATTGCGCCGCGCGTCATCTGCAAAGATGCTTCGACCCCTGCAAGTGCAAAGTTCGCAATACCTCCTCCGACCCGACTTTGATTGCTTTCTACAAGGGTGTCTTCCAAAGAAGCTTGCGCGACATTGCAGAGGCCACCGCCCAAGCCAGCGCTGTTGTTGCGTATGAGACTATTGCTCACAAACAGTTGGTTGCCGTTGAACACCCCGCCTCCACAGCCCCCCTCTCCCGCTACAGCTACGTTGTCTTCTATCGTAACCCCGATGAGCGTTGCGTCCCCCTGATTGGCCAACCCCGCTCCAGGCCCCTGCGATTGGCACTCCCGAATCGTACTGTTCTCTATGCGCAAAAGACTGCCTGTCTCGTTATAGACGCACCCACCAAAATCAGCTATCGACCCTCTAGTGATGACAAGATCCCGCACCGTGACCAGCGTCGGCGAGTTGACGTAGAAGACTCTGTCAAGACTTTGGCTGTCTATTGTGGCATTGTTGCCCTGAATGGTTACGCCCTCGGTGATGCTGAGCTGGCCGAGATTTAAGAAGAACGCCTGACCTGCGGGGAGCACGATGACGTCGCTAGCGCCCACACCGGCAGCACATCCCGACTCGTGAGCATTGCTGTTGGTGTTGGCCGCGAGGATCGCCTCGCGCAGCGAGCAATCCCCGTTGTTATCGCCCCCTTCGTCGTTGATCGTTGTAACAGTAATTGTTGCTTGCCCCAAGCTCACAGCACTCCACAACGCTATTATCAGTAGCGCACCCCCGATTACTGTGAGAAGAGAGGACCTCCGGCACATCGTCTGCCTCCTTCTGTAAGATTTTTTAGAATCGCACGATCAGCGCGAAGCGCTGTCCTGCCAACAGATCTTCAAGCAAGATCGTCGAGCTGAGCAGCGTCACCTGGCCCATCGTCGCCGACAGATCTATATTCAGCTCCCAATAGTTGCACTCGACCAGCACCAGCCCTGATAGGCTGAACATCCCCGTAGCGGCTGTCAAGCCCAACTCGTAGCGGGCTATCGGGGGCAAGAGGGCGATCTGATGGATATTAGGCGCTCGACAGAGCGTGGCATCGGTGCAGAAGACCGCGCTTAACGCAAGCTTCACGCCGGGAGGATCGAGTGCTATCCCAAGACGACTGAGCCCCCCGGTGAACGCTTGCTGCGCCGAGCTCCAGAAGACCCAGGTGCTCTGCGCCGTGATCTCGCCGATGCGCAGCTCCGTGATCCCGACAGCACTCAGCAGATCGAGCTGGCCGTTGAAGTTCCACGTGAGCTGAAAGTTCAGCCCCCACGGGGCGATCCGTCCGCTCTGGCGCACCTGCACGAAACAGAGCGCTGACGTGACGTCCCAATCGTCTTCATCAAAGAAGCCGTCGTTATCATCGTCAATGCTATTGAGCGGGTCTTCAGCAAACCAGCCGTCGTTATCGTTGTCTACTTGGTCAATCATGCATTGGAAGCGATTGGGGCCTTCAGGCGGGCCGTAGTCCGTTATGTCAAAGTGGAATTCGGCGTAGAGGTCGTGGCGCACGCCGGCGATCATCAGATTTTTAATATAGAGCTTCTCTTCTTCGGGGTTTTCTAAGCCCCCGCCGGTGACCATGGCGTTGGGGGAGCGTTCGAGGGGCTTGCACTCGCCAAAGCATGCTAAGCCCTGCTTGGCGCCTAGCCATAGCTCGCCGCGCACGATCACCCCACTAACGGTTTGCCCTTCTAAATACGCCATGACTCCTGAAGCCGTGAGAGTGTCGATCCTGCAATTAGCCAAGAGATTGAAGATATTCAGATTAGCGAAGAGCATTCGTCCTCCAAGCTGCAGACCCCCAAGGACTAGCGAGAGATCCATGATGTTGCGACGAAATTCTACAGGGAGTTGTAGCAGACGAGGGATACGTATAACTGCCTTACAAGCAAGGGCGAGGCGTCCAACTAAGGACTCGACCCAGCGGGCCAGCGCAAGGTTCTGAGCCACGGGATGCATAGCGTTAGCGCCGAAGAAGCGATGCCAGGGCAAGACCCCAAAGTCGGGATCGACAAGATGCGCGTAGAGCCCGCCTCCGAAGGGCAAGGAGGCAAAATCAGGGCTGTTGCAAGCTTCCGAATCAAGAGGCAGGGGCGCATTTAAAACGCACCAGCGCAGCCGCCCAAACTGATCGCGCAGCTCCTCAAACTCAAAGAACGTCGGGGCGAAGATCGTCGTATTGCGCAGAGTCAACGCGCCCAGCGTCGTGCTCAATACAAAGCTTTGAAACTCCACACCTAGAAACGTGAATGCCGTGGTGCTGGTGATCTCTAAGCCGCTGAGAGAGAACGTGAGCACGAGATCGGTTTCGAACTTGACGTCTATGAGGTCGACCTTGCTGGCCGGGTCTTCGCGCCTCTCCTTTGGGATGAGTCCATGCTGGGGGTAGAAGACGACCTCGGTGGTGACACTTCCTTCTAGAGGAGCGGCAAGCGTACCAAGTGAGATAACAGCAATCATGGAGAGAGCCACGAGAAAGAGTACTTTCATAGCTTAAGCACCCATCCTCTCGATTTTTTAACAATTATAACACTAAACCTTAGTGATGTCAAGGTCTATACACTATATAAATAAAAAGTAGCGGTTCAGATGGAGTGGTTTATACGAGTTTGCGCAGTAATATCGCCGAGTTGTGCCCGCCAAAGCCAAACGAATTCGAGAGAGCTATTCTCACCTTCGCCGGACGCGCTCTGTTGGGGACGTAATCTAAATCACATTCGGGATCAGGATTGTCTAAATTAATCGTCGGCGGCAAAAGCCCGCGCTCAAGAGCCATCAACGTCGCGATCGCTTCGACCGCTCCCGCTGCCCCTAGCAGATGCCCGATCTGCGATTTTGTCGAGCTGACGGCTAATCTATACGCGTGCTCTCCAAAGAGTCGCTTGATCGCGCGCGTCTCGCTCACGTCCCCCAGCGGGGTCGCCGTCCCATGAGCGTTGATATAGTCTACTTCTTCGGGACGAACACCCGCGCGCTCTAACGCCATCAACATCGCTTTGCGCGCGCCCTCGCCCTGCTCATCAGGAGCTGTAATATGCCCTGCATCGGCGGTCATCCCAATGCTCGCGAGCTCCGCGTAGATATGCGCGCCGCGGGCGCGGGCATGCTCTAAGCTCTCTAAGATCAAAATCCCCGCGCCCTCACCCATAACAAACCCATCGCGATCTCTATCGAACGGGCGCGACGCCTTCTCCGGCGCGTCGTTGCGGCGCGAGAGCGCCCCCATCTGATCAAACCCAGCAAACGCCAATGGGTGCATCGCCGACTCCGTCCCACCGCAGATCATCACATCAGCATAGCCGTACCGAATCGCGTCGGCCGCAAGGCCGATGGCATGATTGGAGCTGGCGCACGCCGAGACCGTCCCGTAAGTGGGCCCGCGGAAGCCCCATTCGATAGAGATCTCCCCAACAACGGCGTTGGGCATAAACATGGGGACGAAGAACGGACTCACCCGGCCAGGCCCACGCTGTAAGAAGATATCGTAATTCTCCGTGAGCACTTCGATGTTACCAATCCCTGTGCCGAGCACAACCCCAATGCGATCCCGATTTTCTTGAGCGAGATCAATATGCCCATCTTCCAAGGCGAGTTTCGTAGCCGCTAGAGCGAGCTGGGAGGCTCGACCTAAACGCCGCGCGCGTTTTTTATCCATAAACTGCAGGGGATCAAACTCCCGAATGCATGCGCCAATCTTGACGGGGATATCCGCGAGATGGATGAGGTCGTCGAGACGGCTTACCCCGCTCTTGCCCGCCGCCAGCCCCTCCCAAAAAGCTTCCTTGCCAATGCCAAGGGGAGTAACAGCTCCAACCCCGGTGATGACGACGCGTTTGGGTTCACTCATAAATTTCAGCTATAATACCCCATAAGCGCTCAGGGAGCAAACTCTCTTGCTCGGACATCAGCCGTGTGCTATTATTTGGGGACAAGGAGGAGCTACTGGCATGGAACTACCGAAAGCGTACGATCCAAGGGAAGCTGAAGAGAAATGGTATGCCTTCTGGGAATCGCGGCACTATTTTGATGGCAACGTCAACCAGAACAAGAAGCCCTTCGCGATCGTCATCCCGCCGCCTAACGTCACCGGCGGGCTGCACATGGGCCATGCCCTCAATAATACTCTTCAAGATATTGTGATTCGCTACAAGCGCATGGACGGCTACGAAGCGTGCTGGTTCCCCGGCACCGACCACGCGAGCATTGCTGTGCACGTGTTGATCGAGAAGGGGCTGGCCAAGCGCGAACTCGATGATCTGCTCAGAGAGATCGACTACCCCGTCCCACCCGATAAGCGCCCCCTCACGCGCTCCGATCTTGGGCGTGACTATTTCGTGAAATTGGGGTGGGCTTGGAAGAATCGCTACGGCTCGCGGATTCGCGAACAGTTGCGCGCCCTAGGGTGTTCATGCGATTGGCGGCGCGAAAGCTTTACGCTCGACGAAGCACGCAGCCGGGCCGTGACCGAAGTCTTCGTGCGGCTCTATGAAGAAGGCTTCATCTACCGTGGTGATAGATTGATCAATTGGTGTCCGCGCTGCCAGACCGTGCTCTCTGACTTAGAAGTCGAGCGTGAGGATACGGAAGGCCAGCTCTATTATATTCGCTACCCTCTTGCTGAAGGAGACGGTTTTATCACGGTCGCGACTACGCGTCCGGAGACAATGCTCGGCGATACTGGGGTCGCAGTCCATCCCCATGATGAACGCTACCAAGACCTGATCGGGAAGTTTGTGATCTTGCCCTTGCTCAAGCGCAAGATCCCGATCATTGCCGATGACGCTGTGGATAAAGAATTCGGCACCGGTGCGGTGAAGGTCACCCCGGCTCATGACCCTGTCGACTTTGAGATTGGGCGCCGCCATGGACTCAAGATCATTAATATTTTCAAGACAGACGCAACCACAAACGAGAACGCCGGACCATATAAAGATTTAGATCGCTATGAGGCGCGTCGGCGCGTCGTTGAAGATCTGAAAGCTCAAGGACTGTTGGAGCGCACGGAAAGACACATACACGCCGTAGGCCACTGTCAACGGTGTCAGACGGTGATCGAGCCGCTGATCTCTACCCAATGGTTCGTACGCATGAAGGAGCTTGCTGAACCGGCGATCAAGGTCATAGAATCCGGAGAGATTCAGTTCATCCCTGAACGTTGGACTAAAGTCTATTTCGACTGGATGCGCAATATCAAAGACTGGCCCATCTCGCGGCAGCTCTGGTGGGGCCATCGCATTCCCGCGTGGCACTGCGCCGACTGCAAGGGGATCACGGTTGCACGACACGCTCCGTCGGCGTGCTCCAGATGCAATTCGCCCAATATCCACCAAGACGAAGACGTCCTAGACACATGGTTCAGCTCGGCGCTCTGGCCCTTCTCGGTGATGGGCTGGCCGGAAGAGACCCCAGAACTGAAATATTTCTATCCAACTCAGCTCTTGAGCACAGGGCACGATATTATCTTCTTCTGGGTCGCTCGGATGATCATGATGGGGCTGCACTTTATGGGGAAGATCCCGTTTGAGCGCGTCTTCTTTCATCCCATCATTAAAGACGAGCGCGGCCAGAAGATGAGCAAATCCAAGGGGAACGTCATCGACCCCTTAGAGATGAAGGAGAAATACGGCATGGATGCGCTGCGGCTGACCCTGGCAGCGCTCTGTGCCCAGGGCAAGGAGATGCGGCTCTTCGTCCAAGATATCGAGGGCTATAAGAAGTTTTTAAATAAGCTCTGGAACGCAGCGCGCTTTTCCCTGATGAACCTGGAAGGAGTCCAACCTCGTGAGCTTCCCTCTCAGACGAGGGCTCTAGAAGACCGCTGGATTCTCTCACGGCTCAGCCGAGTTATTACGCAGACGCGCGAGAGCTTGGATCGCTATGAGTTCAATCATGCGGCGAAGGGCTTGTACGACTTCGTCTGGCATGACTTTTGCGATTGGTATCTGGAGATGGCCAAGGTACGCCTCTACGGCTCCGACCCCGCGGCCAAAGCCCAAGCCCAACACGTGCTGGTGTCTGTGCTCACGGATATTGTGAAGCTCTTGCACCCGTTCATCCCCTTCATTACTGAAGAGATCTGGCAACGATTGCCCCAGCGAGAGTCCGAGAGCGTGATGATCGCTGAATACCCCAAAGCACATCCAGAATGGATAGACGAGCAAGCTGAGCAGACGATGCACAAACTCCAAGCTCTCATCACGGCGATCCGCACGATCCGTTCGGAGATGAACGTGCCGCCGCAAAAGAGAGCGAAAGTCTTCATCAGAGCTGAAGATCCATCTGTCCAGCAACTCGTACACGACTATACAATCTTTTTCGAGGAGCTCGCTCAAGCCAGTGAAGTGATCGTAGGGCCAAGCGTGGAGCGTCCTAAGCATGCCCCACGGATGGTCCTAGAATGGGCCGAAGTCTTCGTCCCCTTGGAAGGGCTGCTCGATCTGAAGCAAGAACACAAACGTCTACACCAAGAGCTCCAAGAGGCGCGCGCTGGGCTTGAAGCGACGCTGCGCAAGCTCGACAACCCTGAGTTCTTGGAGCGTGCCCCTGATGCGGTGATAGAAAAAGAGAAGCGCAAGGCACAAGAGTTGAAGGAGAAGGTCGAGCGCCTAGAACAGAATCTTCGGCTCCTACAAGGCTCGTGAGCGCACGCACGGTGGATGAAGCTATCGCGTATCTGAAGGGATTACCCTATACTGAAGTCAAACCCGGCCTCTCTCGCATCCGGGCGCTCTTGGAAGCTGTGGGCCACCCCCAGAAGCAGTTTCGCGCGGTGCACATCACCGGGACAAACGGGAAGGGATCAGTCGCGGCAATGCTCGCAAGCGTCTTACACCATGCAGGGTATCGTGTTGGGCTGTATACCTCGCCCCATCTGATCAGCTATTGCGAGAGAATCCAGATCAATCAGACCCCAATTTCAGAGAGTGAGTTCGCGCAGCTCGCTGACGAACTGATGCCTATCGCTAACTCTATGAGGGATAAGCCCACGCAGTTTGAGTTCCTAACAGCGATGGCGTTTTTATATTTTGCGCGCCAGCAGATAGATATCGCCGTCGTCGAAGTTGGGTTGGGCGGGCGCTTCGACGCGACGAACGTGATCAAGCCCATAGCCAGCGTGCTCACCAACGTCGAGCTGGATCACACGGATCTTTTGGGGAACACGATAGAGCAGATTGCATGGGAGAAAGTCGGGATCGCGAAGAGAGATATCCCCTTGGTGACAGGGGAGCGCAAGCCCGAAGCGCTTACAGTCATCGAACGCGAGTGCGCGGCAGCAGGAACCCCTCTGGTTCGCGCTCCAGAGCGAGCACAGAGAACAGACTTCACCTGGGAGTATCAGGAGTTCCAGATTGAATCTATAGGGAGAGTGCGCTTACGGCTCTTAGGGGGCTATCAGCGAGAGAACCTCAACGTCGTCCTTGAAACTATTAACGTGCTTCGACAATCGCTCCCAATCCCCGAAGGCGCTATAAGAGAAGGGCTGGGAGGAGCGCGCTGGCCAGGGCGCTTTGAGATCGTGCAAAAAGAGCCGTTCGTCATCGTGCTCGACGGCGCGCATAACCCACACGCCATCCAAGCCCTGCGCGATGAGCTGCGGCGGTATCGCGAGAAATATTCTCTCAGAAAGAGCGTACTGCTCTTTGGCGTGCTCCAAGATAAAGACTATACAGCTATGGCCCAGATGCTCTTTCCCGAATTCGATGAAATAGTCTTAGTGAGGCCGGATTCGCCCCGCGCCCTCGATCCCACGGAGCTGCGTCCCTGGGCCCCTTCTGCTAAGATATATCTAGACATGGCAGCAGGAGTTGCTGCAGCGCGCCAGACCAAGCCCGACTTGCTCTGCGTGACCGGTTCGCTCTACGTTGTCGGCGCCGTAAAACGCTTACTATGAGAGATCTGGTTCCTCGGACGATCACGGCGGTTATTGCCATCGCGATTGTAGTGGCGGCGCTGGCCCTGGGGTGGGTGTGGAAGAGCATCTGGCCGGTGGCGCTGCTTGGGGCGTTTGTCGTCGGCGTGGCGTCATGGGAATATGTGCAGCTCTTGGAGCGCAACGGTATAGCGCTGAATCGCTTCTTCTTTGTCAGCTCGGCGGTGCTGGTGATGCTCGCTTATGGGACACCTGAAGCAGCCTTTGGCGATCTGGTGCTCTGGGCCGCGCTGGTCTTCCCTATCGCGCTCTATCTCTTCGACCCAGATGCCCTGAGAAAGATCTTAGCGACGATGGGCGGGATCATTTATATCCCGTATCTGTTGCACTTTTTCTATCCCCTCTATCGTGCAACAAACGGCGCTCTTTACGGGCTGTTGGCGCTGGCACTCGTGTGGGGCTATGACATTGGGGCATATATAGCAGGCTCAGCGTGGGGGAAGAGTCTTCTGGCACCGACGATTAGCCCGCGCAAGAGCTGGGAGGGGGTCGCCGGAGGCTTCATGCTCTCGCTGGCTCTTGCAGCAATAGCGCCGATTTGGAAGGACTGGTGGGCTTCTCTGGTGCATATGATTGCCCTAGCGGGAATCACGAGTGCGCTCACCCAACTGGGGGATCTGTTGGAGTCGCGCCTGAAGCGTCTGGCGCAAGTCAAAGACGCTGGAGGGCTGATGCCTGGCCACGGCGGGCTTTTAGACAGAATAGACGGGCTGCTCTTGGCGATCCCTGCGATCTATTTCTACTTTCGCTTTGTGCTCAAATGGGTCTGAAGGGGAAGTTCATCGCGGCGTTTGTGGGGTTCACGGTGCTGTTTGCCGTGATCTTCGGGGGTATTGCGGCCTACCGCATGGCCTATGAGCTCGATGAGCAATTTGTGGAGCGGGCTAAGGGGATGGCTGAGCATATCGCTGCTGAAGCCGAGCGCACGCTGGCTTTAGGCGGCCCACAGAATCTCCCCTTGATGCTGGAGGGGGTCGTCAGCGGGCACGTGCTCTATGCCCAGATTGTGCAGACGCATATCTTTGTGGGAGGCGAACCAGTGCCCCTTGAGCCTTCTATAGTCTTAGCGGAGAAGAAGCAGAGCGCGATCGAGCTCCCGCGAGAAGGAGCGAGAGAGCTGGAGCGTGGGCGTCTGGCCGATGGGACACCCTATCTTGATCTGAGGCGCCCATGGCGCTTGGGCTACGTGCGCTTAGGAGTCTCGTTGGAGTATATCGCTGACGAGGTGCGCTTCGATATATTTATTGTCTTGGGGGTGAGCACCGGGCTTATTTTGATGGGGGTGCTGGTCGCGTTTGGACTCTATCGCTCGATCTTGCGCCCCCTAGAGCAATTAGCCGTGTCAGTGCGGGCATTCGGGCAGGGGGATTTTCGCGCGCGGGCCAGGCTGCGCACCCATGAGGAGATCGAATCGCTAGCACACGAGTTCAATCGCATGGCGGACTCCATCGTGCACATGAAGGAAGAGCTCGAGCGCGCAAGTCGCGCGAAATCTGAATTTTTGACGATCATGGGGCACGAGCTGCGCACCCCGTTAAATGCGCTCCTGGGCCATGCCCAGCTCTTGAGCGAGCAGCTTGAGGGCACGCTGAACGCAGCGCAGCAAGAGCGTCTGACAGCGATCTTGCGGGCGGGGGAGCACTTGTCCGAGCTATTAGAGAATGTTTTACGATTTGCGAAGCTGGAGATGGGCCAGGAGCGACTCGTCAAAGAGTCGTGCGACGTCAACGCTACTATTACGGAAGCCCTCAGCAGCGTGCACGCGCTCGCGACTCAGAAGGGGATCGAGCTGCGCTTTCAGCCTGGAGAGCCTATGACCATCCAAGCTGACCGCACAAAGCTCCGGCAGATTCTTATTAATCTCTTGACGAACGGGATCAAGTACACCGAGCGTGGGTTTGTAGAGATAACAGTCGAACACGGCGATTCAGAGCTACGCTTTGCGGTGCGCGACAGCGGGCGCGGAATCTCAACGGAAGACCAGGCGCGGCTCTTTGAGCCGTTTACACGGTTAGGGCCGACGACCACCCGTGAGGGCGATGGGCTAGGGTTAGGCTTGGCTATCGTGAAACGCTATGTCGAGATGCACGGTGGGCGGGTCTGGATAGAGAGCCAGCTCAACCACGGGAGCACGTTTTATTTCACGATCCCCTATGAAGATCTTAATCGCTGATGATGATCCCGACTCCCGCGAGATCTTAAAGACGTACTTTGAAGCCAAAGGGCACCAGATCGTCACGGCTGCCGACGGCCTGGAAGCGCTCAAGAGATTTCGGGACGAGCAGCCCGATCTGGTCTTATTAGATATCATGATGCCCAAGCTCGACGGCTGGGAGGTGTTGCACTACATTCGCACAGCGGGCCGGACCCCCGTGCTGATGATCACGGCCAAAGACGCCACGGAAGATATCGTCAAGGCTCTCTCGGCTGGGGCTGATGACTATATTGTGAAGCCCCTGAAGCTGCGCGAGGTAGAAGCGCGCATTACTGCTGTGATGCGCCGCGTGCAACCGTCGGGGCACTGGCGCGTCGGCGCGTTAGAGATAGATGACGCGGAGAAGCGCGTGCGCCTTGCCGAGAAAGAGATTGCTCTCTCCCCTAAAGAATATGAGCTGTTAAAGCTCTTGGCGTCGCAGCCGGGGCGGGTCTTCTCCGACGAAGAGATCATTCGACACGTCTGGCCCGAGGGAGGGTTAGCGTCTTCTACCGA
>JAUQPG010000041.1 GCA_030550495.1 Candidatus Bipolaricaulota bacterium | reverse complement strand
TCTGATTGGGGCTGAGCGTATCTGGGACAGTACGCGTATAGATAACAAGATCGTTTTCGATCTTGTCGGTGCGCCCTGAGGACGACGGCGGGGGCGGCGCTGGCGGCTCGATCACAAAGACTGTGCCCTTGGCGGAGCTGCTTGCGCCCTTGTCGTCGGTGACTGTCAGGGTGACGACAAATGACCCCTTCTTGGTATACTCGTGCTCAGTGAACATGCCGTTGGCCTGGGCGCCGTCGCCGAAGTTCCAGACATAACTGACGATCTGCCCATCGGGATCGTTGGACGTTGCAGCGCTGAAGTGCACCGTCAGGGGGGCTTCGCCAAACGTCGGCGCGAACTCCATTGCTGCGATGGGGGGCTTATTTTCAAGCTTTGGCGGTGTCGTATCGCGCGTGCACGCAGCAAGCCCTAAACCCAGCACGATGACCAATGTGATCAGTCTTCTTAGTATCATTGCAAACGTTATTGTAGCGAATAAGTCCTCAAGATGCCAAATCTCAGCCCCGTTCTTTTGCTGGCAACCGAAATTCCCCGATGATCATGGCGATTACCACGAGCGCGCCGCCGAGCCAGCCTTGCGTGCTGAGCGTCTCGCCAAGAAGAAAGTACGCGAAGATCGCGGCGAAGACCGGCTCCAGTGCGAAAATTAAAGCTGCGGCATATGCGGGCACAACGCGCTGCGCCAGCGCTTGGAGCCATAAGACTAATGCTGTCGCAAAGATCGCTAAATAGAGCAGCGCAACAATTGCTGATGCGCTCAGATTTTTGAGCGCGTGCAGATCAGGAACGGCCCAGACCCAACTGAGTAGCGCCACCACAATAATCTGCAGCGAGGTGAGCACGATGGGCTTGTGATGCGCCGCGATCTCGCCCAGATAGACGATATACAGAGCATACGCAAGCGCTGTAGCTAAGACCCAGAAATCCCCCACAACAAGCCCTTCGTTGGGGTTAAGCGTCATCAGCCCAAGCCCGACAAGCGCTAAGATCGCCGCAAGCCATACCCGCACAGGGACTCTCTGTCGGAGCCAGATCGCCCCGACGATTGGGGTTAAAATCACACTCAAACCCGTGATAAACGCGGCTTTGGACGCCGTCGTCGTCAGCATTCCTACAGTTTGTGTGGCGTATCCGGCAAAGCTCAACAGCCCCAAGATCAGCCCAGGGAGGAGCGTCTTGCGCTCCGGCTTCACCCACAGCAGCACAAGAGCTGCGAAGCTGAAGCGGATTGCCAAGAGTATCGGCACGGGAACTGTCTCGATGGTTTCTTTAATAATCGCGAAGGTGCTGCCCCAAATCAGCGTCACGAAGACCAAGAGCAGCACCCCGACGATGGGCGAGGGCGTCATCGCGTCACATCAAGTGCTTCTTAAAGAACTTGACAATCTCGGTGTAGCACTTGACTTTGTTCTCGTACTTGAGGACGTCGTGCCCTTCGTTCTCGAAGACTATATAGTCTATCTGCTTGCCCTGGGCGCGCAGCTCGTTGACTAAATCTGTCGATTCAGCCTCACGCACGCGTGGGTCGTTGCGCCCTTGAATCACTAACAGCGGGCACGCGAGCTGATGGAGGTAAGTCTTGGGAGACCGCTCGATGAAAAATTCTCGATCTTTGTCTGGATGCCCTACAGCGAGATAGAAGTAGGTCTTCCATGTTTCTGGAATGCGCTCGATGAACGTGAAGAGATTGTACGGGCCGAACATGTCGCACCCGGCCTTCCAAAGCTCTGGGTGTCGGCCCACAAGCATCAGCGTCATATATCCCCCGTAGGAGCGGCCCATCACTCCAACGCGCGTCATATCGAGTCTTTTGTCTTTCTTGAGGAACTCGAAGCCTGCGACGTGATCTAATCTGTCTTTGCCGCCCCAGTCGCGATCGACTTGCTTCATATATTTCAAGCCGTAGCCGGAGCTGCCCCGCACATTGGGCACAAAAACCGCAAAGCCGTTGAGCGTAAAATACTGAATCAGGGGCATGGAGAACCACGCGAAGTTTGGGCGCTCTTGGCTCTGCGGCCCGCCGTGAATGTAGAAGATCACCGGGTATGGCGCAGCGTATCCCAATTTCTTCGTGGGCAGGTAGAGCCGCGCTGAGATTCTCAATCCGTCATGGCTGATATACGACGCGTCTTCGCCAGCAGAGAGCAGCTCTTTGGGGATCCCCAAGATGCGCTCGTTCGTCTGGGGTTTGATCGTTCTGCCTTCGATGAGATAGAGCTGCGTCGGGGAATTCGCTGTCGAGAACGACGCGATGTAGCGATTGCGCTTCTTATCGTAATAGAGCGACTGCACCACGCCATTGCTCAGCGTCCCCTTCCCCATGATATTCTTCGTGATCTTGAAGACGAGCTTTTTTTCGTCAAAAGTCCCTTCGTAGACCCACGAGCAGCCGTCAATGTTGTAGCTGAGCAGATAGCGATTCTCCCTGAGATGTTCAAGATACTCAAGCTCACCCATGCCCTTATGTATCGTGCCCTTGATCGTGACGGGCTGAACGTCTTCGGGCTTGGAGAGCTTCATATAGCCCAGACCGTATGTATCTTCAAAGAGCGAGGTGACGAAGAGCAAGCCCTTGTCCCTGGGCGTGAAATGACATGAGCTAATAGAATTGAGCGGGACTTCTTCGCCCTTGTCGCGGGCCTCGATGGGCTTACCGTAGAGCAGCGTTCTCTCTCTGTCGCCACGCTCACGAATATAGACGACGTGATCTCCCGCAGTATAGCCGTCAATGAGAATAAATTTTGAGTGCTCTCTGTTGGCCCCGGCGACCCAGTTGCCATAGAGACTCGTCCCTAAATCTTCGAGCTTCAGCTTTTGCAGATCGACGCGATATGTTTGATGGACGGGGCTGGTGCGCGGGTCGACTTGGAAGAACGCGGTGTTCTTCTCCCAATCGCAATGGTGCGCGTGTACCTGCTGGCCCTTGAACTGATCGCCAAAGACTGGTTCAGGAATGCCGCCGTCGATGGGGATAAAGCACGGCTGATAGTTCTCGTCGCCGTCGCGATCGATCATCACTAAGATCTTGTTGAGCTTAGGAAAGACGTAGAACGGCACGCCGCCCATGAGCGTAGGGTTCTGCAAGGCGATATCTGGGGGCAGGAGGGGTTCTGGGACGCTGCCGCCCTTATTCATTGCGTAGAGACTCAGTCTCCCTGACAGATCGCTGATGAAGTAGATGCGATCTCCAACGATCTGGGGGCTTAAGAAGAGCCGCGCTGAAAGTAACGATTCAATGCGAAATGCATTAGACATAAGGGTACTCCTTTCTCTAGCGCTATCTTAGGGCAAACTTTGACATATCTCAAGTAAAGAAGGGGGTAGACGGACTACCCCCTTCTGCTAAGTTGAGTTTGGTTTGACTAATCTTTCGCCTCGTCGATGGCTGTGCGCATCTGGTGTATGGTGCGCTCCATGCGATCAAGCAAGTCTTCGATGCTCTCGCGGTCCATCTCGTCCCACGCGGTCTCTAGGTCATTGCGCTGCTCCATAAGATCATCAAGCAAGGGATTGAGCTTGTCGATGAGATCCTTCTTGGACACGTAAGCCATAGGTGCATCACCTCTGGATTACGAGTCTTAGAAGAGCGTTTTTATTATCTCTTATGAGGCGTGAAGATGCAAGTCAGTCGCCGGCAAAGCGCGCAAAGATCGTCTCGACGTGCTTCATGTGATATTCGTAATCGAACACCTCGTCGAGTTCTTGAGGGCTGAGCAATCTCTGAATCTCCGGGTGTGTGGAGACGAGCGATCTGAACTCTTTCTTCTCAGCTATAGCTTTGGCAGCGAGCTCGCCGATCAGCTCATGCGCCCGCGCCCGTGCCATCCCTTTATCTATGAGCTTTAAGAGAAGAGCTTGCGAGAAAACTGTGCCATAGCTGAGTTCTAAATTCTCTCTCATGCGCTCCGAATTGACGACGAGCTGCTCGATCACGCTTGTCATCCTGACGAGCATATAATGCAGCGCGAGAAAACTATCGGGATAGATGATGCGCTCGACCGACGAGCGCGTCAAGTCTTGTTCGTGCCAGATCGTCTGGTTCTCTAGAGCCGCTAAGGCGTTCATGCGCACGATTCGGGCAAGCCCCGTCAGCGTCTCACACGTTGATGGATTCTGTTTATGGGGCATGGACGACGAGCCATGGGGACGGCCCTCACGAACTTCGGCGATCTCGGTGCGATGGAGATTTCTGATCTCTGTCGCGATCTTTTCTATCGTTCCGGCACAGATCGCCAGCGTCGTCAAGACGTGCGCGTGAAGATCTCGCTGCACGATCTGGTTGGAGATCGGCGCGGGAGTTAAGCCGAGCTTGGCGCAGACGCGGCGCTCGACTTCCGGGTCGACGTGCGCGTACGTGCCCACTGAGCCGGAAATCTTCCCGACTGAGATGAGCTTCTGCGCGTCTTTGAGGCGCTGAATGTTGCGCCCCATCTCGTCGTACCAGATTAATAATTTAAGCCCAAAAGTGATCGGCTCGGCGTGCATGCCGTGGGTGCGCCCGACCATGAGCGTTCGTTTGTGCTCAACAGCGCGGCGCTTGAGGACTGCCGCGAGCCTGGTCGCATCGTCGATGAGAATCGCTAAGGCTTCTTTGAAAGCTAATCCCAGAGCTGTGTCTTCAATATCATACGACGTCAGCCCGCGATGGATATAGCGTCCCTCCGGACCGACGCTCTCTTCTAACGAGCGCACAAACGCCAAGAGATCGTGCCCAATCTGGGACTCGATCTCTTTTGCTCGAGCGATATTCAACCGTGCTCTCTCTCTGATCGCTTGGGCAGCTTCTTTAGGGATATAGCCCAGCTCGGCTTGGGCTTCAGCGACAGCCAGCTCGACGTGGAGCCAGCGCTGATACTTGGCCTCCTCGGTCCAGAGCTCCTTCATCGGCGAGAGCGAGTATCGCTCGATCATGGCAGAGTCTCTTTAAATCAACCCCATCTCTTTGCCGACCTTCTTGAACGCGTTGAGTGCGAAGTCCAGGTCTTCTTTCGTGTGCATGGCGGTCACGATGGTGCGCACGCGGGCTTTGTCGCGCGCCACCATGGGGAAGACGATCTCTTGGGCGAAGACGCCCTCTTCAAAAAGTCTCTTTGCTAATTTCTTGGCGTTGTGGCTGCTGCCGACGATCACCGGCGTGATGGGGGTCTCGCTTGCCCCGGTGTTAAAGCCAAGTTTGTTGAGCTCGCTCTTGAAGTAGCGTGCGTTCTCCCAGAGCTTCCTCACGAGTTGTTCGCCTTCGGGGCTCTCTAAGATCTCAATAGCAGCGATGGCTGCAGCGACGACCGCCGGTGGGTGCGCCGTTGAGAGCAGCCACGGGCGCGCTTTTTGAATCAGAAATTCTATGAGCTTCTTCGAGCCGGCAATGTACCCACCCATTGTGCCGAGCGCTTTGCTGAGCGTGCCCATCTGAATGTCGACTCTGCCATGGAGCCCGAAGTGGTCGACGGAGCCGCGACCGGCTCGCCCCAGCACCCCCGAGGCATGCGCGTCGTCGACCATAAATATTAAGTCGAACTCTTCGGCAACGTCAGCAAGCTCTTTCATGGGGGCGATGTCGCCATCCATGCTGAAGACGGCATCTGTCACTAACAGCGCGCGGCGATACTTCTGACGCGTCTCTTTGCAGAGTTGTCTGAGGGCATCGACGTCTCTGTGGGGCCATTTGATGATCTCGGCCTTGCTGAGGCGGCAGCCGTCGATGATCGAGCCGTGATTGAGCTCTTCAGAATAGATGACGTCGCCGGGGCCGACGAGCGCTTGAATGGTCCCCAAGTTTGCAGCGAATCCGCTCTGAAAGACGAGCGCTGCTTCGACGCCTTTAAAATGCGCGATCTTCTCTTCTAATTGTCTGTGCAGGGTCATCGTGCCGGCGATGGGGCGCACAGCCCCTGCGCCAGCACCGAACTGATCTATCGCTCTCTTGGCCGCCTCGCGCATCTTGGGATGGTTTGTCAAGCCCAGATAATTATTCGACGAGAGATTGACGACTTCTTTGCCGTCGAAGATGGCGCGGGCGCGTTGCTCGCTCTGAAGCGTTCGTGGTCTCCAGACGAAGCCCTGTTCTTCTAAGTTTTTCAGCTCTTGGTCGAGAAAGCTCAAACGATCTGTCTTCACGGGGGTTGTCATAATCTCCTCCTTCGATCTATAATGTGCACACGGGCATTTTATACTACTGGAAGTGAAGCGTCAAAAGTGTAGAAGAAGGAGAGCCATATGCGTCTGATGAGGCGCGTCGGGTTGGGCGCAGCCTTAGTCATACTCGCAGTAGCTGCATCAAAGATAGAGCCAGTTGGGCTGGCGCAAGCAGACTGCACAGTGATCGTTCAGCCGGGGCAGTCGATTCAGAAAGCAATTGACAGCGTGCCAGAGGGTGCGGTCATCTGCTTGGCGGAAGGAACATGGGAGGAAGGAATCGATATCATAAAGGGCCTGACGTTACGTGGCGCAGGCTTAGAGAAGACCAAGCTCGTGTCAAAAGCAGGCATTTACATCTCAAGCTCCCTTAAGGGTGCAGTGTCTCTTGAGAGGCTCACTATTACTGGAGGTAGTTTGCAAAATATCTTGATATTTGGTACTACCAAGGTGAACATTTTAGACTCTCGGGTTTCAGGTAGTAATGAGGAGGGTATTCGCATATTGGGCCCGGCTGATGTTACCATTACTAACTCCCATCTATTAGAGAATAAAGGATACGGCATCTATATGCAGGAATCGGGACAAGTTACTATCGTCAACTCTCGGATCTCAAACAACAGTGCAGGGATATTCATGATGAATCTCTATGCATTCGGCGCAATCAAAGCTACTATTATTGATTCCCAAATCACAGCGAACCGCTGGGGAGGTATTACCCTTGGAGGGGTGCGAGAAGCTGAAGCTCAAGCTGAGATCAAAAACTCTCTTATTCAAGACAACGGCACAAGCGAGGACTGTAAGAAGAAGGAATTTGCCTGCGACGGTATCACCATGTATTTTCATGCCTATGTGAAGCTCATTAGCTCGAATATTCTCAATAATGCAGACTGGGGAATAAGTTCTATGCTCAAGCAGTGTGGGGCCGACGAAGATGTTTTCTGGGGACATGCGGTCTTTGAATCAATGGAGCTTGCTGATATCAGCGGAAACAATGTGACAGGCAATCAAAACGGCATGGGCAACCCCGGCACTCACCCTTGGAACCGTCCAGGTGTGCCCGATGGCCAAGTCTGCTTGCCGTGATCACTTGCCAAGCGTGCTGCTGAGAGTTTATACTATCACATGGGACGGAATCGCAAGCTGCGCAAGCGCATTGCAGGCTTACAAGAGCAGATTGCGCTGCATCGTGCCAAGATCGAGCGTGAGCGAGCAAAGGCTACTCCTGATCAGCGACTCTTACTCAAGTGGGAGAAAGACATCGCCGTATGGGAAAGGCAGATCGCTCGGTTGAAAGCAAAGCTTCCTGGACGAAAGGAGAAACGCAATGAACAAGACAGAAACGGCTAAGACAGTGCTTCAGCCTACAAATGAGTTCTTAGAGCGCTCGCTCGATGAGTTGGCAGAAGAGTGCGCTCACGTGCTAGGGCTACTTGTGCGCTTGCGGGGTCTCCCTGAAGGGGAAGAGCGCGATACGCTCGAAGGCAAACTCTACGCGAGCTTAAGCCATTTGTATCGAGAGAGCCAAGCGATCTTGCGCGAGTGGGATCGCTTGATAGAGACTATGCCAGAGGACTGACTATGCCCAAGCGCGTCATCAAAACCGACAAAGCTCCAGCAGCCATCGGCCCGTACTCTCAAGCGATAGTTGCCAACGGCTTCGTCTTCGTCTCCGGGCAGATCCCCCTCGATCCGAAGACAGGTCAGCTCGTCCAGGGCGACATCCAAGCCCAAGCCCGGCAGTGCTTGGAAAACTTAAAAGCGATCCTAGAAGCTGCCGGCAGCTCGATGGACAAGCTCGTCAAGGTGACCGTCTTCGCCAAAGACTTACAGGACTTTCAGGCGATTAACCAAGTTTACGCTGAGTACTTCAAAGAAGACCCTCCAGCTCGATCGTTTGTCGAAGTCTCTCGATTGCCGAGAGACGCCGCGATCGAGATAGAGGGGATCGCGCTGCTGGACTGACCAGCACTCTCTCAGCTCATTGTGCTAATGGACCAGGCTAGAAGACCCCGAACGCTTTCAGCGCGGCGAGCACGCCAATTGCCACCCCCAGCGCGCCAATCATCATGTTCGTTTGCAGCTGGTTCTCAGCAGCAGCGAGTCGCTTCTTCAGGGCTGCTGACTCTTCTTGCATCTTCTGGATCTGGGCTGTTTGCTCTTCCAGCTGCGCCTGGAGAGCCGCAAGGCCCTCTTCGGTCTTGAGCACTTTGTTCGTAAGACCTGACACGACGTTGCCCAAGCCCTTCACCTGCTCGCGCAGCTCCGCGATCTTCGCCGTCAGCTCGTCAGCTTTCTGCGGGTCAACGGGCAGCTTGATTTGCTTCTCTAGGGCGCTTACGCGCTCCTGCAGCGCCATGACTTGATCGCTGAGGGCGAG
Organism: Candidatus Bipolaricaulota bacterium; assembly: GCA_030550495.1. Taxonomy (GTDB): domain Bacteria; phylum Bipolaricaulota; class Bipolaricaulia; order RBG-16-55-9; family DRXL01; genus JANXCC01. The sequence continues at coordinate 3,949 of JAUQPG010000041.1, read as the reverse complement.
CACCTGCCGGACACGATCCTCCATGCCCTTGAGGCGAACGTTCAGTTGGTCGATCATGCCCTCGTTCTGGAAGATTCTCGAAGAGAGCAGATCGAACTTCTCTTTTGTCCCCTGAGCTAAGCCCGCGATGCTCGTCTCAAGATTAGCGATCTTGGGCTGGATTTCATTAGAAAGCTTCTTCTCCAGGCCCTGCAGGTCGCGGAGCATGCTCTCGGCTTGCTTCAGCTCGAACGAGATCTCTTTGACGATCTCTGCTAATCCCCCGGCTTGCTGTACCTGGAACGAGAGGTCCTTGAGCATCTGCTCCAGGCGCTTGAACCCCTGCTCGAGCTTGAAGACCTTCTCGGCTAACTCGTCTTTATCAGACTGTTGCGCCCACGCGGGCACAGCCAACGCGACCATCACGACCAGCAGCACGATGCCAAGACGCTTCATCGTCGGTTCGTCCTCCTTCATCAATAATTGCTTGTGTGCCCTAGTCTAATAGTAGTCCGGATCACGCCCAAGGAGCGGTGTCAACGGGGGTGCGGACGTTGGGCACCGACCAAGGGGGCAACTTGCGCACACCCACCCTCCCTCTGGTATAATACGGCGCCAGAGGGGGTGGCCATGACCAGGGTGAGGCATCAACAAGATTTGTCAGATCTGATCGAGGATTTTGTCAATTCGCTCGACGTCAACCCCTCCTCTATCCGCACCTATCGCGAGGGGCTGAAAAATTTTCTCAACTGGCGGAATGGCAGACCTCCTGAGGCCCTCGTCACGCCCAGCGAGATCAAGCTCTATAAAGAATGGTTACGGCAACACCATGCAGCGAACACCGTCGCAACGTATCTCGTTGCGCTACGCCGGTTCTTTCAATACTGTGTGGCCGAAGGGCTGTATCCTGAAAACCCTGTAGAGAATGTGAAGGGGATTCGGCGGCCGCGGGGGCATCTGCGACAAGACATCTCCCGCGAGGGCCTACGTATGCTCTTCGACTCTGTCGATCGCTCGACGCTCATGGGCAAGCGCGATTTCGCTATTATGAATCTCATGGCGCGCAACGGCTTGCGCGTGATCGAGATCGTGCGGGCTAATGTCGGGGATATAGAAAACCGTCGCGGGCGCCAGATCTTGAGGATTTGGGGGAAGGGGCGCGATGAGCGTGACGAGTTCGTCGTCTTAGCAGAGCCGACAGTCCAAGCGCTTGCGGATTGGCTTGCGGCGCGCGGCCCGGCGAAGCCTTCCGATCCGTTATTTGTTGGGGTGCGGGCGCGCAACAAGGGCCGCCGCCTCACCACCCGCCAGGTCAACCGTATTATCAATAGATATCTTATTAAAACTGGACTGAAGACCGAGAAGATCTCACCCCATAGCTTGCGACACAGCTTCGTGACGCTCGCGATCCAGAGCGGCGCTTCTATTATTGAGGCTCAGATCGCGGCAAGACATAAGTCTATCGAGACGACGCGCGTCTACTTCCACGAGCACGATAGATTAGAATCGCCCACCGAAGATAAGATTCAGATCTAGCGCCGCACAATGAAGTTCAAGAAGGCTGTGCTCAGTTGACGCGGGTTAATGGGACGATCCTGATGCTGCCAATACTCTAAAATGTGGACCAAGGCCCCAAAGAGCGCAACAGCGATCAGGTCTGGGGGTTGAGGATGGGTGATGAGGTTAGCGGCCTGCGCCAGCGTCAGAGCTTGTCGGAACAAGCGGAGCACCCGCTCTCGGAGCTGATGGCCGACTGCTGCGGTCACCCCTGAGCCGGGCTGCCCTGCCAACAGCAGAGCGCGGAGCCGCTCTGGACGGCTCGTGGCCCACTGAGCTAATCCCTCGATGACAGCGCGTAATTGCTCAAGGGGATCAGCATCAGAAGCAAGAGGAGGCGCAAGCCCCTCAAGCTCTGCTTCGAGCGCCTGTTGGATCAACCGGCGCTTGCTCTTAAAGTGATAATAGACCGTCCCTTTTGCGACGTGGGCCTGGCGCGCGATCTCCTCGACCGAAGCGTGTTGGCCGCGCTCGGCAAAGAGCTTTAAAGCTGCCTCGAGGAGGCGCTCCCGGGCCGCACGCTCTCTCTTCTTACTCACAATTACTCTTTCATGAGGGCACCCCACAAGCCATCTGCCGCGGCGATCACCCCGAAGATCACACTGTTCCACAGGGCCTTAGGATCTTGAGCGAAGCCCAAAATCCATGGGGAGAAGAAGAGCCAAGCCCCAGCCACCACGTCCACCCAGAAAGCCCACTTCTGCTTGCCAAAGTAGGCCCACAGCGCGAACGCCGCTACGATTATCCCTACGATAATCCCATTCCAGAGGGCTGTTGTCTCCAACCCCAGCAACCCACCCGAGATGACGACCCACGCTCCAACAACCACATTGACCCATACCGGCCACGCTTGCTTCTCCGCTGCCATAGAGTACACCTCCTTATTATATTATACTGACCGGTCAGTATAAAATTATATCCGTGTGAGCGCAGATAGCAAAGACCGTTAAGTTTTCTTAACGGACATATAGTTAAAGTGTCCTGAAACAATCTGGATTTTCCGAGCCATATCGCGTAAAACGCCCTCGTTTGGCTTTCGAGCGCCTCTGCTTAAAATTTCTCAAGCATAGGCCGGGCAAGCCAAAAGCAAGCGTTTTATGAGATCTCTCTCCAAAAATCTCTTCCCGAAACGAAAATTGCCTCCAGTCGGTAGCCCACACCACACTCCTAGTTCACTCTCCCTGGGAATCGATGTCTATAGACTGTGTAATAGCCGTCACTGTCCTGGCGCGCTTGAGCACGTACAATCAAGCCAACGCTAAAGGGGGGATAGACACATGCGGAATCGCACGTGGTTTGGCAGGATTGTGGTAGTCCTGCTCGTGGCGATGCTCTTGGCCGTGGGGGCGACCGGATCGGCCCAGGACGACAAGAGCGTCAAGGATAAGGTGGCCCAGCTCGAGAAGCAGCTCAAAGAGCTGGAAGCCGTGGTCAAGTCGCTCTCCATCGAGCTGCAGAAGCTCACGCAAGCCGGCACCGGCGAGATCGAGAATATCCGGCCGCGTCTCTTTGCCGTGGAGCAGCTGGCTAAGGATCTCTCGTTCGATCTCAAGAAGCTCGGTGGACGGATCAGCACTCTAGAAGGGACGGTCGAGCAGCTGGCAGAGCTGCCCCAGCAAGTAGCCGATCTGCGCTATAGCGTTGGGGAGATCGCCAGCCGCACCAAGGCCAATGAGTTAGCTATCAGCCAGCTGCGCGATCAGCTGGAGAAGCTCGCGGGCATGCAGGCGCTCGTCATCAATCTCCAAGGTACGGTAGGGACGCTGAGCGGTCGTGTGGAGTCGGTAGAGAAGGGCTTAGCCGCGCTCACGGACCAGGTGGGCAAGCTTCAGGCGCTCACGCCCTTGGTTAAGGGACTCCAGGACACCACGGCTAACTTAAGCGTCCGTGTCGGGCGTATCGAGGAGACGCTCGTCAAGCACAGCCAGCAATTAGAACAGCTATCGAGCGTTCCTGGAGTGGTCGTGACGATCCAGAGTTCCGTGGGCGAGCTGGCCAGCCGGGTCAGCAGCTTAGAGGGCAACTTTGCGCGGTTGCAGGACATCGTAGCGCGGCTCCAGGAGATGGTCAGTCAGCTCTCTGGGCGGCTCGATGCTGCCGAAGCCCGCGATGAAGAGACAGCTCGGAAGTTCAGCCAGCTGATGGACGGGTTCAGCAAGCTTATGATCGATATCGAGTCTCTCAAGATCAAGATCAACGAGCTGCAAGATCGGATTGGGAAGCTTGGTGTGCCACCTCCGGCGCCGGAGATGCCGGATGTCAAAGCACTGGTGCAGCAAGCTGTAGCGGAGAAGACCAAGGAGTTGCAGGCGCAGCTGGCACAAGCCAAGAAGGAAGCGCAAGAAGCGAAAGCTGCGGTCGAAGGCGCCAACAGCTTAGCGCTGATCGCGCTGGTGGCCGGCTTAGCTGGTGT
>JAUQPG010000040.1 GCA_030550495.1 Candidatus Bipolaricaulota bacterium | reverse complement strand
TGCTCGTTCTTGAACTCGTAGACTTTGAGCACGATCTTATCTGAAAGCGCTGTGACTTCTTTGAGAAGCTCGTGAGTGATCTGACACGGCTCGCATTCGAACTCCTGCGTGAAGTAGTGAATCGTGATGGGGTTTGAGAGCTGCTGCAAGATCTGTTGCACGTGCTGCTTGTTGCGTTCTGTAAGCAACGGCATAGCCGATCAACCTCCTGAGAATTATGGCAACTGCACCAGTCCGTGCTGCATCTTCCACAGATAATACTTCTCAAACGCGACCTTGGCCCAGTGGGCCTGCGGGCCAGGGATCAACAGCTCGAACTTTCTTGGGGGAAGCATCTTGTCTGACAGAATTAAGACGCCCATGTTGCCCGCGTCCATGACGCACAGCGCGGGGATCTCGCCAAATTCTTTCTCTTCGCGCGGGGGATCACCCTTGATCTGGGCCGCGATGTTGTGCGCTGCGATCTTGGCCATCGTCTCCGCGGGGTAGCCCGTCTTGGGCACGCCTACCGACAGAGGCGTCTGCCAGGGAACATGGACGGCGACGGCGACGCCAGCAGCGTAAATATCCGAAAAATGCTGGTGCTGATAGGTCGGCTTAACCGGAATGAACCCTTTCTCGTTCCCCAAGCCCGGAGAATTGCGAATCGCTTCGACCCCTAAAAACGGCGGAATGATCATAGCGAACTTGAAGGGCAATATCTGCCCATCCAAGAGATGGACTTCATTGGGGACGATCTCCTTGACGCCGACGTTGGTCAGCCAACGAATGCCGAGTCTCTTGAGGAAAAACTCGAGCATCTGTTGGCCGCCCTTTAAGCCTCCGATACCGAAGTGCCCACAGAACGGCTCGGCAGTGATGAACGTGATCGGGACTTTCTTCGCCAGACGCGCCTTGCGCAGCGCGTGGGCAAAATTAAATAAGAACTCATACGCCGCGCCAAAGCAGCTCGCCCCTTGGGTCGCGCCGATCACGACCGGGCCGGGGTCATCAACGAGCTTTTTCCAGCCTGCTTGAGCGTGCAGGGCATGTTCGATAGAGCAAATCGAGTGTGTATAGCCGTTTGGCCCCAAGCCCGGCACGATCTCATATTGGGGATACGGCCCCGTCGCAATTAAGAGATAGTCGTAGCTGTAGCTTCCCAGGCTCGTGTGCACGGTCTTCGTGGTGGGATCGATGCGCGTTGCCGGAGCGTGTATGAAGTGAATCTTCGCACGCTCCAGCACCGGCGCCAGCGCAAAGCTAATATCTTGGGGCTTGCGCCACCCAAACGGCACCCAGATCAGCGACGGGATGAAGACGAACTTATCGTCCTTGGAGATGAGCGTGATCTCGACCTCATCACCCAAGAGCCGACGCAGCTCCAGCGCACCCGTCAACCCCGCGAAGTTTCCGCCCACGATCACGATCTTTGGGGTGCTCATAGATATCACTTCTCCTGACGGAGCGTGCTGAACTTACATGCCCAATAGCACGGGCAAAAGCCGATAAGAGCTGTGCCCACCAATACGATGCCCACGATAAGACTCACGATGCCGTACCATGTCCCTTGCCAGCCACCCCATACCCATCCACCAAGAATGAAGAGCACACCCCCAATGATCGCGCGAACGATGCGATCCCATGACGCTAGATTCTTCGTCATCTGTGATCCCTCCTTCTCTCTAAGTATAGCGTGTGAGGATGCGCACCATAGAGAGCAGCTTGGCTCGTGCGGCGACATCGCTCATCTTCTCGCTCAGGCAGTTGCGCTCGATGGTGCGCGCGATCAGCTCAGAGAACGCTTTGCCGAGGGCCTCGCGTGCCGCAGCTAATTGTTGGGCAACAAGCTCGCAGCTCTCCTCGCGCTCGATCATCTCACGGATCGCGCGAATTTGCCCTTCAATGCGCGCCAGCCGCGCCGCCAGCTCGCGCTTGTCTTCGGGACTAACGATTCTCAATTCCTCAGTAGTTGTGCTCATAGCTCTCACCCTTAGAAACGCGCTCGTCGCTCAAGCTTGTGTCAGCCCTATGATCACACTTACCAAAAGTGCAGCATTCGAGGGCATTATACCATACCCCCTAGGGTATGTCAAGGGGGGGGGGAATATGGACATTGGTCACCCTCAATCCGACACAAAACTGATCTTTATTGGTTTAATCTAGCGCAGATAGAGTTCCATGCTATTGCTTTGCGAGTCCCACAGCACCCCGACGCGCACCAATGCGTCGGGGAAGAGTTCAAGCTCTGCACCGAGCTGTCCGTCTTTTTGAGCGAAGACTCGCGCGCGCAGGCTCCCACTAGACTCAGTTGTTATGCCTACGCGCCACCCCAAACTGTTCTCCCAGATACGCTGGCCGGTGCGCGTTGAAGTCACCCCCCACAGCGAGATTTCGAACCAATGTTGAAAGACCTTCCAACTGCCGTGCCACCCTAGCTCGATCTGATGGCTAATAAAGTCTGTTTCAATACGCCGATAGAAGAGCGATAGGCTCTGTCGTGTGCTTAAGCTTGTGATGAGAGGCAGCGTCGCGGTTACAGACTGATGGGCGTTGAGGCCATCGCGCGCGATGAGGGCTTCTAAGGACGCCAAGAGCACGCGGTTCTCATAGCGCACGTGATATGACGGCAGCAGCGTCTTCCAGTTGAAGCCCAGCAGCACACTATAGAGATGCTGTCTTAGGCGGTCGCGGGTGAGTTGGGCAAAGGCCCTCACCCCGGCTACGCCACCCCTCTCCCGTGGCTCACCCACGGGAGAGGGGGCAGGGGTGAGGGGGCCAAAGGGGAAGGGTGAAGGCCTCGTCGTCGCCCGGCGCTATCGCGGCGGCATGCAGCTCATCACCGTGCGTCTCACAACCGGAGAGGCCGTGCGCAGCCTCCAGCCCGCAGGGACGCATTTCCCGCTGGCAAGCAAAGTCCGCGTGCGCGTCAAGACGGATGCCCCTTTGATCTTTCCCCCAGAAGGCTTATGAGATTTCCGCTCATTATGGCTGCGGCTGATCCTAATGGGAACTAGCCAGGCTTATCGTGAGACGAGCTCAAGATTGTCCAGCTTGTTCGACAAAATAGGTTTTTTCACACGCGATGCTCTGGCAGGCGCGTGTCGAGCTTCAAAATCTTATAGAGATAATCTCTAGCGATCAGCGCCGTCACCCCCAGATAGAACGCCAGCACGGCGAGCACGAGCCCTAATACTGATCCCCAGCTCAATCGTGAGGCGTAATACCCACTAGCAGTCGCTAAGCCTAGTCGAATGATGCGGTCTTCAATGCCCAGCCGGCCAGGCTGCGCGGGCTTGGTCTCGCGAGGCGGCTCTTGACCGAGCATCTCATATTTGGGCTTCTCTATTTCACGCAACTCACCGCGGAAGACCGCCAACGCGATCAGCGCCAATGCCCCAATCCCCAAGAGAATACCGAGCCAATTTACTGGGTCCATAGGGCTCCCCAGCTCCTCCCTCTTGAAAAGGAGAAGTCAGCTCACTCGTGCGAATGCTCGCCGCTCAAGCTCTTGATGTACTCAATGAGCGCTTTGAGGTCGTCTTCGTTCAGCTGCCCCTCATAGATGGGCATGAGATTAGCCTGGAAGCCCTTGGTGATCTTCGCGTTCGGGTTTAAGATAGACTCGCGCAGGTACTCCTCATCGGCGATGACCGTCGTTTCGGTGCCATCAGGCAAGATAACTGTGACCTCGTGTCCGTAGAGGCCCTTCCAAGTTGGGCCAACTAGTGTCGTCCCATCGGCGCTGTGACACGCGGTGCAGCCGATAGACGTCGCAAGATACTGCCCCCGTGCGATGAGCTGCTCTTCCTCAGATTGAGCTGGCGCAGGCGGTTGAGCTGGTTGCTCCGTTGTCGGTGGCGATGGCTGCGATGCCGGCTGCTGTGTCTGTTGTTGCCCTCCTCCGCCACAGGCCGTCACAAAAACGAGCACGAAAACTAAAACAAACCCGTACAAAACCCATCGGTGTGAATGACTCACTGTCATCTACCTCCGTACAAAAATTTTAGCGCAAACTCTTGATGTATTCAATGAACGCTTGGAGCTCTTCGTCGGTGAAGCGCCCTTCGTAGCTGGGCATCACGTTCTGAAAATTTTTCACGAGCTTGGCTGCTGACTGCACGATAGACTCCCGAAGGTACGCGTCGTCGGCGATAACCGTCGTCTCAGTGCCGTCGGGCAGCACGACCGCGACTGCGCTCTCATAGAGCCCTTTCCATGTGGGGCCGACGTTGGGCGAGCCGTCCACACTGTGACACGCGACGCAGCCTGCGCTCTTATACAGCTCTCTGCCCTTGGCGATGCGTGGGTCTTCAGTCGGCGGCGGAGTCGGCGCAATCCCTGCGCGCAGCTTTTGGGGTTCATTGCCCAAGCTCACCAAGAACGCCGCAAGATCACGCAAATCCCGCTCGCTCAGATAGCGATACGTCGGCATGACCGACTTGGGTTTGAACTTTCGTGGGTCTACCAAGTGATCTATGTGATACTTCATATCGGGGATCTTGCGCCCGATGATCGAGAGATCTGGCCCGTCGCGCTGCGTGCCCAGCATCGTGAATGGGTAGTGCACGAAATCCCCCATCTGGGAGACTTCATCGAGCTTGGCGCCCTCGGCCCAGCCCGTCTTCAGGTCTTCAGGACGCAAATAGAGCGAGTGACAATACGTGCAACCATTCGCGAGATAGACCAAATACCCGCGATACGGTTCGCCTTCCAGCCCAGAGCCGCCAGGGTCTTTGATCGTCTCACCGGGCTTCCAATCCCACGCGCGCGCTGTAGGGGGGATCTGCTGGGCTTGATGGGCAGGGATAATATAGAGCACGAGCGTAAACAGCGTCATGATGATCACTAACGCTCCCAGCGCGTGATACCCCGTGGTTGTCCATCGTCTTGGGCGCAGCTTGCCATAGAGCGCCCAGAGCATAAACGCTAAAAGCCCAGCGCCGACAAGAACGACTAAGACCCAATAGATCGCTGACGCTTCGCCGGGGGCCTGCCACGGTTGGTGTTGATGCTCCATATTACGCCGTCACTCTCCTCTTGACGCGAGCTCCTTCAGGCTCAGCGATCTCGTTCATGCCCTCCTGGAACTGCGGGCCGACTTGCAACGACCGCACGATCAGGTACCCAAAGAGCCAAAAGCCCAAGACGACCCCTGCGCCCATAAGAGTCCGAAAGAGCCGCGCCAGCCAGACCGCCGAGATCGTCTCATAAATAGTATTGCCCAAGATATTGACGCTGATGGCCGTGACTAGCCCGGAGTGCGTGAACCCTAGATAAAATAAGGGGAAGACGACGGCCATGATCCAGAAGACCCAGTTCGCGAGCGTTCGGCTGTAGAGCTGCTTGCCCGTCAGGCGCGGGAAGATATAAATAATCGCAGCGATCCCGTAGCACGTGAACGCGCCGGTGAGCGCCAAGTGCGCGTGCGCCTGCACCCACTCGGTGAAGTGCACGAACCAGTTCACAGCGTGGGTCGTCTGGAATGGCCCCTGAATGCACGTAAAGAGATAATAGACCGAGCCGAAGATCGCAAATCGCAATGGGAAGGAATCGAAGATCCTGCGCCAATTCCCAGACGGCGTCGCCAGGTGATTGACGACGACGGCAAGCACGGGGATCGCCAGCAAGACCGAGCTAACCACAGCGAACTCGCCAATCCACGTGGGCATGGGCATCTGCAAGAAGTGATGCAGCCCCGTGCCCGGGTAGAACGCCATGAGCGTCCAGAAGCCCAAAATGCCCAATCTGTGCGAATAGACCGGCTGTTGCGCCGTGATGGGGATGAGATAGTACGCGATGCCCAGCCCCAAGGGCGTAATAAACAGACCCACAGCGTTGTGCAGCCACCAGGCGTGAATGATCTGATTGCCCAAGCCAGAGAACCCTAGAACGAGAAAATTCCCAACAAGATACGTGATCGCCGTCGTGTACAGCCCCCCCAACAGATACCACACCGAGACGTAGAGCGTGGGCTTGGTGCGCGCGAGCACTGTTGTGTGCACACTGAAAATAATAGCGACAGCACAGAGCACAATGAGAATATCTACTAACAATGGAGCCTCGGCGTACTCATAGGGCTGGATCGAGAGCCAGGGGTTGCCCACGATCCCCGCCCAGATCAAGATTAAGTTTAACAGAATGGCGAGATTCCACAGCCAGCCGGCCCAATAGGCAAGCTTGGGGTATTTCAACTCAGTGCCGCAGAGCTTGGGGATGATGTAGAGAATCGCAGCGATAAAGCTCATCCCGATCCAGCCGTAGATGACCAAATTCGTATGGAAGATGCGGGCTTTGCTGTAGGCGAAGTTGAAGTCTGCCAAGAAGTTCAGGGCATCCGGCCACAAGAATTGTAATGACATCAAGGCGCCGATGAGCGGCCCCAGCGCCAGCCAGACCAGCGACGAGAAGAACCATAATTTGATAGCTCTTTCGCCCATATGCTTCCCCCTCCTTGAGCGTGCTCAGCCGCGCGGGCTTGTCAGGGCGAACGGCCCGATCAGAAACGCATAGACGAGCCACGCTAAAATAGCGACCCAGATCCACCAGGGGAAGCGCCCTTCCCCCTCAGGGATTTCTGGCTCCTTCTCCGCCATAAACGCCTCACACCCTTTTAGCCCCAAAGTTGACGATCATTATAGCACCACTCCCTCAGAGAATTCAAATCGCTGGTGATCGGACATTGATCACTTTTGTATGATATTCATCATGGTATTGCATCCCGATCAGCGAGCTATTATAATAGGTTTGGCCTAAGTCAATTCAATATATGATGTATATCACTCGTACAAAAAGCCAGAGAAAGGACCAGCTCCTATGCCTGTGTTTGCTTCCGTGGTGCTAGTCCTCATCGTCGTGGGGGCTCTCGCCCTTGTAGCCAGCGGCATCTGGTGGTTCACACCGTTGGCGTCTAACTGGAACGAGATAGACGGAGCGCTGCTCATCACGCTGGGTGTAATCGGGATCGCGTTCGTGACGCTCAATCTGTTCTTAGCGTATCTTATCTTGCGCTACCGCGCGCGCGAGCAGGAGCGCGCTCAGTTTATCCCTGACAATCCCAAGATCGAGAAGATTCTCATCGGGATCACGGCGTTGGGGATTATTATCTTGCTTGCGCCGGGGCTGTTCGCGTACTCGCGCTTTATCAGCCCGCCGCGCGACGCGATGATCGTCGAAGTAGTGGGAGAGCAGTGGCGCTGGACCTATCGCTATGCTGGCCCTGATGGAAAGCTCGGCAGAGCTCATCCCAAGCTCATCAGCCCTAAGAACCCCTTTGGGGTAGACATCGCTGATCCCGCTGCTCAAGACGATATCCTCTCATACACGGAGCTACATCTGCCTGTTAACCGTCCGGTCTTGCTCCACATACGCTCCAAAGATGTGATCCATAGCTTCTTCATCCCGCACTTCCGTGCCAAGATGGATGCTGTCCCCGGCATGGTGACGCACTATTGGTTCGTCCCCACACGCGCGGGCAAGTTCCAGGCCGTCTGCGCCGAGCTGTGCGGCATTGGCCATCATAGAATGCACAGCCCGGTCATCGTCGAAAGCCTAGAAAAATTCCAAGAGTGGCTGGCCAAGCAACCCACCGTCGCTGCAACTGTCAAACCGTGAGGAGGAGCAGCAAAAATATGAGCCATCATGACCACCATCAGAGCTTCTGGACGAGATATATCTTCAGCCAGGATCACAAAGTCATCGCCATCCAGTACACTGTAACGGCCTTGTTCATTGGATTGGTGGGGCTAGTGCTCTCGTGGCTGATGCGCCTGCAGCTGGGTTTCCCCGGGGAGTTCCGGTTTCTCAACCCCGGTTCGTACTATCAAATACTGACCCAGCACGGGATGATCATGATCGTCTATCTGCTGACGGCGATCTTGCTCGGGGGCTTTGGGAACTATCTCATCCCGTTGATGATCGGGGCACGGGACATGGCCTTCCCGTTTTTAAACATGCTGAGCTACTGGGTCTATCTGCTCTCGGTCATTGTGCTTGTCGCGGCGTTTTTCGTGCCGGGCGGGCCGACGGGCGCAGGCTGGACGCTCTATCCCCCATTGTCGGCTCTCCCCAACGCCGCACCGGGATCGGGCTGGGGCATCAAACTGATGCTCGTCTCGCTCGTGATCTTTATTGCCTCAGCAACCATGGGCGGGTTAAATTACGTGACGACCGTCTTGCAATGTCGCACCAAGGGCATGACCTTGATGCGGATGCCTCTCAGTGTGTGGGGAATCTTCATCGGCGCAGCTATGGCGCTGTTAGCATTTCCCGCGCTCTTTGTCGGCGGGGTGATGCTCTTGTTAGATAATCTCCTGGGCACGAGCTTCTTCATCCCGGCAGTGACGCTTTTTGGACAACAACTTCCCCGGGAGGGCGGCAACCCCTTACTCTTCCAGCACTTATTCTGGTACTTCGGCCACCCCGAGGTGTACGTTGTCATCCTTCCAGCTATGGGCATCGCCTCAGAGCTCATCGCGACGCACTCGCGCAAGCCGATCTTCGGCTACAAAGCGATGGTCATCGCTATGGCCGCTATCGCAGTCATCGGGTTTCTCGTCTGGGCCCATCATATGTTTGTAAGCGGCATGAACCCGTATTTTGGGTTCTTCTTCGCCGTGAGCACCTTGATTATCGCGATCCCGTCAGCTGTGAAAGTCTATAACTGGTTGCTCACGCTCTGGCGGGGTAAGATCCAGTTCAATACCCCGATGCTCTTTGGCATCGGCTGGATCAGCACGTTTATCATTGGGGGTCTGACGGGATTGCCCTTGGGCAACGTCATCGCTGACGTCCCCTTGCACGACACGTACTTCGTCGTGGGGCACTTTCACTTGGTGATGGGCGTTGCAGCCCTCATGGCGATCTTTGGCGGGATCTATCATTGGTTCCCCAAAGTCACGGGTCGAATGTTCAACGAGACGCTGGGGAAGCTGCACTTTTGGGTGACATTCGTGGGTGCGTATATGATCTTCTTCCCCATGTTTTTGCTGGGGATTCTGGGTGTGCCGCGACGGTACTTCGATTTTGAAGCGTTACAGTATCTGCCGACACAGACAGCGGGACTCAATATCGTGATCACCATCGCTGCGTTGATCGTTGGTGCAGCACAAGTGGTCTTTTTAGTGAATCTTATCTGGAGCGCGGTGCGTGGCCGGCGCGCCGAATCCAATCCGTGGCACGCGACGACACTCGAATGGCAGACGCCGACAACGCCGCCACCGCATGGCAATTGGGGCGCAGAGACACCGACAGTCTATCGCTGGGCGTACGATTACAGCGTCCCTGGGGCAGAACGCGACTTCATCCCCCAGAACGTTCCCGCAACACCGACGGTTCCCGCGGGAACGGCACGAACAGTATGATCGCTAATCACGGCTCAAACGGCTATAGAGAGTTCATCACGCCGGGGCGAGTGGGGCTCTGGCTCTTTCTCGCCGTAGCAACGATGATCTTCGCGGCGCTCATCAGCGCGTACGTTGTGCGCATGGGGTCATCGGATTGGCATTCGCTGCCCAAGCCGGGGCTGCTCTGGGTCAATACAGCGATCTTGCTCGTGAGCAGTGCTGCTCTTGAGTGGGCGCGCATGAGCGAGCGCCGGGGGAACGCGCGCAGCGCAAGAGTGAGCTTCATCGCCGGGGCGGTCCTGAGCGCACTCTTCTTGTTCGGGCAAATATGGGCGTGGTTTGTGTTGCACAAGCTCGGCTATTTTCTCGATACCAACCCGTCGAGCAGCTTCTTCTATCTCGTGACAGCTGTGCACGGGCTCCATCTGTTAGGAGGGTTGATCGTCGCTGCCGCGACGGTGCGCTCCAGCGAACGATTCCAATTATTCGTGACGTACTGGCACTTTCTCACCGTCGTCTGGCTGGTGCTTTTTACCCTGATCGTGCTGACATAGCAAGCGAGGTGCACTATGGCGCAACAGACGCGATCTCTCGAAGATCGAGCTCAGACTTGGCCCCGGTGGCTCCGCGACTTGGTCGCTGATTGGTCATCCGACCAGCAGACGTTCAAAGTCAACTGGGGCAAAGCGATGATGTGGATCTTCATCGTCAGCGACATGTTCGTCTTCGGGTCGTTTCTCTCGGCGTATGCCGCGGCGCGGCTGAGCGCGACGCTCCCCTGGCCCGATCCAGCCAAAGTCTTCGCGCTGCACATCGGGGAGAGCGAGGTTCCGCTCTTATTAATTGCGATCATGACGTTCGTCCTTATCAGTAGCAGCGGGACGATGGCTATTGCCGTGAAATACGGCTACGAGCGCCATCGCGCCAAAGCCGCGCTCTTTCTTACACTGACAGCGCTCTTAGGGCTGACATTCGTGGGGATGCAAGCCTTCGAGTGGACCAAGCTCATTCGCGAGGGCTTTCGCCCCTGGGCAAACCCTATGGGCGCGCCCCAATTTGGGTCTTCGTTTTTTATGATCACGGGTTTTCACGGCCTGCACGTCACCGCGGGGGTGATCTACCTAGCAACAATAGCATCCCAAGTGCTGCGCGGCGCCTATGAAAAAATTGGATACCAGCGCGTCGAGATCGCTGGGCTCTACTGGCACTTTGTCGACCTAGTCTGGGTCTTCATCTTCGCGTTCTTCTATCTCTTCTGAAGGGGGGCACAAGACTATGGAGCACTCGGGCGAGCAGCATCATCCGATAAGAGTCTATCTCGTTGTATGGGGCTTGCTCTTTCTTCTGAGCACGACGTCATACTTAGTCGATTATTTTGAGGTGCGCCCAAGGGAACTCGCGTGGTTTCTGATCACGGCGTTTGCGCTCCTCAAGGCTGGGCTGATCGTCAGCTACTTCATGCATGTGCGCTTTGAGCGGCTTAGTCTCGTATACGCGATCCTGCTGCCCCCGCTCTTAATCTTGGCGCTCGCAGCGTTCGTGATGGCCGAGGGCGGCTACGTCTTCGATGTGCGCGCCTTGTTCTTCGGGAGGTAAACGACCATGACTCTGATGACGATCTTGCTTGATCACGAGCTACGCAAGAGCATCTTCGAGTCGCTCGGCCCCACTGCGTGGGGGATGTATATTCTGCTGCCCATCCCGTTCATCGCCCTGGGGATCATCGGGTATCTGCTCTATCGCGCATGGAGAGCGTCGCAGTCAGAGGAGAAGCCCCCATCGCTGAATTAGTATGCAGACTTCAGTGCTCTTTCGCCGTCTAAGTATTATCACGGTCTTGGTCGCGTTTGGGCATCTGCTCTTTGGCAATATCGTGAGTGGGACGGATTCGGGGATGGGCTGCGGGCCACACTGGCCCTTGTGTCAAGAGCAACTCCTTCCTCCACTCGATGACCCAGCTCTGGTGATCGAATGGACGCACCGGCTCTTTGCTGTAATCCTAGGCCTTAGCATCCTAGCAATGACACTTGTCGCATGGCGACGCGAGCGCGATAAACCGACGCTCGTCTGGCTGGCGACTATGGCGCTAGCTCTAGTCATAATTGTCGCGATCTTCGGAGGTATAACGGTCTTGCTCGAACTGCCAAAAGCTGTCTCTACAGCGCACTTTGGATTAGGAGTCTTGCTCTTCGCACTGCTCGTTATACTCGTGACGAAGGCGCATCCGCGTACTTCTTTCGCTTTTTCCCAGAACGCCGGGACGCATCGGTGGGCGCTCTTTTCAGCAATCTTGATCTATCTCCAAGCACTGCTTGGGGCGTATGTGCGCCACAGCCAAGCGGGGCTAGCCCTGCCTCTGTGGCCCTTCTTGACGTTCTTCCCGAACTTAGCTATCAGCCCTATCGCCCACCAATGGTCACATAGGCTCCTCGCGTTGATCGTTTTGGGGGCTGTTGCTCTCCCAGCAGCGCGAGCTATTCAGTCGGGCTATAGGGTCTTAGGGATCGGCTCGGTCGCGCTGGTGTTGGCTCAAATTGCCCTTGGAGCGCTCACAGTCTGGACGCTGCTCAACCCTATCATAGCGATGCTCCATCTTGCCGGTGCGTTGGCACTATTGGGAACGCAAATCGTGCTGACGGTGTGGAGCTGGCCCGCCAGAGTTTCTGTCCTAGCTTCCCAGGAGGCGCAAGCTCTATGACGACCGTCGCTCAACGCACCGCCCTGCGCCAGACGCTCTCAGACTACCTTGCCCTCACCAAGCCGCGCATCACGCTCTTAGTCTTGGTGACGACGGCAGCGGCGTTCTGGATCGCCGCGAAAGATTTTTCGCTGGGGCTTTTTCTCATCACCTTGGCGGGGACGGGACTGGCCTCTTCGGCTGCGGGAGTCTTCAATTGTCTCATCGATCGCGATGTGGACGCGCTCATGGCGCGCACGCGCACGCGGCCCTTGCCCGCCGGGCGCGTGCAGCCCCTCTCGGCTGCGCTCTGGGGAGTCACGCTCACGCTCGCTTCGTTTGCTGTGCTCGCGCTAGGGGCAAATCTCTTAGCAGCAAACCTGGCGCTCTTTGCGATTCTGTTCTATACGTTCGTGTACACGCGTTGGCTGAAGCGCGCTTCCCCGTGGTGCACGGAGATCGGCGGGATCGCCGGCGCGATGCCTCCTCTCATTGGATGGGCTGCCGCTACAGGACAGATCGAAGCTCCAGGGCTTGTGCTCTTTGGGATTCTCTTGCTCTGGCAGCCGCCGCATTTTTGGGCTTTAGCTCTCGGACGCACCGAAGAATACAGAGCAGCGAACCTTCCCATTCTTCCCGTGGTGCACGGTGAGCGCGTCACGCGCCGCCGAAGCTTCTTCTACACGCTGGCGCTCCTGCCTATAAGCTTGGCGCTCTTCTATCCCTTGAAGGTGACCGGGGCTGTATACGCTGGAGGAGTGAGCATACTTGGCCTTGGGTTCGCGTATCTGGCGTGGCGAGACTGGCGCTTCCCTAGCCCCGCCGGAGGGAAGAAGCTCTTTCTCTATTCGATGCTCTATCTCGCCCTGGTCTTCTTACTGCTCGTTCTCGATGCCCGGATATGATCGAATGGATCCCCCCAGCAAACGCTGTGCTCAATCTCTCCAGCTCGATCTTCATTTTAGCGGGATTTTATTGTATTAAACGCGGCCAGCGCGAGCACCATAAGAGGTGCATGGTGATGGCGTTTGCGTTGTCCGTGCTCTTTCTTGTCTTATATCTGATTCGCTATGCGCTGACCGGCCCGACGCCCTACACCGGCCCAGCTCGCCCGCTCTACTTCTTTATATTATGGACGCACACGCCCCTGGCTGCTCTCATGCCCGTTCTCGTCATCATCACGGTGCGTCGCGCACTCCAGGGTAACTTTGCCCAACATAAGAAGATTGCCCGCGTCACGTTTCCCCTCTGGCTCTACGTCTCGGTGACAGGGCTGATAATCTACGCGATGCTCCATATGTAGCATTAGAGATAACGCTTCAGCAGCGTCGTCGTTCCAGTTATCGCGTTA
>JAUQPG010000039.1 GCA_030550495.1 Candidatus Bipolaricaulota bacterium | reverse complement strand
CGGGGCTTTTAACAGAAAGATCTGTTGGCTTGCAGCGACCCACGCTTGAGTGGCTAGGAACGCTGCCCAGATGTTCCCCTCAACCCGCCGCATGAATCCAACCAGTGCCACCCCAGCTAAGGCCCCCAGCCCCCGCCCCATGTTCACCGTTTGAAACCCCGGGGAATTGAGCCTAATGATCGACAACGGATCGTCCTCGATAGGAATACGTTGTTGTAAGAAAACTAACTTATAGAGCGGGTCACAACTCTGCTCCACGCGCATACATGCGGTGTGCACCGTGCCCAGTCCTATAGCCCCGCCGATGACCGCGCCTATCTCCGCCCCTAACAAACCTTCCCCCCAAAAGCCACGAGGGACCTGCTGCGCCAGCACACCGCTCCCGACCAATACCCAAAGAACGGCGCTAACCCCAAGATATCTCACGATCTCCTCCTTCGCCAGTCTTATCGCTCAGAGTCTAGCTGGCGAAGACTCTTCGGTCGGTAATGCCGACCACATTGTTGCGTTGAACGCCCTAATATCGTAAGCTGACACTACCGGCTTAGCACCAAGGAGGCCCTCTATGAAGACATTCTACAAGAAGAAAGAAGAGCTGTACAGAGAACTGCAGCAAGAGCGCGAACGAATCCTCAAGATGGGTGACCCCGCCGTCTTGAAAAAGCGCCAGGAAACCGGACAACTCAACGCTCGTGAACGCTTAGAGTATCTCTTCGATAACGGCGAGTACACCGAGATCGGGATGCACATAAAACACAGAACTGTGCACTTTGGCATGGATAAAGCCCAAATCCCCGCGGAAGGGGTCATCACCGCGTTTGGCAAGGTCAACGGGCGTCCGGTCGTGGCCTTCTCGGAAGATTATTCGGCCATGGCCGGAACGTTCGGCGAGTATCACGGTTTTAAGGAGACCTACGCAATCCAGTTCGCCATGGAGAAAGGCCTGCCTGTCATCGGCATGAACGACTCCGCCGGGGCCCGCCTGCAGGAGGGCATAGACACTCTCGAAGCCTACGGAAAGCTCTTTCGCACCCAGACGCTCGCGTCAGGGGTCATCCCTCAGATTGCCTTGCTGATGGGCCCATGCTTGGGTGGGCAGGCCTATCACCCGGTCATGCAGGATTTTCTCATCCAGGTGCGTGACACGGGCTTTTTGGGGATTGCCGGGCCAGCGTTTGTCAAGACGCAAATTGGCGAAGAAATAACCCTGGAAGAGCTGTGCGGCTGGAAGGCCCACGCCGTCAAATCCGGCCAGACCCATATCGTGGCTCAAGACGACAAAGACGCCATAGATAAAGCCAAAGAATTACTTTCGTTTCTGCCCTCGAATAATAGAGAGCGTCCGCCCCGCATCCAGACCCACGACCCCGCCGATCGCCAGGCCCCAGAGCTCGATGAGCTCGTCCCCGACGAGCCGTTCAAGCCCTTCGATATGAAAAAAGTCATTCGGGCTGTCGTGGACGACGGATATTTCTTTGAGATCATGGAGCATCACGCCAAGAACGCAATCACGGGGTTTGCTCGCTTTGGCGGACGCCCTGTAGGGATTTGGGCCAATCAGCCCTTGTGGGCCGCCGGAGCCATCGACATCGACGCTGCCGACAAAGGGGCACGTTTCATTCGGTTCTGCGATCTCTTTAATATCCCCATTGTGACGTTCGTCGACTGCGGGGGCTATATGATCGGCTCCCAGCAAGAGTGGGCGGGGATCTTGCGCCATGGGGCGAAGTTGCTCTTTGCCTGGGCCAATGCAACCGTGCCGTTAATATCTATCATCGTGCGCAAGTCCTATGCCGGAGCCCACTACGGGATGCTCGACAAATCGATCGGGGCGGACTTTGTCTTCGCCTGGCCAACGGCGCGCATTACTATTGTTGGCGCCGAGACCGCCGCAAGCGTCATCTTCGCCCGCGAGATCAAAGAGTCTGCAAACCCTGAAGAGACCAGAGCCAAGAGAATCCAAGAGTTCGGCGAGCTCTACGAGAACCCCTATCGTGCCGCAGAACGCGGCTGCGTCGATGATATCATCATGCCCCACGATACGAGAAAGTACATCAATCGTGCTCTGGATCTATTAGAGAACAAGTTCGTCTCGCCGGGCAGCTGCCCCTGGAAAATCTGGAAGAAATATCCTAATATTAATCTCTAAAACCAGGCTTCGAGGAGGATTGCTTATGGCACAAGAGATCGTGGAAGCCCCGCTGGCCGGGAAGATCCTCCAGGTCCACGTGAAAGTCGGGGACCGAGTCAACGAAGGCGACACCCTCTGCACCCTGGAAGCCCTCAAGATGGAGAACGCTATCGTCTCTCCAGTCTCTGGCACGGTGAAAGAGATCCGAGTCGTTCCGGGCCAGGCTGTCAAGACCTCTGATGTGCTTGCTGTCCTCGAATATTGAGCATGATCGACTGGGGAACTGTTGCTCGGATTGCGCTTTCCGGCTTTGGAGTTGTCTTTCTTGTCTTGGGCCTGTTAGCAGCCATTCTCGCAGGAGCAAGCGCCATCATCCGTAAGCTGGAGCAGAGATTGTCATGACCATCGGTGAGGGCTTTGTGAGCTTTGTGACTGGGGGGCCATTCCCCGGAAGCTATGTTGTCGCTTTCGTGATTGGGGCGTTTTTCGTCTATGTGGGCATAGCGAAAAAATGGGAGCCGTTATTGTTAATCCCCATCGGCTTCTGCATGATGATCGTCAATCTCTTCCCGCCGCTCTTTGCTGAGTCAACCGGGCTCTTCTCGCAGATTTATACTGTCGGCATTGCCACGGAAGTCTTGCCGTTGTTGATCTTCATTGGGCTTGGAGCGATGACCGACTTTGGCCCTGTGATCGCCAACCCTAAGACGCTTATCTTGGGGGCCGCCGCGCAGTTTGGCGTCTACTTCGTCTTTGTGATGGCGCTTCTGGTGGGCTTTACGCTCCCGGAGGCCGCCAGCATCGGCATCATTGGAGGTGCTGATGGCCCAACGACCGTCTATCTTACGGCAAAGCTCGCGCCGCACTTGCTGGCCGCCACAGCCCCGGCTGCGTATTCGTATATGGCTCTGGTCCCTTTGATTCAGCCCCCAGTTATTAGAGCCCTCACGACCAAGAGCGAGCGCGCGATCTATATGAAGCCTCAGCTCCGCGAGGTCTCCCGGCGCGAAAAGATTCTCTTTCCCATCATCGCCGCGACAGTGATCATTTGGCTTGTGCCGATGGCAGCACCGTTAGTCGGGTGCTTTCTATTTGGCAATCTCCTGCGGGAGTGCGGAGTCACAGAAAGACTCTCCAAAACAGCTGCCGAAGCGTTTATGGATATCTTGGTGATTCTCTTGGGGATCTCGATTGGGGGCTCGATGACCGCCGACAATTTCTTGAAGCCCCAGACGGTGTTAGTCTTTGTTCTGGGGATTGTCGCGTTTGCCACAGCGACAGCGTTTGGCGTGGTGATGGGCAAGATCATGAATCTCTTCTCGAAAGAGAAGATCAACCCCATGATTGGCGCGGCCGGGGTCTCAGCCGTGCCCATGTCGGCGCGGGTCGTTCAGGTCTTAGGCCAGCAAGCCAACCCCAGAAATTTCTTATTGATGCACGCCATGGGACCTAACGTCGCCGGCGTGATCGGCACGATGGTTGCCGCCGGGATGTTCCTGCACTTCCTCGTCAAATAGCTCACTTAAATGCCGAGATCCCCGTAATATCTTGGCCCAAGATCAGCGTCTGAATATGATGCGTCCCCTCGAGCGTGTAGACGCTTTCCAAGTTAAGCATGTGTCGGATGGTCTGATAGTCTAGAGTGATGCCGTTGGCTCCCAACAGATCGCGGGCCATCCGCGCGATCTGCAGCGCCATCGCCACGTTATTGCGCTTAGCCAGCGAGATCTGAGCGGGCTTGATCGTGCCCGCGTCTCGAAGCTGGCCCAAGCGCAAGCAGAGCAGCTGGGCTTTCGTAATCTCTGTGAGCATATCCGCGAGCTTCTCTTGCACCAACTGGAACGACGCGATGGGTTTGTCAAACTGTATGCGCTGCTTAGCGTATTCGACGACCTCGGTGTAGCACGCCATAGCCGCCCCGATAGCCCCCCAGGCAATCGCATACCGCCCTTGATTGAGACACATCAAGGGAGCCCTCAGGCCCTCGGCCCCAGGTAACATATTCTCTTTGGGAATGCGACAGTTATTGAGATAGAGCTCACCGGTGTCGGAAGCCCGCGCTGACATCTTGTGCTCGATCTTGACGGCGGTAAAGCCGGGCGTGCCCTTCTCGACGAGAAAGCCCCGCACAACCCCATCGAGCTTGGCCCAGACGACTGCTACGTCAGCTAGAGTCGCATTCGTGATCCAGCTCTTGACGCCGTTGAGCACAAAGGAGTCTCCGTCGCGCTCTGCGACAGTGTCCATGGCGCCGGGATCGCTGCCGTGCTCAGGCTCCGTGAGCCCAAAGCAGCCCACGGCCTCGCCGCGCATGAGCTTGGGCAGCCAATAGTCCTTTTGCTCCTTGCTCCCAAACGTATAGATGGGATAGATCACAAGCCCGTTCTGAACCGAGCAGAAGCTGCGAATCGCCGTATCGCCACGTTCGAGCTCTTGCATGGCCAGCCCATACGAGATCGAATCAATTCCCGCGCCGCCGTACTCTTTGAGCGTTGCTCCGAGCAACCCAAGAGCAGCGATCTTAGGGATGAGTTCCTTGGGAAAGCGCCCGGCTTCGAAGGCGTCCTTAATGATGGGCATGACTTCTTCGTCCACGAAGCGCCGCACCGTATTGCGAATGAGCTTCTGCTCTTCGGTTAAGAGCTCGTCAATGTTGAAGTGATCCACGCCCACGAAATTGGTCATAGTCCACCTCCAGTGAGTTCTTGAGTATGGGAGAGTTTTCGCAGGGCATGAGCGAGCTGTCGCCCCGCAGTCGGACTGAAAGCAAAGTCGAAGTGCGAACGACGATCAAAGAAGAGCTCTCGATACCCTGGGGCTTCGCGCGCGAGCCGCTGCTGCTCGTAGCTGAGCATGGAGTCGTTTGCAGAGAAACCGCAGAGCGAGATCATGAACGCTTTGCCCCCGTAGAGATTCGTAATCGTGACCTGGCCGTCCCACGTGATATGGGCGATGGGCAGATAGAAGAAGTCATGGAGCTGCTCTAAGAGTTGGAGCGAGGCCGTGGCATCGCCGCCAAGCCCCAAGAAATCAAGATCAGCGCCGCAGGCGCCACGCAGCGCTGGATGATAGAGAAAGACGTGCTCGATCTTCCAAGCGACACGCACCCAGCGCTGTGCTTGTTGGGGATCGGCTAAGAGAGCCCGCCAGCCCGATTTAATCTGCTGGCACGCCCTGGCAGCACGCCCGCGCACCTGAGCACAGACTAACTGAGTTTCTAGAGAAGATAGATTCTGATGGGCGAGCTCGTAAGCCGTCCTCAGCAGAAAGAGCACGACCGCTCCACTGAAGCTGTGGGCTACGATGTAAACGCTGCGATCCTCGCGCTCTAGCAAGCCACTCTGCGCGAAGAATTCCACGACGTTCTCCGCCCAAGAGAAGAGTCCCGCCCGGTTGGGCAGCGAGGGCCGGAGCACCAGGGGCTCAACTTGACCTAGCTCTCGAACGACGTAACGCCAATCGCGCCCTGAGCCCCCAACCCCGTGCAAGAGCACCCAGACTCTTTCTTCAGTATTCACACTGAGCAGCAGCGCCAGCAGAGTGCCGATGGCTAGCCCCATGCTCTCATCGCACGATGATCTTGCTGACCATGGTCTTCCTCTCGCAGGCCCCGCGGATGGGATCGCGACAGTTCAGAGAGTCATAGAGTATGAACTCTCCCCTTTCTAGCTCGATTAAGAACGTGCGGATCTGTCCGGCGGGCACGACTTCCAACTGGCGTATCACCCTGCGATTCATGTCCATGATCGCCAGGGCATGGGCTTGAAAGCCCATGTTGAAGACGACCAAGCGCACTGGGCCAGCGCGCAGCTCTATGGTGTCGGGGGTGATCTTCCACTCGACGAGCGTGAGCCTGAGTTGTTGATCTACTACTGTTGCCGGTTGATTCGTGAGGACGAAGACCGCACCCAAGACGACCACTGCTGCGGCTAGGAGGATCCAGACATATTGCATAGGGAGATATCACCTATGCAGTAAGATAACTGACGGGAGAGGCTTTGTCAAATGGGAATCACAGAAAGGGCCACGGAAGGCACGGAAGAGATCTCCCGCACCTTCCGTGGGGAGAGCTTCTCACAAAGGGTTGATCTGCCCGCGGATCTCACCGGGGGCGTTCGCTGCGGTGTGGATGTTCACGTACAGTCCACCAGCGAGCAAAGTCGGGACCAAAGCGTCCGGTACGGTCCATGTTCCCGTCAGCACGCCGCTGGTGCCGGCGGGGCAGGCCCCAAGCAATGCCGGCGCGGGTGCCCCACAGATCGTCTGGGAGACCGGTCCGGCTGCTCCAGCTGCCCCGCTATGGAAGTGTGCTGCCGTCGCACCTCCGCTCAGCCCGCGATACGCTATAGTAAAGCTCAGGGTCTTCGTCGCTGGGTCGAAGTAGAAGACCCCTGCCCCAATGACTGGGGTTGACACCGTGGGCGTGGGAACTTCTTGGGTTGTGGTCAATACCGCTGTGAAGACCACGCCAGCGGTGGGCTGCTGGGGGGGAGGAGCGGGAGGTTGCTGGGCTGGAGGTTCGCCTCCGTACTGCCCTACCACATAGGCCGCCACCACTGCCAGCAGACCAATCACAGCTATGGTGAGTCTCCTGTGCATCGCCGATTCACCTCCTTTCTTGAGCTACTCTTTGACGACGAGCTTGCCTATGATATTGTGCCCATGAGGCCGATGGCTGATGAAGAACGTCCCGGCCTTGTCAGGGGTGAACTCGACCGTCGTCAGCTGCCCCACGTTAACAGCAAAGGGCTTCACACCAAAGACCGGGTTCTTGCCGTCTTCGTCGGAGCTAATCGTTACTGAGGGGTGAACCCCGTCCAAAGCAGTATTGAAGAGCCGCACTTTGATGCCCTTGCTGACTGTAATCACTTCGGGAAAGATCTTGCTCTGGGCGAGACTATGAATGAGCGCGAACTCTTGGACTTCTTCTTTCTGTTCAACGATGACCATCCCAGTCATAGATGGATGGATCGCGCAGCGATAGGGGAACTGCCCCGCCGTCTTAAACGTGAACTCAAACGACTCCCCAGGGTTGAGCGTGCCGGAATCGAACGCCTTGGGGCTACTCGTGCTCGTTACGGTATGGGGAGCACTCCCGTTATTTGTCCAACGGACAGTCGTGCCCACCGGCACAGTGATCGTCTTGGGATTGAACGCAAAGTCTACAATACTGACACTCACCGTCCCGCCCTGGCCAAGCAGGGCGACGTTCGTGCCAAAGCCCACCGTCAATCCGACGATTGATGTTGCCAACAGAGCGAATTTCGCAAATTTGCTCATTATATGGTGCCTCCTTTTAATTAATCTTGCGAACTTTCGAACCCATTGATTGTCAGCTCTCTTTTTCAGCGTCGCTTGCGCAAATACTCTTGGATGGCGCGGGCTCCACCGATGGAGAGCGGGTCGTCAGCGCAGCCGAGCGCAGCTTTCAAAAAGCCCAGCCCCAATTGTATTTGGGCACGGATCTGCGCGATGTTATTACTGCTTCTGCCGCTGACGATCTTCTCGTCAGCAGCGCTGAGAAAGACAACCAAGTGATTTCCGGCAGCTTCGAGATCGCCAACGAACTCCGATTGCTTGATGCGTTCGACCAGCTCCTTGGCTTGGGAGATCGCCCCAGGGGTGGCCGTCTGTGCCCCGTACTTGGGGTCGTAGCGCGGCGATGACGGCCCCTCTAAGATATTGATAGCGCTCTGGGCGTGCCACTGCGCGTCCCGCACCGTGAGCGCAAAGAACGCAAACGATACATGCTGCAGAACCAGCTGCGTCAGCTCGACCGTCTGATCTGCTAGGGCTACCAACTCGCTTATCTGCGATGACTGGGACTGAGCCGGCCCAAAGAGCACTATCGAAAGAATGACAAGAGCTCCTAAAGGCTTCACGTGCTTCATACGAGAGACTGTAGCACGGCGCTGGAGCTGTGTGAATAGAAGAGAGGAGCCGGCACGATGCCCCGACGGTGCCGCACCGGTGCCGTGACGGTCAAACGCCTGATCAGAACGTTCTTATTGGGCAGGCGGCACGAACTTGTACCCAAACCCCCGCACGGTGACGATCACCGTGGGGTTTTGGGGATCGCTCTCGAGCTTCTGACGCAACAGATAGATATATTTCTTGACGTCCTCGGAAGAGACGAACTTCTCCGTGCCCCAGGCCCGCTCGATGATCTCCTGAGCTGAGAAGACCCGCCCCGGCTCTGAAGCCAAGAGTTTTATGAGCGCATACTCCCGCGGGGTCAAGGGAAGTGTCGCCCCGTTGAGCCGGACTTCCTTCGCATGGTCATCAATAACAAGTTGTCCGAAAGTCCAGGCTTCGCCTGGACCGTACGCCTTCGCCCGCTCAAGCGGGCGAAGCCCACGCGCAGCGTGCCACCACGGCCAACTAAGATACGCTCCCAAGCCCATCACGAGCGCAAAGCCTGCAGCCCACAGCAGCGCCAGCTGATAGATCCCAGACGTCGCTTCTCTGAGGGGTGCCAGCGAGACCCCAAGCCGCACATAACTTGTGACGGGCTCGCTTGTTGGCTTAGGCTCCAGGGCACGCCAGATATCGAGATACTCCAACCCGCTTTCTAACCGTTTGCGCTCGAGTTTGCGCGCAAGAACTCCTCCTTCTGGCAACGCCAGGACACGCTCTAGGGGGGCATCCCCCAAGTGCTGATGCTGCGCGATCAGCTCCCCATCCAAGACGATCTGGGCATAGATCACCGGGTCCATGACCACGAATTCTTCGACCATCGTGCTGAAGACCGCGCGAAGTCTGCCAAGGTCTTCAGAAGGGAGCGAGCGCAGCTGGAGCCAGACGTGATCAGCGAAGTTCTTTGCCATCCACTCGCTGCTCCGTAAAAACTCGCGCTCCTGCTCCTGCGCTATGCGGGAGCTGAACAGGAGCGCCCCGGGAAGGCTGAGCGCGAGCGCTACCAAGGCTATCAAGAGCGTGAAGGTTCGCCGCGCCATCGTCATGTTTATCTTAAGCCACCGACTTTCGCGCGTCAACCGAGTTTGCTATAATAAAAATCCCGGAGGGATGGCCGAGCGGACGAAGGCGACGGTCTTGAAAACCGTAGCGCGATGAGCGCCGGGGGTTCGAATCCCTCTCCCTCCGCCAGCAGGCTTCGCCTGCACCATTTGCCTTCGCCGGCCTCTGGCCGGCGAAGATGACCGTCAAGCGAAGCTTGTGCCGCCTCCGGCGGCACACCGTACAGTCCAGACGAAGTCTAGCGAAGCTTGCTCAGTAACATCAATGACCTGAGCCTGAGGCCAACGAGATCGGGCTTGTTCTACCAGCTCCGGCCGAACTACTACAAGAGCAGCGCGATACTGCCCCGAATCTATCGCCTCAAAAGCTGCTGTCCAGCCTCGCCCTTCTATCCACTCCAGCGGCCCAAGCTCGTCAACGGCAAGTAAGTCTGTGGGGGCAGCACGAGCAAAGACGTCGTTGCCCCACGCGAGCGTCTCTTCCACAAATTCCCAGGGCTCGCGAGCGTTCGGGCGCCGCGCGAGAAGACGCCGCTCCCCACGGCAAAGATCATGAGCGTAGAGCGCCAGCTTCTCCCCATGGCGCCACTCTCCCACTGTTACAATCCCCGTCACCTGCCATCCCCACAAGCGAGCCCGCTCGATAGAGCGCTGACAGAAGGTCGTCTTCCCTGAGCCCCGCGGCCCCGTGATCACATAGATCATGTCCGAATAAATATATGCCCATCGACAGAGAGCACGGCGACGGGCACCCCATATACACTCGAGAGGTTCTCGGCCGTAAGGAGAGTTCGTGTCGGTCCAGCCAAGCAGCCATGCCCGCGACGCATCAGCACGGTGTAGTCTGCCACAGCGAGCGCGATGTTCGGGTCATGGGTTGTCAGCAGCACGGAGAGCCCTTGAGCAGCAAGAGCGCGAAGCAGACGGAGGACCCGCGCTTGATTGGCAAGATCCAGATGAGCTGTGGGCTCATCGAGTAAGAGAATCTTGGGCTGCTGCGCCAGCGCTCGCGCGATGATCACCAATTGCCGTTCCCCACCACTGAGCGACGAAACTGCGCGATCCTTCAGGTCGAGTATCCCCAACGAGTCTAAGACATCCAAGACAGCCTCGAGATCTCTTGGGCCAGGAAGCTCGATCGGATGCAAATGAGGCGCTCGCCCTAACAACACATACTCGTGCACCGACAAATCAAACGTAATAGTCTCATTCTGCGGCACCAAGCCGATCAGCCGGCTCAGCTCATGCCGGGAATAGCTCGTCTGTGGCCGCCCAGCGATCCAGACCCTCCCTGCTTGGGGGCGTACAATCCCTAGAATGATTCGCAGCAACGTTGTCTTCCCCACGCCGTTAGGGCCTAAGAGCGCCGTCACCCCCGCGGGGATCTCGACGGTGATCCCGTCGAGCACAGGCGTACTCTCATAGCCAAAAGAGACTCTCTCAAGAGCGATCATAGCTTTCGCATCATCAACACAGCAAAGCCCGTAGCACCAAAGAACGACGTCAGGATTCCTAAGGGGATCTCCCCAGCAAGAAGAGATCGAGCGAGCGTATCACACCCGACGGTGAGGAGCGCTCCGAGCAAGAGCGCTGCGGGCAGAGCTCGGTGGGCCTCAGCACCTACAAGGCGCCGCGCTATGTGCGGAGTAATCAGCCCGATCCAGCCCACCAGCCCTGCCGCAGAGATAACGGCAGCAACAGCAGCCACAGCAGCAGTTAATATAAGAGCGCGTTCGCGCGCTGGTGAAGCCCCAAGTGAGAACGCCGTCTCATCCTCTAAAGAGAGAATATTGAGGCGCCAGCGCATCAGCACGCACAGAGCTCCTCCCGGAATCACAAACGGCAGCACATAGAGTAAATCTTCCCAAGTGATGCCCCACAATCCCCCCAGCAGCCAGAACGTGATCTCCGGCAGCTCTCGCAACGGATCGGCAAGATACTTGAGAAGCCCTACGCCCGCGGCAAGGAGCGCTGACACGGCAATCCCCGCTAAGAGCAAGCGTAAGTGCCACTCCCCATAGCGCAGCGAGCGCGCCAGCAGAAACGAACAGACTAAACCGAGCAGGCCAAAGGCCGTTGCCATCACTTCGATGACGATGGGAAAGCTCGAGAGAAAGAGGATACTGAACGCGGCGCCGAAGGCCGCCCCTTGCGAGATCCCCAAGAACCCAGGCTCGACCAAGGGATTGCGGAAGATCATCTGCAAGACCAGGCCTGCCCCAGCTAGCGCCATCCCCAACACTGCTCCCATTAAGACACGGGGAAGACGCAACCCAAAGAGCACCTGTCGCGCAAGCTCGTCTTCATAAAGCAACGCTGGAGAGAGAAAGTACGGCCGAGGGTATCGCCCGACGAAGAGCGCCAGCGCCATGCCCGCAAGCACTGCAACCCCTAAAAATACCCAGAAGCTGTTCCCCCAGCGCCGCGCCGGTGTCATTACGGAAGATCACCCTTGAGCACGGGAAGTATCTTTGTCTGGATTGTCTCAGGGCTGAGCCCGTACAAGCTAAAGAACGCGCGCAGCTCGCTCAGTATGTCTATATCTGAGAAGAGCTTAGGCTGGATCTTCGTAGCGAGCCAACTCAGCCCAAGGATCCATCGGGGATTGGGCTGATCCCAGCTGTAGAAATCTCCGGGGAACCCGTAGATCTGATTGTTCTTGACAGCCTTGAGCGAGGCCCACAGCGGGTCTTGTCGGAGCTTCGAGATTGTAACGCGTGCGTCTCCGCTGTAGTCAATGATAAAGATGATATCGGGGTTCCACGCAGCGATCTGCTCGAAAGTGACGACGGTCCACCCCCCAGGTTGTGCGGTGCTCGTCCAGATGGGATCTCCACCAGCTCGCTCGACCATCTGCGTCTGCATCCACTTAACCGGAGCCACTTCGAACGCGACCGTTCCCCCGCGCACACTGTAATTGAGCACGAGCACGCGCGGTCGCTCGCGAATCTCTCTTGTCCGCTGCGCCACGCGCCCCAGGCGCTCCGCGTAAAATGCCCCAAGTTCTTCAGCTCTCTTTGAGTTCACAAAGATCTGCCCAAGGATGCGAAGATCATTCAGGTATCGCTCGATAGTTTCGAGCTCGACGTAGACAACGGGGATTCCGAGGCGCTCGACGCCTGGGCCGAGTTTCGTAGACTCGAGAGCTCTGAGGATGACAGCATCAGGCTTCGTCGCCGCGATCTGCTCTGGACCTACTTGAGATTCTAAGAGAGTCTTCGTCTGACGGAAGGTCGGGTCAATGAGAGTTAGCCAATCTACACTCAACTGTGCAGCTCCAGCAAAAGCTGCGATTCTCTGTCGTGCTTCGGTGGGGAACAAATACGCCGCATCGATGAGCATGAACGAGCCCTTGCCCGCAAGGGTGAGTCTTTCCGGGGGCCTCTCGAAGCGCACCACGCGCCCTAAAGCATCAACAACTTCTATTCCTTGCTGCTGGGAGACGCCACCGACAACAACCAAAACAATAAACACACCAACGAAGAAGGACCGGGGAACAAGAAATGATAGGCTCATGAGCTCCTCCTTTCCAAGCACGGGGAGGCCAGGGCGTTTCCGCACCCGACCCACAATACCCAAAAGCTTGGGTATTCCGTGGTCTATCCACGGTACGGCTGCTCCCCCATAGAGAAGCCTCTCCGTAGGGAGGGCAGCTCGGAGAGCTAAGCCCGATTATATAGATCCTAGCAGACTGGGTCAAGGGCTTGATTGCAGGGCCAACTTCTGCTAGGATATCCCCTGGAGACCCGGAGGGGTACTCAAGTGGTCGAAGAGGACGGATTGCTAATCCGTTGTAGGGGCTAAAACCTCTACCGTGGGTTCGAATCCCACCCCCTCCGCCAGCAGGCTTCGCCTGCACTGTTTGGGCAGCGCATGGCGCTGCTGAAATTCTATGCAGATTAACTTCCGAACGTTCGCTTTTATAGGTCTTATCGTCCTTGGTGCTTTCGTGCTCTTTGGCTGTGAGCTGCTCTCCCCGCCACCGGTGCAGCCCAAGCCGCGCACTGACACCGTCGAGAACGAGTTTATTCAGTTCAGCCGCACCGTGCTCACGCCATTAAAGCCCGGCCAAGAGTTCACTATCACTGTGAAAGTCACGGCGAAAGCCGATCTGAGGGTCGTGCTGATCAGCGAGAGCCTTCCCGAAGAGTTTCAGCTTGCTGAGGGGTCGAGTCTGAGAACCGCGCAATTGGGGCTGGCTGCGGGAGCGACTTTAGAGCACAGCTACACCGTCATAGCGAGTGGGAAGGCCGGGTCGTTCACGATCACGGGCAATGCTATCGTTGCCACAGGCGAGGGCACACAGGAGCCCCTGTCGTTAGAGTCAACAGTGCAGGTCCGATCCCGGTAAGATCGTTTTGATTCCCAGTTGCATGCTTAGCTGCCACGCACTAAAATTTAGTATGCACAGACTTTGCAAGCTTCGCTTATCTTCTCTTTGCCGGCCGCAGGCTGGCAAAGGCAAGGCTCAAGTTCCTAGCTTATGCGCCCGTAGCTCAGTGGATAGAGCGTCGGCCTCCGGAGCCGAAGGTCGCTGGTTCAAATCCAGCCGGGCGTACCAGGCTTCTAAGCTTCGCTTGACGTTCATCTTCGCCGGCCCATGGCTGGCGAAGCTTGTGGAGGGATGACCGAATTGGCTAAGGAGCCGGTCTCGAAAACCGGTACGGCCCACAAGGCCCTGGGGGTTCGAGTCCCCCTCCCTCCGCCACCAGACTTCGTCTGGACTATACCCTTCCGCCCGCTAATCACGGACTGCTCTGCTGCGATACGCTAACCAGAGCATCTG